>NZ_JBFIGP010000018.1:0-27843 GCF_041602235.1 Paraconexibacter sp.
CGACGTCGAGCGCCGCTTCGCGCAGTGGGCCAGCGGCGGCGGGCGGCTGTCGCGGCTCGGCGCGAGGCTCGCGACGGTGCCCGCCGCGATCTCCGCCGGGGTGCGGATCGCCATCGGGCACATCGGTCGCCGCGATCCCGCACTCGTCGGCGTGCTGGCCTACTGGGGGTTCAACATCGCGATCCTCTGGGCGTGCTTCCACGCGTTCGGCGAGGCGCCGCCATGGGCGGTCATCGTCATGGCGTACTTCGTCGGCATGCTGGGCAACCTGCTGCCGCTCCCCGGGGGCGTCGGCGGCGTCGACGGCGGGATGATCGGGGCCTTCGCCGCCTTCGGCGTGAGCGGATCCCTGGCGCTCGTGGCGGTGTTGACGTACCGCGTCTTCGCGTTCTGGCTCCCGACGATTCCCGGGATCGTGGCCTACTTCCAACTGCGCAAGACGGTCGCCGGTTGGCGCGAGCAGCGGATATCGGAGCGCTCCGGAGCGTTCGACGCCGTGTCGGCGTGAGGGCGGATGCTTCGGGACTCGCGCGGTCGGGTACTATACAAAGTGAAGTGACCTCGGAAAGCGAACCGGAGCGACCATGGCGGACATCGAGAACGTGATCATCGTCGGCAGCGGGCCGGCCGGATACACCGCCGCCCTGTACACGGCGCGGGCCAACCTCCAGCCGCTCGTGATCGAAGGCTTCATGTGGGGAGGTCTGCTGCAGCAGACCACCGAGGTCGAGAACTACCCGGGCTTCCGGGACGGCATCGACGGCCCCGCCCTGATGCAGACCATGCGCGACCAGGCCGAGCGCTTCGGGACCCGGTTCATCACCGACGTCGCCGACGAGGTCGAGCTCTCCGACGAGCCCGGCGGCGTCCACCTCGTCAAGGTGGGCGGCGACGAGTACCGTGCGCGCACCGTGATCCTCGCGATGGGCGCAGAGCACAAGAAGCTCGGCGTCCCCGGGGAGGAGGAGCTCTCCGGCGCCGGGATCTCCTACTGCGCGACCTGCGACGCGGCCTTCTTCAAGGACCGCGACATCGTGATCGTCGGCGGCGGCGACTCCGCGATGGAGGAGGCCATGTTCCTGGCCAAGTTCGGCTCCAAGGTGATCGTCGTGAACCGCCGCGACGAGTTCCGCGCGTCGAAGATCATGCTCGAGCGCGCCCGCGCGGTCGAGAACATCGAGTGGAAGACGCCCTACGTCGTCGACGCGTTCCTCGAAGGCAACGGGCCCTTCGAGCGGATCGCCCGGCTCAAGCACGTCGAGACCGGCGAGCTCGAGGAGGTCCCGATGGGCGGCGCCTTCATCGCGATCGGTCACGAGCCCCAGTCGGAGATCGTCCGCGATCAGATCGACGTCGACGACGAGGGGTACGTGCGCGTGGACGGGCGCTCGACGCGCACCAGCCGTCCCGGCGTCTTCGCCGCCGGCGACCTCGTCGACCACACCTACCGGCAGGCGATCACCGCTGCGGGCAGCGGCTGCCAGGCCGCGCTGGACGCCGAGTGGTACCTGCGCGACACCCCGCAGGTGGACACGCCGGCCGCCCTGGCCCAGGCCGGGGACGACCTGGCCGAGAGCCAGTGGTCCCCGGTGTCCAGCGAGACCTGAGCCGCCGTTGGCGTAGGCTCGGGGGGTGCCTGCCAGCGCCACCACCGCACTGACGACGGAGCCGCTCCCGCAGTTGGACGACGCCTGGCGGACGTGGCCGCGCGGGCACCGCGCCGCTGCGCTGCGTGCCGCGGCCGCCCAGGTCCGGGTGCGACTGCTCGACGGGCCGGCGGTCACGGCCGTGCGGACCGTCGATCTGGCGATCGTCGGACTGCCCGCCACGCACGCGCTCGGCGCGGGCGTGCGGTTCGGTAGCGGCGTGCGGTCGCGGGCGCGCGCCGTCCCGGTCGTCCACCGCATGACCGTCGCGCGGTTCACCGACCTCGACGATCAGGACCGCCTGCTGGTCTGGGACCCACGGGTTCCGGAGACCCCGGCCACCGACGGACGGATCCCCGAGGCCCTTCCCGGGGAGCGCGACAGCGTCGGGACGGCGCTCTCGCTGCTCGGGATCGGGCTGGACGACGTCGACGTCTGCGGCTTCAGTCACCTCCACGACCAGGACCCGCGACTCGTGATCGGCACGACGTTGCCGGTCGGGCCCGACCGTGCGGCCCGTCCGCCGCTCTTCCCCAACGCCGAGGTCGTGGTCTCGCGCCAGGAGACCGACACCCTGCGCGCCCCGCACGTCCTGCAGCGGGAGCGCTACACCGGAGCCCTGCACGGTCTCCGTGATGACCGACTCCGCGAGCCCGAGGGCTCCGTCCTCCTGGGACGAGGCGTGGCCCTGCTGGCGACGCCCGGCCACACCCAGGGTCACCGCTCGCTGGCGCTGCGGACCGAGCAGGGCGTCTGGGTGCTCAGTGCGTGCGGGCACATCGCAGACGCCTGGCATCCGCACCTGTCCCGGATGTCGGGGGTTCGCCGGAGCGTCGAGGCGGGCGGCCAGGAGGTCCTCGTCGGCTCGGGAGCGGAGGATCCGCTCGCGCAGCACGACGCGATGGTGCTCGAGCGGGCGGTGGCCGATGCCCACCACGCCGACCCGCGCTGGAGGTGCGTGCTGCCGGTCGCCGAGGTGCTCCCGTCGCGACGGACATGGCCGGCGCGGCCGACGTTCGTGCACGGTGGGCTGCACGTCGGCGTGCTGCACCGCTGAGCGGCGTCCTCAGCCGCGGACCGGACGTCCGAGCCGGTCGCGCGGCAGCGCTGGGACGACCTCCAGGGCGGACGGGACGGCGTCGGCTCCCAGTGTCTCCCGGACCCGATCGGCGAGCGCGGCGACGTCGGCGGACCCGCCGTCCCGCGGCTCCACCCGCGCATGCGGGCGTCCGTCCGTCCCCACCCGGACCACGGCGGCTGCGACGTCCGCGGCCGCCATCAGCACGTCCTCGACCGCGAGGGTCCCGATCGGTCGCCCCTCCTCGGACGTCCAGTCGGTCGCGTCCCGTCCCAGCACGACGAGGCGGCCCTCCTCGTCGCGATGGCCGTGATCTCCGGGCACGGCTGCGCCGTCCGTCGCCAGCGGCGAGCGTACGTGCAGGATCCCCCGGGTCCCGCGACGTGCGGCGTTCCCGTCCTCGGCGCGCACCTCCACGGTGACGCCCTGGAGGGGGCGGCCCGCCGTACCAGGGTCCGCGGTCACCTCCTCCGGGTGCAGGACCGCGATGGGGCCGGACTCGAACGTGCCGTAGAGCGGGGCCACCGCGTCCTCGCCCAGCAGGTCGGCCGCGGCGAGCCGGTGCGGCAGTGGCAGGTGGTCGCCGGCCACGATCGCCGCATCGAGCGACGTCGTGTCGGCAGCCTCGAGCACCGCGGGGTCCAGTTCGAGGATCTCGGCGACCATCGACGGCGTGAGGACCGCCGTCCCGGGTTCGTGCTCACCCAGTGCGTCCAGCCAGCGCCGCCCGTCGAACTCCGGGAGGAGGACCAGCGGCCCGCCGGCGAGCAGCGTCACGTTGGCGTGCAGCAGGGTGGACGGCAGCCAGACCGGCGCGGCGAGCAGGTGCCCGCGGGAGGGACGGTGACGCGCCCGGGTGAGGAGGTCGCCGGCGACGGTCGCGAGCGCAGCGTGATCGGTCCGGTCGTCGGCACGCTGCGCGAACCGGGTCGGCGTGCCCGCCGATGCCAGGACGTTGACGGGAGCGGTCCGGAAGCCGCTGAGCGGGCGGGCGCCGCCGGCGGCGGAGCGCACCAGGCGCTCGACGTCGGTCGCGAGGTGCAGTCCGCCCGCGCCGACGGTCACCTCGGAGAGCAGCAGGGCGGCGTCCGTGCCCCTCAGTGCGGCGGCGAGCTCCTCCTCGCGGACGGCCGTCGGGATCGGGACCGGGACAGCCCCGAGCTTGGCCAGGGCGTAGACCGTCTCCAGGACCTCGAGGGAAGCACCGTCCGCCTGCAGCGCGACCCGGGACCCGTGACCGATCCCGTGCTCCGCCGCGAGCGCGACGGCCAGGCTGCCGGCGCGCTCGTCGAGCTCGCCGCGGGTGCGGGTGCGGTCCGTCCCGTGCTCCACGAGCACGAGCTGGTCGGGGGCGGCCTCGGAGAGGTGCTCGAGCGTCCCGGGACGTGGGCGGGCCATGCCCGGGACGCTACCCGCGCCGGCGCTCGATCAGCGCGGCGGTGTGGCCACGGCCGCCGGCACGGGCGCGGCGACCGGGGTGGCGGGGGTCGCAGACCCACGGACGACCGGAACGACCTTGGGATACATGTACTGGTGCGGCATGGAGGTCCCCTTCGTGCGGTGCGGACATGGCTCCAACGCGTCCACTGCACGTGTGTTACGGAGCGCAGGGCCAGATCCCTGCCAGCGCGAGCGAACGTTGCCGTTTACTACAGTGCTGCAGATGCGCCGAGGTCTCCGCCGTCTGCTCCCGCCCGCGATCGTCGCGGCCGCCCTCGTAGCGCCCGCGCCCGCCGCCGCCCAGACGCCGACATCGTGTGCCGAGCCCACGGCCGCCGGGTGGGTCCGCCTCGCTCCCGAGCGGCTGGGGTTCGACGCCGCCAAGCTGCAGGACGCGATCGACTACGGCACGTCGGCCAACGGCTTCTCGATCCGCGTGTACCGCAACGGCTGCCTCGTCGGGGTCGACCGCGCCTACGCGTTGAACCGCGACAACCGGTTCGAGAGCTGGTCGCTCGCGAAGTCCATCGTGTCCCTGGTGTTCGGCCGCGCGATGACGCTCGGGCTGATCTCGCCGGACGATCCCGTCGGTGCGCTGCTGCCGGAGGCCGACAAGCCCCACGGGGCGATCACGATGCGCGACCTCCTCACGATGACCTCCGGGCTGCGCTGGAACGGCTTCCGCGACTACGACATCGCGATGCCCGACCGGCTCCGCGACGCGCTCACCGTCGGCATCGCGCATCCGCCCGGGACCTGGTTCGAGTACTCCCAGAGCGGCCCGGCGCTGCTCGCCGAGGCGATCCAGCGGGCCGTCGGGGAGGACTTCCAGTCCTTCGCGCAGCGCGAGCTGTTCGGACCGATCGGGATCACGCCCGGGACCTGGCACTGGGCCCGCGACAGCAAGGGGCACACGCAGGGGTTCTTCGGGCTGAACATGCGCACCGACGACTTCGCGCGGCTCGGTGAGCTCATGCGGCGCGGCGGTGTCTGGGGCGGGCGCAGGCTGCTGGCCCGGAGCTACGTCCGCGACGCCATCACCCCATCGAAGACCAACGGCTGCTACGGCTGGTTGATCTGGGTCAACGCCGCGCGCCCGTGCATCGGGCCGACGATCAGCGAGCGCCCGGTCCGCGACCGCCGGTACCTGCCCGAGATGCCGACCGACACCTACCACTACGAGGGGCTGTTCGGCCAGATCGTCACGGTCATGCCCTCCCTGGGCATCGTCGTCGCACGCAACGGCCAGGACTCCAACGCGGGCCTGACCGGGGGGACGAACGCCGAGCAGAGCCTCTACCTGAAGGTGCTCAAGGCGCTGACCGACGGATCCGCGCCGAAGCTCGACGATGGCTCCACCGTCCCGGGCGACGCCGGCCAGGAGAACCCGGACGCCGGCTTCCAGCACGCGTTCACCGAGCCGCAGGAGTACACCGCTCCGTGGCTCCCGCAGGCGCTGCCGCCCGCCGGTCCGCGCCGGGCTCGCGCCCTGCGCCTGCGCCTGGCGCACAACCGCGCCGGACGCGGCGGCAAGCTCGCCGTGCGGGTGACGTGTCCCGCGCGGTCCGACGCGGACTGCGCCGGACCCGTGACGGTGCGCGGCGCCACCGCGTCACGGGAGTTGAAGCTCGCGCGCGGCGCGACGACCGTGCTGCGGTTCCGCCTGCGGCACCCGCCGTCCCGGAAGCCCCGGACGCTCGTCATCCGCGGCGTGAACCGCGACGAGGGCGGGGACACCCCCACCAGCGTCGAAGCGGTCCTGCACCCGCGCAAGAAGCGGTAGACCTGCCCCGTGCCTCACGGCACGAGGCGGGGGGACAGCACGCCCTCGATCCGCAGCAGGAGCTCCTTGCGGTCCGTGCCCCCCGTGTAGCCGCCGAGGCGGCCACCCGCCGCCAGCACGCGGTGGCACGGCACGACGATCGGGACGGGGTTGTGCCCGAGCGCGTTGCCGGTCGCCCGCGCCGCCTTCGGGTTCCCGGCTCGGGCCGCGATCTCGCCGTAGGTGCTGGTCCGTCCGAACGGAATCGCGGCGGTGGCCTCGAGAACGCGCCGTCCGAACGCCACCGCCAGCGCCCAGTCGACCGGCACGTCGAACCGCTGCCGGCGCCCGGAGAAGTACTCGTCGAGCTCGCGCTCGACGGGGGCCAGCCGGGAGGGCGCGGCGAGGATCCGGGGGGAGAGGCGCCGGGCGAGATCCTCGAGGATCGCGTCGGACCCGCCGCCCCAGTCCGTGTACGCGATCCGCAGGAGTCCGCGCGGGCTGAGCGCGACGACGATCTGCCCGACCGGCGTGTCGAGGATGTCGTAGGCGATGTCGACATCGGCAGCCGCCGCCGCGACGAAGCGCGCGCTCGCCGCGGCGACGGCGTCGGGGTCCGGGGCGGGCCGTGGGGGCGGCGTGGGCTCGTCGTCGTGGCTCATGCGCGGTGCTCCTGTCTGAGCTTCTTGAGGCCTTCGTGCGCCGACCGCCGGGCCGCCGCCTCCGAGCAGCCGAGCACCGTCCCGACCTCCCGGTGGCTGAGGTCGGCGGCGAACCGCAGCAGGACCGCAGCCCGCTGCTTCGCCGGCAGGCCGTGCACGCGGTCCCAGAGGGTGTCGTCCCGAGCGGCCGCGGGGGGCGGGGCCGCCGCCTCGGGCAGCGTGCCACTGGCCGGAACGGGACGACGCGTGCGCGCGCGGTGATGGTCGAGCGCCTTGCGGTGGGCGATGGTGAGCACCCAGGCCCGCAGGTCGCTGTCCGGGCGCAGCCGCGGATAGGCCCGGAGGGCGCTGAGGAACGTCTCCTGGAAGCAGTCGTCGGCGTCGACCGGGCCGACCGCCGCGACGAGGAAGCGATGCACGTCGGCGGCGTGCGTGTCGAGGACGCGTTGGAACGGCGGGAGGCTCACCGCACGTTCAACGGCGCGGACGCCAGAAACGTGAGATCGGGCGCTCCACGTCAGTGCTCGTGGCCGCAGTGCTCGTCGTGGACGTGCTCGCCGTCGGGCCCCTCGTGCACCCGGAAGCCCTCCCCGGTGGCCTCGCCGAGCCGGCCCTCGAGGACCAGCCTGCGCAGCAGCGGCGCCGGACGGTAGCGCTCCTCCCCGGACTCGGCGTGCAGTCCGGCGATCACCCCGAACACGTGGTCCAGGCCGATGTGGTCCGCCCAGGCCAGCGGCCCGCGTGGATGGTTGACGCCGAGCTCCATCCCGGCGTCGATGTCGTCGAGCCCCGCGACGCCCTCCCCGAGCGCGAAGGCGGCCTCGTTGATGAGCTGGCAGACGATGCGTCCGAGCACCAGGCCCGGCGCGTCGCCCACCCACGCCGTGTGCAGGCCCAGCGAGGAGAAGAACGCCTCGGCCGCGTCCGCCACCGCGGGCGCGGTGTCGCGTCCCTTGGTCAGCTCGACGAGACCTCCGGGCATCAGGGGCGGGAGCGCATGGAACCCGACGGCGTTGCCGCCCTCGTCGGCCGACACCAGCGAGGTGCCCGCGCAGAGGATCGCCCGAGGTGCGCCCTGGAGCACCTCGTCGGAGGGGTCGGCGGCGCAGTCGAGGCAGATGAAGGGGACGTCGTCGGTCTCGCCGGGGGCGGCGACGCGCCACCCGGCGTGGTCGGCCAGCGCGGCCAGGTCGTGGGCGATCCCCAGGTCCCCGGCGATCACGACCAGCCGGTCCGCCGCCCCGCTGACGTCGGGTGCCGGCGGATCCTCGGGGCGGTGCGGTCCGTCGCCGTAGCGATACCAGCCGCGTCCGGTCTTGCGCCCGTGCAACCCGGCGGCGGCCATCCGGGCGGCCAGCGGGGACGGCCGCCAGCGTGGCTCGCCGAAGCTCAGTTCGTGGAAGGACCTCGCCACCTCGACGCCGACGTCGACACCGACGAGATCCGACAGCTCGAAGGGGCCCATGCGGAACCCGCCGCCCAGGCGGCAGATGCGGTCGATCGTCTCGACGTCCGCGACCTGCTCCTGCAGGAGCTTCAGCGCCTCGAGCAGGAACGGCCGGTTGCAGCGGTTCACCACGAACCCGGGAACGTCCGCGGCGTCGATCACGTGCTTGCCGAGAGCCTCCCCGGCGGCTCGCGCGGTCGCCAGCGCGTGCTCGGAGGACTCGACGCCCGCGATGACCTCGAGCAGGCGCATCACCGGGGGCGGGTTGAAGAAGTGCATGCCGACCACGAGGTCGGGCCGCGCCGCCGCGGGGGCGATGGCGGTGATCGGGATCGACGAGGTGTTCGACGCCAGGACCGCGTCGGGCGCCACCTCCGACAGCGCCGCGAAGATCTGGTG
Source organism: Paraconexibacter sp. (assembly GCF_041602235.1). Classification (GTDB taxonomy): domain Bacteria; phylum Actinomycetota; class Thermoleophilia; order Solirubrobacterales; family Solirubrobacteraceae; genus Paraconexibacter. The sequence goes on from NZ_JBFIGP010000018.1 coordinate 8,435, forward strand.
CTTGAGCTCGAGCCGCTCGGGGGCGGCCTCGATGATGAGCCGGCACCCGGCGAGCCCGCTCACGTCCGGCGCCGTGGTCAGGCGACCGGTGACGGCCTGCAGCTCGTCGACCGTGATCCGGCCCTTGTCGACCGATCGCTGCACGCTGCGGGCGATCCGCTCGCGTCCGGCGGCAAGCGCCTCGGGTACCGGATCGTGCAGGACGCAGTGGACGCCGGCGCGCGCCGCGGTCTCGGCGATCCCGGCCCCCATGGTTCCGGCGCCGACGACGCCGATCGGCTCGAAGTCGCTCATGCGTCCGGGACCAGGGCGTTGATGCCGGTCTCGGCACGGCCGATGATCATCTTCTGGATCTGCGACGTGCCCTCGTAGAGCGTCGTGACGCGGCTGTCGCGGAAGTAGCGCTCGACCGGGTGGTCGTCGACGTACCCGGCGCCCCCGTGGACCTGGATCGCCTCGTTGGCGCACCAGACCGCCGCCTCGGTCGCGAAGAGCTTCGCGATGGACGTCTCGGTGGTGTTGGGTCTCCCTGCGTCCTTCAGCCAGCCGGCCCGCAGCACGAGCATCCGGGCGGCATCCGTCTTGACGCGCATGTCCGCGATCATCGCCTGCACGAGCTGGAACGAGGCGATCGGCCGGCCGAACTGCTGACGCTCCTTCGCGTACTTCACGGACTCGTCGAGGCTGCCCTGACAGATCCCGACGCAGCCGGCGGCGACCGAGTAGCGCCCGGAGTCCAGCGAGGTCATGGCGATCTTGAAGCCCTGGCCGACCTCCCCGAGCATCTGGTCCTCCGGCACGAACACGTCGTCGAGCGCGATCGAGGCGGTGTCCGCGCCGTGCATGCCCATCTTGCCGTGGATCGGGCTCGGCACGAAGCCCTCCTGGTCGGTGTCCACGAGGAAGCAGGCGATGCCCTTGTGCCCGAGGGCCGGGTCGGTCTGGGCGAACACCAGCGCGAGCTTCGCGACGTTGCCGTTGCTGATCCACATCTTCGAGCCGTGCAACCGCCATCCGCCGTCCACCCTGGTGGCGCGCGTCTTCTGGTTCGCCGCGTCGGACCCGGTGTCGGGCTCGGTCAGCGCGAAGCAGCCGAGGATGTCTCCCGAGCACAGCTGGGGCAGCCAGTGGTGCTTCTGCTCCTCGGTCCCGAACTTCACGATCACCGAGCAGACGAGCGAGGTCTGCACGCTCACCACGGTGCGCATGGCGCTGCACGCCCGGCCGACCTGCTCCACCACCAGCCCGTAGGTCACGTAGTCCAGCCCGGCTCCGCCGTACTCGCGCGGCACGATCGCACCGAGGTAGCCCTGCTCCGCGATCCGGGCCACCAGCGCGGTGTCGAAGTGCTGGTTGCGCGAGTTGTCGCGGGCGCGCGGCGCGATCTCCCGCTCCGCGAACTCGCGGGCGGTGTCGCGCACGAGGACCTGCTCGTCGGTCAGCTCGAAGTCCATGGCGGCGACGCTACCGGACACGTCGTCCGGTCGATCGTGGGGACACCCACCACCGATCCCCACGGTCTGCTCGCGCGTAGACTCGATGACGTGGACCCGTTCGCGGTCATCATGCTCGGCGGCACCGCAGGCCTCGTGCTCGCCCTCTACCTCCTCGGTCGCATGTACCCGGGGTCGGGGGCCGATGTCCTGGACTGGCAGCCCACGCGCTCGCCCGAGACCGAGGCGCAGAACGACGTCGACGAGCTGGAGCAGCTGATGGCCGTGGCCAACCGGCGGCGGCGCCGGCTGGGGCAGGAGGAGCTCACGGAGGACAACCTGGACCAACTGGTGCAGGAGTCCTCGGCCGAGCGGACGCGTCGCAGCGAGGAGTACCTCGTCGACCTCGAGATCGAGCAGATGGTCGAGGCGAAGAACGCGCGACGACGCGCGAAGGGCCTGCCCGAGATCACCGTGCAGGAGTACAAGCAGCAGATCGAGGGAGAGTCGCCGTGAGGGTGCTGATGATCGGTGGCGGCAGCGAGCGCGGGCTCGCCCTGGCGTCGTCGCTGATCGCCGAGGGGCATGCGGTGCGGATCGTCTCGCGGGACGGGCACCGCCGCGAGGCGATCGAGGGGATCGGCGCTGAGTGCTGGCCGGGGACCCCGGACGTGGTGGGCACGATCCGCTACGCCCTGGAGAACGTGACCGTCCTCTGCTGGCTGCTGGGCACCGCCACCGGCGAGCCGGAGGACCTCGAGCCGCTGTTCGGGTCGCGGCTGAAGATGCTGCTGGAGAAGACCACCGACACCACCGTGCGCGGCGTGGTGTTCGAGGCGGCCGGCACCGTCGACCAAGCCCTGCTGGCCTGCGGCGAGCACGAGGTCAGGTGGGCCTTCGAGCACAACGAGATCCCGTACGCGTGGATCCACGCCGATCCGGCGGACACGCAGACGTGGGTGGCGGCGGCCCGCGACGCGATCGACTCCCTCCTGGGCGCGGTGCGCGCGACCCCTGAGCGCTGAGAAGCGACGCCGCCCCTCAGGCGGCGGCAGGGTGGGGCGTCGGAAGGTCGGCCGGAAGCCGCTCGAGCAGGTCGTGCAGGATCCGGGCGGTGGCGCCCCAGATGAGGTGGTCGTCGACCACGTAGACGTCGGTCCGGAACGGCACCCCGCGCCGGATGAGGCGGCGGCGGCCGTGGCCCGCGCGCAGGTCCGCGAGCTTCAGCTCGAGGATCTCGGCGACCTCACGGTCGCTGGGCACCCAGACGTGTCCGGGCTCGATGAGACCGACGAACGGATAGACCGCGTAGTTCGTCGCGATGGTCGGCGTGGGCTGGAGCGCGCCCAGCAGTCGCACCGCCTCGGGAGGCAGGCCGATCTCCTCCTGGGCCTCGCGCAGGGCGGTCACCTTGAGGTCGGCATCCTCCTCGTCCTCCCGCCCGCCGGGAAAGCTGACCTCGCCGGGGTGTCGGCGGAGATCCTCGCGCCGGCGCGTGAACACCGCGTGGAGGTGGCCGTCCTGGACGTACAGGGGTACGAGGACCGCGGAGGTGACGCGTCCGTGGACGGTCAGGCCCGCCGCCTCGTCGGGGTCCAGCAGGACGTCGCCGATGCGGGCGGCGAGGCCGTCCACGCTCAGGCCAGCGAGACGCGCTCGACGCGTTCGTCGAACATGACTTCGCCGTCGAGGGTGCGGTGCACCGGGCATTTCGCGGCGATCACGCGCAGACGTTCGATCTGCTCCTCGTCGAGTTGCGCCGGCATCCGCATCGCGAGCTCGAACTTGGTGGGGCACCCGCGCTCGGCCGGCGTGTACTCGCAGGAGACCTCGAGACCGGCGACGTCCCAGCCCTTGCGCTGGGCGTACATCTCCATCGTGATGGCCGTGCAGGAGGCGAGGCTCGCGGCGAGCAGCTCCTGCGGGGTCGGGCCGGCGTCCTGCCCACCGAGGTCCGTGGGCTCGTCCGCGGCGAGGGTGTGCTCACGGATCTTCACGGTCTGCTTGAACGTCCCGACACGGGAGGAGGTGGCCTTCATGACCTCAATGCTACGCCTCGCGGGAAATGGCGCGCCCGGTCGGACGCGGCCCCGCTACGTCAGCGGGTTGAACAACAGGCCGGTCGGGACCTTCGGGTGGAAGAAGGTGGACTTGGGCGGCATGGTGACCCCGGCGGCCGCGATCTCCCGCACCTGGGAGACAGGGCTGCCGCGCAGGAAGAACGCGCAGTCGAACGTCCCGTCCAGGATCAGCGCGAGCGCCTCCTCGTCGCTCCGGGAGTACCCGAGCCCGTCGAGATGGCCGATCGACTCCTCGGTCATGCCGAGCGGGCCCTGCAGGACGAGCTTCTCGAGCACCGCCGTGTCGAGTTGCCGGTAGGGCTCCGGGTAGGCGTCCAGGGCCGCGTCCGCCGCCGACTGGTCCTTCAGCGTCAGGCGGTACCCCTGACGCCGGTGGCTGTCGATGTAGCCGAGCACGAGCGGGCCCGACCCGTCCGGCGGCCTTAGCTCGGCGTGCTCGACGGGCGTGATCTCGAAGAGCTCACGGAGCCGGGATCCGAGCGCCTCCTGACGCCCGGGATCGTCCTTCAGGCCCGAGACGAGACGGTGGGTGGGGAAGACGGTCAGGCCCTCGTCCTCGAGGGCCACGAGGCACATCAGGACGTAGCGGTGCTCGCCCTCGCCGCCGACCTCCTCGGCGTAGACGCGGGCGGTCTCGTAGCGGTGGTGGCCGTCGGCGATCAGCAGCTCGGCCTGGGCCATCGCTTCGCGAGCCGACGCGAGCGCCGTGGGGTCCGTGACGCGCCACAGGCGGTTGACGGTCCCCTGGTCGTCGGTCGCCGTGCCCCACGGGGTGGCCTGCGTGAACGGTTCGACGCTCCGCCAGGCCGCGAGCCCCGGGTCGCTGTAGAGGCTGAAGATGGGGGACAGGTTGGTCCGCGTCGCCCGCGTCAGGCGCAGCCGGTCCTCCTTGGGGCCAGGGTGCGTGCGCTCGTGCGGGCGGATGCGGCCTGGCCCGTAGTCCTCGACGCGGACGCGGGCCAGGATGCCGCGGCGCGTGAGCCGGCGCCCGTCGGGGGCGTCGTACTCCTGCACGAGTGGCCACAGGGCGGGACGGTTGTACCGCGTCAGCGCGCCCTCGTCGCGCCAGACGTCCAGGACGCGCGCCGCGTGGGCGTACGGGTCCCCGCCGGCGGGGTCCTCGGGCAGATCGAGGTGCACCACGTTGTACGGCGAGCGGCTCGACAGCTCCGCGCGCTGCGCCGCATCGATCACGTCGTAGGGCGGAGCCACGAGCTGCTGCAGGGGTCCCGCGACCTCCTGGTCGTAGTGGAGCGCGCGGATGGGCTGGACGTCGGCCATGCGGCCGACCCTACCCAGCGGGACCCGTGCTAGCGACGAACGCGCAGGCCGAACTCGGTGACGTAGGTGACGCCGCCGTCGACGTCCTTCGGCGCTCCTCTGACGATGCCGATGCCGATCTCCCGGTAGCTGCGCTCCAGGATGTTGCGTCGGTGCCCCGTCGAGCGCATCCAGGCCTTGACCATCGCGGATGGCGTGGCCTGGCCCCCGGTGGCCCAGCCCAGGTTCTCGCCGAGCTCCCAGCGGCGCAGCGAACCGCGCAGGTAGGAGGACGACCGGACACGACGCAGCATGGTCGAGCCCGAAGGCGAGACGTGGCCGAAGAACCGCTGCTTGACCATGGTGCTCGCGTAGCTGCGGGCGACCTTGCGCAGCGTCGGGTGCGCGCGCAGCTTGACCCGGCCGCGCTTGGTGCGCTCGCGGTTCAGCAGGCAGAGCGTCGCCCGGCGCACGCGCTCGAGGTTGTGCGCGGTCGGCGTGAGGTTGGCGTCGACGCAGCCGGCCGAGGACCGGGACGACCGCGACCTCGAACCGCGCTTGGTCTTCTTGCTCGACGACCTCTTGCTCTTTGACTTCTTGGTGCTCTGCTTCTTGCTCGTGCCCTTCGTGGCCGAGGTCTTGGACGCGGCGGAGGCTTGGTCGCCGGCGTGAGCGGGAGCGGTGGGAAGGGTGAGCAGCAGGGCCGTCAGGGCGCACAGCAGCATCACTCGGAATGAGCGCAAACGTGAAGGCATGGCGAGGATGAGCGGCGCAGCTCGGGAGTGGTGGTCCTGCGCCGTCGAGGGGTGGATCGGCGTTTCTCGGCAGGTGGGGGCACCCGACGCACCTGGTCTGGACGTTTGTCCGGGCGGCGAGGCTGGACGTTCGTCGGAGACCTGCGACCATCCATGCCCATCGGGGCGTGGCGCAGTCTGGTAGCGCACCGCGTTTGGGACGCGGGGGTCGCCGGTTCGAATCCGGCCGCCCCGATCGACGGACCGCGAGCTGCGCTAGCGTCGCGCCTGCACCGGCCCCCGTAGCTCAGCTGGATAGAGCAGCCGACTTCTAATCGGCAGGTCGTTGGTTCGAATCCAACCGGGGGTGCTGGGGTGGCTGGGCGGCGATCGCGAGGTTCGAGCACGCGCGGCCACGCGGGGTAGCCTGGGGAACCATGAGCACACGGTGGTCGCGGGGACGCGGCAGGCTCGGCCTCCTCGATCCGCTCCTCGGCACCTGGGTTGCCGAGGGGGAGAGCGAGCTCGGGCACTACCGCGTGCAACGCGGGCTCGAACGGGTCCTGCAGCGCAGCCATGTGCGGATGAACGTGCACTGGGACCTGGGCGACCGCAGCTACGACGAGTGGGCGATCTTCGGCGCGGACCGCGACGGGACCGTCGGGTTCTGGTCGTTCACCTCCGACGGCAAGCAGTCCCGCGGGCATCTGGTCGCGGCCGACGACCTGCCCTCCGGTGGCTTCTCGTTCGAGGCCGACATGCCGGCTGGCCGCGCGCGCATGCTCTTCTGGCCGCGCGACCACGGACCGGGCTTCCGGTTCGCCGTCGAATCACGCTCGGCCAAGGGCTGGCGGCGGTTCGTCGAGCACGAGTACCTGCCCGCCGAGGGCGGGACGGCGCAACCCGCGCTCAGCGGGCCATGAGCGCGTCCATCCCGACCGCGGCGGCGAGCACCATGCGGCGGTCGAGCGTGCGCTCGGCGTCATCGGTGAGATCGATGTCGTAGATGTCCCGCAGCTTGAACCGGCGGCGCCGGATGATGCCCAGGGGCTGTTCCTCGCGCAGGAACACGAAGTCGTAGGCGATCGGCAGCCAGTCGGCGAGGTCGCCGACGTAGGGGACCAGCCCGACGAGACGACGGAACAGCGCGACGGGCAGGCTGCGCTCCTGCGCCATCGCGACCTCCGTGCCGGTCGCGTCGAACAGGGTGAAGGTCGACCGCAGCAGGGACTTGCCGAACACCTTCTGGATCTGCCCGATCTCCGACCCGTCCGCGGCGGTGATGTCGTACCGGGCCTTCGGGTCGAACCGCTGGCGCGCGAGGATGCGCATCAGCTCCTGCGACTTGTCCGGGCCGGTGAAGAACCGGATGTCCTCCTTGAACTTGAACCTGGCCTGCTCGACGAAGCAGAAGGCCTCGCCGTCGTCGCCGTCCTCACCGGGAACCGAGAACTCGTACTGGTTGATGACGAGCTTGATCCGCTGGCGCAGGACGAACCGGTCATGGTCGTTGGGGGAGATCACGCCCGGAACGATGCCAGGGTCCGCCGCGCGGCCTCAGGACGTGCCCTCTGGGCGGTTCGCGCTACCGTTGATGCGCGTTCCAGGGGGCCTCTACCCGCCGGAGCGCCATGCCCCCGGACGCGTCACTCGTTGCGGGGGCGCTTTTCTCGCGGAACCCGGGACGCCGGTGTTCGATCGGACGGCTAGACTCCGCGAGGCTTGGTGGGCGTAGCTCAGTTGGTAGAGCTCCTGGTTGTGGTCCAGGCGGTCGCGGGTTCGAGTCCCGTCGCTCACCTCACTCACGCACTCACGAGGTACCGGCCAGAAGGAATCAGCATGGGGGCCGTACCCGGAACGCCCCCTGAGTCGTCGGTGCACGGACGAGGTCGCTGGACCGGCGACGGGTGATGGGCCACACGTCGGGGTGGGCATCGCGTTCAGAGGGTCACCTCGGAGCGGCGGACGATCACCGTCGGGTCGGCGCGGAAGGTGATGGCAGCCGGCATCGTGTCCGCGGGGCGCTCGGGCGCACCGGCCCGTGCCGGAAGGCCCTGTGTGTAGTCGCGGACGGTGGCACGCAGCGTGCCGCGCTTACGGACCGTCACCTCCAGCGTGATCCCGCGGCGCGGGACCCCGACGTAGGGGAGCTTCAGTTCTCCGCGACGAAGTGATGCGGTCGCCGGGAGGCGTCGTCCTTCGACCGATGCAGCGGTGATCGCGCCCGGGGCCCGCAGGTGGACGGCGAGAGCGTCGGCGCCTCGGGGCGACGAGATGCGCAGCCGAAGGGTCGTGGTCGTCGTGCGTGTCGATCGACTCATCTCGGTGACCAGCGGAGCCGCCAGGCTGAGGGCTGGGGCGGGGGCACGCCACCCTCGAACGGTCGAGAACGGGGCGAGTTCGATGTCGGCCGGCACGCCACCCTTCACCAGCGCGGCGGACCACGATGCTCGGTCGCCGGTCTCCCACGAAGCTTTCCCCGTGTCGGCATCGAGCACGTAGCTGACGACGTCCGGCCGCGGGTTCTCCGTGTCGTAGCTCAGGCGCAGGGCTCCGACGCTCAGCAGCAGCACGGCGGTCAGTGCGGCGGCCCCGGGCAGCAGGCCGGCACGAGCCGGGTGCTCTCTGCGCAAGGCAACTCGCGGAGCGAGGTGGGGCACCATCAGTCCGGCAGCGAGCACGGCGAACAGGCCCATCAATCCGACGACCGGAAGTCCCAGCCCGTCGAGCCGGAGGGTGAGCAGCGAGAACACCAGCATCACCGGCGCGTAGACCACGCTGAGCACCGCCACCGGCACCGCGACGCCGACCGCGGCCTGCCACCGGGCCGGGCGTGACCCGGTGAGCCGCCAGAACGTCACGCCCAGCGCCGCGAGGGTCGGCAGCGTGAAGAGGTAGGCGGCGCTCGGCGCCATGACGCTGAACGCGACGGCGAGCAGCACCCACCACGCGAGCGCGCCGAGCGCCAGAGCGTCCGGTCGTGCCCGCTGCAGCAGCGGGTGGTAGAGCGCGGCGAACGCCGCGAAGGCAAGGCAGACCAGACCGAACACGAACAGCGCGTTCTGCGAGGTCCCGAGCGTGAACAGGGCGAGGTCGGGGACGACCGCCTTCAGACCGATCCAGGCGATCGTCGACACCGCGCTCGCGAGCAGCACCGTCACCGGGAACACGAGGGCACCTGCGAGAACGGCCGGGAGCGAGACCCGCCCGGTCCGGCGGCCGGCCAGCACGCTGCCGATGAAGAGCGCAAGCGTGAGAAGCCCGAGTGCGAGGGTGACGGCCGGGCCGTATTGGACGATGACGCCGCCCGTGATGTTGAAGTAGGTCGAGCGATCCGTGGTGGCGCGCTCCAGCGGCTCGTCCCCCAACTTCCGGGTGGCTGCGACAGCGTAGTCGCCGTCCATCTGCAGGCTGCCGCGCCCCAGGTGCGCAGGGCTGTCACGGACCGTGTGGTAGTCGCGTGTCCCCCGGAGATAGGCGAACTGGACGCCCGAGGCGCCGCGGTCCATGTACTCCTGGGTGTCCGTCGCGAGCTGCTGTGCCTTCAAAGCACCGCGGAACAGCGACGGGAGCACCGAGTAGGTGCGGGCGTTCGGGGTCGCATCGAGGACGTCCTGAACCAGGGCGGAGCTGTTCCCCGCCATGAGGAGCGCCGGGCCATGGCTTCCCGCCGTCTCCCAGTTCAGGACGACGGCGACCTCCCGCATCAGCGGGTGCTGACCGGCGAACGCCGCCGCGCCGAGGTCGCCGTTCTCCTCCCCGTCGGTGAACACGAGAAGCACGTCGTTGCGCAGTCGGGGGCCCGCGAGCAGCGCGCGCGCCGCCTCGAGCACGGTGGCGACGCAGCTGCCGCAGTCACTGGCGCCGGGACCGCCGGGGCCGGAGTCGTAGTGGGCGTTGAGCGCGATCATGCCGGTGCTGGCCGTCCCCGGGATCCGGGCGATCACGTTCGTGACGGATCCCGCCTCGGGCTCGTCCGAGCCCGTGAAGGTGTTCACCACCGCGGCGCGCTGGAGCGTGGGCCGTAGCCCCAGCGAGCGGAGTTGCGCGAGGAGGTACTCACGCGTGGCCGCGTGGTTCGGCGACCCGAGGAAGCGCGTGTCGCCCGCGATGGCCCGGACGTGCTCCATCGCACGCTGCGCGGAGAACTCGGCCGGCGGCGCTGACGCAGGCCGCGGCCCCGGCACGCGCTGCTGATCCCAGAGCATGAGCGCCGCGAGACACAGGAGAGCCGTGGCTGCGATCGCAGGGATGACCGATGCCCTCGGGGCGCGTCTGCGCGCTGCGTCGGCATCGATCGCGGGAGTTCGACCGAGACGCCGGAGCGCAGGCACGACACGGGGCGCAGACACGCCTCGACCGTAGGGGGCCGGCGCTGGCCGACCATCAGTGGCTCGACCGTGACGCACTGCGGCGCATTACGGGAGCGTCTGCGGGGGTTCCCGGCCGGGCGGGCTCACCCGAGCGACTTCCGTAGGTCACCGCGCCCGCTTCGCGGTCTGGTGCGGATGAACGCGCGGCGAGCTGGACCCACACTGCCGACATGACCCGACTGGTGGCGCTGAGCTTGCTTCTCCTGGTCGCAGGGCCGGCCACCGCCGTCCGCGCCGCCTCTCCAAGCGCGGCAGTCCTCGAGCGGATCGACCGGCTGGTCGAGGAGCGCATGGATGCCAACGGGGTTCCGGGCGCCGCCGTGGCGATCGTCGCGGACGGACGCCTCGTCCACGCGCGCGGGTTCGGCACGGCGGACGGTGAGGACCGACGCGTGACCCCCGACACTCCGTTCCTCCTCGGCTCGACGACCAAGTCCTTCACGGCGCTTGCGGTCATGCAACTCGTCGACGCCGGGAAGGTGCAGCTCGATGCGTCCGTGCGGCGGTACGTGCCGGAGTTCCAGCTCGCCGGGGGTTCTGCAGACCAGATCACGGTTCGGCACGTCCTCCAGCACGTCAGCGGCCTGCCGCCGAACACCGAGGGCGGCCCGATCCTCAAGGCGGCGGGCGACGGCACCCCGGAGCAGGCGATCGCCGAGATCCGGGGTCAGGCGCCGGCGGCTGACCCCGGCGCGGAGATGGATTACGTCAACGCCAACTACGTGCTCGCCGGGCTGATCGTCGAGCGGGCGTCCGGTGAGCCGTTCGGCAGCTACGTCGAACGCGAGATCTTCGAGCCGATCGGGATGAGCCAGAGCTTCGCGGATCCCGAACCCGCGCTGCGCGCGGGACTCGCCGCCGGACACCGCTACGTCTTCGGCTTCACCGACCGGACCGGACCGACCTTCCGCCCCGCGATGCTCGCCACCGGGTACCTGATGTCCTCCGCCCGAGACCTGGCCCGCTACCTCGCCACGTTGCTGAACGACGGCGTGACCGCGGACGGGACACGCGTCGTCTCGTCCGCGAGCTTGCGCACGCTGCTGACGCCGGGACGCCCCGAGACCGAGCTGGGGCCCTGGGCCGACGGCGCATCGTCGCGCTACGCCATGGGGTGGTTCGTCGGAGGTCCGTGGAAGGAGCCCGCGATCCTGCACCCGGGAGACACGGCCGACACGAGCTCGCTCCTCGTGATGATGCCCCAGCGCGGCCTCGGGGTGGTCACCCTCGTCAACGCCAGCAACGAGTTGGCCGTGCCGGGCAACCCCACGGCCATCGGCCGCCTCGAGCGCAACGTGGTCGACGTCCTCGTCGGCGAACGGCCTGACACAGGTACCTCGGTCCATCGCTTCTACCTGGTCTTCGACATCGTGGTCCTCGCGCTGCTGGCGGCCGCGACCGTCGCCCTGACGCGCTCCGTCCGCGACGTCCGGACGCGTCGCCCGCCGACACATCGGCGTCGTTCGATCGTCGGGATGCTCGGCCGGGTGCTGCTCGTCGGCGTCGCACTGGGCTACCCGTTGCTCACGGGCCTGGGGTGGACGGCCACATGGGCCTGGCATCCCGACCTTGCACTCGTGCTCCTCGTTCTCGGAGTGCTGCTCGCCGCCACGACGACCGTCCGGCTCGGGTGGCTGCTGCGCACGCGCCCCTCCGTCGCCCCGCCACCGGTCACCGGAGACGGTTCCGAGGCGCCGCCCCCGACCGCCAGGAGTCTGGAGTCCACCGCATGACCTCGCACCGTGATCCGCGCCCATTCCTCGAGCAGGCGATCCTGGCGCCGTCGTCCCACAACACGCAACCCTGGGTGTTCGACCTCGCGGACAACGCCGTGGATCTCTACGCCGATCGGTCACGATCGCTTCCGGTCAACGATCCGGACGGTCGCGAGCTCACCATCAGCTGCGCTGCCGCCCTGCTGAACCTCCGCGTCGCAGCAGCAGCCCGCGGGGTGAGACATCGCGTCGACATCCTGCCGCACGGCGCTGCCTCCGATCTCCTTGCGCGGGTCTCGTTCGGCGACGGCGACACCAGGACCGGCCCGGGCGTGAGTTCGGATGCCGCGCTCGGCGCCGCGATCGGTGAGCGCCGGACCTATCGGCAGGACTTCGCCGGAGATCGGCCCGTCGACGTCGGGGTCGTCGAGCGCCTCCAGCAGGCGGCCGCGCACGAGGGCGCACAGCTGACCGTCCTCGGGAGCGCCGATCGGCACGTCCTCGCCGAGCTGGTGGCCGAGGGCGACCGCCTGCTGTTCGCCGATCCCCGCTGGCGCCGCGAGCTGGCGGACTGGATGCGGGCGCACCGACGCGGCGACGGGCTGCCCGTGCCCGCGCTCGCTCTGCCGATCACGCGGTTCGTCGTCTCGCGCTTCGACGTGGGCGGGCGGACTGCGGCCAAGGACGCGGATCTCGCCGCGCGGGCACCCGTCCTGGCTGTCCTGTCCACCGTGGGTGACGGGCCCGGCGACTGGCTGGCCGCCGGTCAGGGCCTGCAGCGCACGCTGCTCACCGCGACCGCCCAGGGCCTGCAGGCCTCGTTCCTCAACCAGCCGATCCAGGTCGCGGCGCTCCGGGGTCGCCTCACGGAGATGGTCGGGGGCCTCACGCCGCAGATCGGACTGCGGATCGGCTACCCGCAGAAGGTCCTACGGGCCGCGCCGCGCCGGCCCCTGGACGATGTGATCCGCACCGCCCACGCGGACTCCCCGTCCCCGACGGCGGACATGTCTTCCCGGAGGCGGACTCGGGCGTGAGCGGGGGCTTCTCGGTGTGAAACGCGCTCGTGCGGGGTACTGCACCGGCCACCCAGTCAGGAGCCGCCCCATGATCTTCCGCCAACTGACCCACGACGACCTCGGCTGCGCGTCCTACCTGATCGGCGACGAGGACGCCGGCGTGGCCGCCGTCGTGGACCCACGCCTGGACATCGACGAGTACCTGCGGCTCGCGCGCTACCTCGGCGTCCGCATCGAGCACGTCCTCGAGACGCACAACCACGCCGACCACGTGTCGGGACACGGTCGCCTCGTGGCGGCGACCGGGGCCACGGTCCACATCCACCGCGACGCGGAGGCCGAGTACGACCACGAGCCCTTCGAGGATGGCTGGGAGCTCGAGCTCGGCGACGTGATCGTCCGCGCGGTCCACACGCCGGGCCACCGGCCCGAGCACACGGCGTTCGCGCTCGTCGACACCGCTCGCGGTGAGGAGCCGTGGGCGGTCCTGAGCGGGGACAGCCTGTTCGTCGGGGACATCGCCCGTCCCGACCTGGCCGTCGAGAAGGAGGAGGGCGCCCGCGACATCTTCCGCTCGCTGCACGAGAAGCTGCTGACGTTGCCCGACACGTGCGAGGTATGGCCCGGGCACCTCGGCGGGTCGCTGTGCGGCGGCGCGGGGATGGACCTGAAGGTCTCCACCACGATCGGCTTCGAGCGTGAGCACCAGGCGCTCCTGTCGGTCGAGGACGAGGCGGCGTTCGTGGAGCGCACGACCGCGGCGCTCGGCCCGCAGCCCCCGAACTTCGAGAACATCGTGGCGCTGAACCGGGGCCCGCTGGTGCGTGAGGTCGTCGAGGCGCACCCCCTCACGCCGCGCCAGGTGCGGCAGGCCCAGGACGCGGGGGCGGCGGTCATCGACGTTCGCACCGAGCTGCAGTTCGACGAGGCGCACATCCCGGGAGCCCTGTGCCTGACCACGCGGCGGGCCGGCTTCGGGTCCAAGCTGGCGTGGCTCGCCGACCCCGAGCAGCCGCTCGTGCTCGTCGGGCGCGACGACGAAGATGCCCTCCAGGCCGCCGACCTGGCGGCGGCTGTCGGGCTGCGCACCATCGCCGGGTACCTGGCAGGGGGCATGACCTCCTGGCGGGAGGAGGGCCACGAGGTGGAGCGGACCCGGAGGATCACGATCCCCGACCTGCACGAGCGGTGGGCCGACGAGGCCAGCCGCCCGCAGATCCTCGACGTCCGCGAGCAGGACGAGTGGGACGACGGGCACATCCCGGGCGCGATCCACCAGCCCTACCACGACATCGACGCGGTCCCCGAGGGCGTCGACCCGGGGCGGACCGTCGCCGTCGTGTGCGGCTCGGGCCAGCGTGCCGCGGTGGCGGCGAGCCTGCTGCAGCGCCACGGCGCTCAGGACGTGGTCCACGTCGTCGAGGGCGGCGTGCCGCAGTGGAAGAGCGAGGGCTGGCCGATCGAGGAGCCCGAAGGCTGAGCGTCGGGCCCGGGTGTCGGTCCGTGCTGCGTGTCGAGCGGTAGCGCCGGTCCGGCTCTCTGTCGTCGCCGCACAACGTTTCGGTGCCGAGCGGGAAAACCTTGTGCCGCGCACACGGAACGCCGGGATCCCATAGGGGCGAAAGTCGGTTCCATGGGCTTCATCAATCCGGCTCCGGTCCCCTTCGACGTCGAGGAATGGCGCGAGAAGCCCCACCTCGAACGTGTCAAGCCGCTCGCCCAGGACTGGGCGGCCAACGGCTTCGGCACGCCCTACGCGATCCACGTGCTGTACATCCTGAAGCTGATCGCCTTCAGCTTCGGCGCGATCGCGGTGATCGGGGCCACGACCACGGGCCTCGGCGGGATATCGAACTTCGGGGACTGGTGGACCGAACCGATCGTCTTCCAGAAGCTCGTCGTCTGGATGATCCTCTGGGAGATGATCGGCCTCGGGTCCAGTTCGATGCCGCTGAGCTTCCGGTTCCTGCCGCCGATCGGCTGCATCCTGGCCTGGGTGCGACCGGGCACGATCCGTCTGCCCCCGTGGCCCGACAAGGTGCCGCTGACCGCCGGCAACCGGCGCACCCCCATCGACGTGCTCCTGTACCTCGGCGTCCTCGGGCTCGCGTTCGCGCTGCTGCTGTCCGACGGGACCGCGACGAGCGCCATCAGCTTCAGCGGTGAGGAGGCGACGGCCGGTCGCCTCGACACGACGCTGATCGCCGTCCTGCTCGGCGTGTGGGTCGCCCTGGGCCTGCGCGACAAGGTCTCGTACCTCTGCGGCCGTCCCGAGATCTACGGCCTGCTGCTGGTGGTCTTCCTGTTCCCGATCACGAACTTCGTGATCGCCTCGCAGCTCGTCCTGATCGCGATCTGGTTCGGCGCGGCGACCTCCAAGCTCAACCACCACTTCTCCAGCGTGGTCGCGGTCATGGTGTCCAACACGCCGTGGAACCGCTCGAAGACCATCAAGAAGCAGCTCTACCGCAACTGGCCCGAGGACCTGCGTGCCTCGAAGAAGGCGACGTACTTCGCGCACCTCGGCACGATCATCGAGTTCGGCCTGCCGCTCCTGCTGCTGGTCACGCAGGGCGGCACGCTCGGGACCTTCGCGGTGATCGGCATGGTGATCTTCCACATCCACATCACCTCGACGTTCCCGCTCGCGGTCCCGCTGGAGTGGAACCTCTTCATGATCTTCGGCACCCTGGTGCTGTTCGGCCAGTACGGCGACGTCGCCTGGTCGACGCTCGACTCGGCGCCGCTGCTCGCGATCATCCTGTTCAGCGGCGTGGGGGTCATGCTCTACGGCAACTTCCGCCCCGACCAGGTCTCGTTCCTGCCGTCCATGCGCTACTACGCCGGCAACTGGGCGACCAGCCAGTGGCTGTTCCGCCGGGACACGAACGCCGAGGAGAAGTTCGAGGCGAAGGTCAAGAAGAGCTCGCCGATCGTCTACAACCAGCTCGAGAAGCTCTACGACGCCGACAGCGCCGAGATCTTCCTGACCAAGGCGCTCGCGTTCCGTGCCATGCACCCGCACGGTCGCGCGCTCAACGGGCTGCTGCCGCACGCGGCGGTGGGCGGCGAGGTGGAGGACTACAAGGTCCGGGAGGGCGAGTTCCTCACGGGCGCGACCGTCGGCTGGAACTTCGGCGACGGCCACTTCCACAACCAGCAGCTCCTCGAGGCGGTCCAGGAGCAGTGCCAGTTCGAGGAGGGGGAGCTGCGGATCATCTGCCTGGAGTCCCAGCCGATCCACATCCAGCGCCAGCAGTACCGGATCTACGACGCGAAGACCGGGCTCATCGAGACCGGCTACGTCGAGGTGAAGGACATGATCGAGCGTCAGCCGTGGCTGGACCTCAACTACGAGTTCCCGGTGCACGTCACCTCGGGCGGACAGGCGCCCGCCGCGGCGGCCTCGCCGCGCACAGCTGCACCTGCATGAGCGAGGCCGTCGTCGTCGGGTCCGGGCCCAACGGACTCGCCAGCGCCGTCGCGCTCGCCCGGGCGGGCGTCGGCGTGACGGTGCTGGAGGCGGCGGACACGATCGGGGGTGGGACGCGCAGCGGTGAGCTGATGACCCCCGGGCTGCTGCACGACCACTGCTCCGCCGTGCACCCGATGGGCGTCGGCTCACCGTTCCTGTCGACGCTCGGGCTCGAGCGCCACGGGCTGGAGTGGCGGTGGCCGCAGGTCGACCTCGCGCACCCGCTCGACGACGGCACGGCCGGGGTGATGCTGCGCTCCCTCGACGCGACCGCCGACGGGCTCGGTCCTCGCGACGGCGGTGTCTGGAGGACGCTCTTCGGACCCTCGGTGCGTGGCTTCGACGCCCTCAACGAGGACCTGGTCGAACCGGTGCTGCACGTCCCGAAGCACCCGTGGCGGCTCGCCCGGTTCGGGGCGCCGACCGTCCTGCCCGCCGCGGTGCTCGCCCGGGCGTGGAGGACCGAGCAGGCGCGGGCGCTGTTCGGTGGCGTGGCCGCCCACGCCCTCAGTTCGCTGACGGCGCCGATGAGCTCGGCGGTGGGCTGTGCCCTCATCGTCGCGGGGCACCGTTGGGGGTGGCCGGTCGCCAAGGGCGGGTCCGCCGCGATCACCAGCGCGCTGGCCGCCGACCTCGTGGAGCATGGCGGCAGGATCGAGACCGGTCGCCGGGTCACGTCACTGGACGAGATCGCCGGCCCGGACGTCGTCGTGCTCGATCTCGCCCCGGGCGCCGTCGCGGATCTGGCCGGCGCGCGCTTGCCGCACGGGGTCGCCCGCGCCTACCGGCGCTACCGGCACGGCCCCGGGGCCTACAAGGTCGACCTCGCCGTGCAGGGGGGCGTCCCGTGGACGAACCCGGCCGCGCGCAGGGCCGGGACCGTGCACGCGATGGGTCCCCTGTCGGAGCAGGTGATCGCCGAGCGCGACATCAACCGGGGCCGGATGCCCGCGCGGCCCGCCGTGCTGGTGGCCCAGCAGTACCTGGCCGATCCCTCGCGATCCAACGGTGACGTGCATCCGGTGTGGGCCTACGCCCACGTGCCCTGCGGCTACGCCGGGGACGCGACCGACGTCTTGCTGGACCAGATCGAGCGGTTCGCCCCGGGGCTGCGCGACCGGATCGTGGGCATGCACGTCACACCCACCATGGCGTTCCCGGCCTACAACGCCAACTACGTGGGCGGGGACATCATCACCGGGGCGAACACGCCCTGGCAGATCGCGTTCCGGCCCCGGCTGGCCCTGGACCCCTACGCGACCGGCATCCCCGGCGTGTTCATCTGCTCGGCGGCAACGCCCCCGGGCGCGGGCGTCCACGGGATGAACGGGCACAACGCCGCCCGGTCGGCGCTGCGCTACCTGGCGGACTCGGCCGGCTGAGAACCAGCGGGCGGGCGTGGGGTGCCCGGTCTACAGACCGAGGTCGCGCAGCGCCGCGGCGGCGTCACGGACACCTTCGATGCGCAGCGTCTTGTCCCGCCCGGTCTCGCCGCGCACGATGCTCACCGCGCTCGGCGGTACGCCGACCGCACGGGCGACGAGCTTGCGCAGCGCGGCGTTGGCCTTGCCGTCCACCGGCGGCGCCGTGAGGCGCACGAGGACGGCGCCCGCCCGCGTCCCGGCCAGCTGATCGCGTGCCGCGCGCGGTACGACCCGCACCCGCACCTCCACGTCAGGCATCGCCGACGAGCCCTTCGACCAGTCGGGCCAGCACGGGCCGGATCGCGGTCCGCACGTCGTCCTGGGCCCCGCGGGCGAGGTGGCCCAGGAGCAGCCCGTCGATGGCGGCGGTCAGCACCTGCGCGTCCAGCCGCGGGCTGGGAGAGCCCGCCCCCTCCAGGAGACCGGCGACGGCGCTCAGGTAGCCCTCGGTCCAGTCGTGCTCGATGCTGCGCAGCTCGGGGCGTCGGGTCGCCTCCAGCCACATCGCGAAGCTCGCGATCAGGGCGGTTCGGCCCTCCCCGAGCTCCGCAGCGAGCAGTTCCGTGAGCACCTCGGCGAGGTCGGACGTGCCGGCGTGACGGTCGGCGAACTCGGTGACGCGTCGGATGTCCCGGTCGGCGGCCAGCCGGTACGCGGCGGTCAGCAGTTCGTCCTTGGAGGAGAACCAGTACGTCGTGGCGGCCAGCGGGAGCCCGGCAGCGGCTGCGACGCGGCGGTGGGTGAGCGCCCCGGGGCCCTCGCCGGCGATGACCTCCAGGGCCGCGTCGAGGATCAGCGCCCGCCGCGCCTCGCCGCGTACCGGTCGCTCCGGGCTCAATGCGCGCCCGCGAGGTTGAGTCCGACGACGCCGACGACGACGAGGCCGATGGAGGCGACCTTGAGGGCCGACGTGGGCTCACCGAGCGCCGTCATCCCGACCAGCGCGATCACGGCGGTGCCGGCCCCGGCCCACACGGCGTAGGCGATCGAGACCTCGATGCGGCGGACGACCACCAGCAGCAGGAGGAACGACAGCAGGTAGCCGATCGCGACCGTGAGCGCGGCCGGGATCGAGCCGTCTCCCGCCGACTTCAGGGAGAGGGTGGCGGCGATCTCGGACACGATGGCGAGGGACAGGGCGGACCAGGCGAGCAACATGACGGTACAAGCGTACCGAAAACGGTACAGATGTACCGCTACGCCTGTCGTGGAGGGTCGCGAGCGTCGTCCCATAGGCTCACCGCATGTTCGCCGCCTACGCCGCCCGCACCGACGCAGAGAGCCCACTGAGCGCCTTGGAGCTGGGCGAGCAGCCCGAGCCCGAGGCACGGGACGGCTGGAGCACGGTCACGGTCAAGGCCGCCTCCCTGAACCATCACGACATCTGGTCGCTGCGCGGGGTGGGGCTCCCCGACGACAGGCTGCCGATGATCCTCGGTTGCGACGCGGCGGGGCTCGACGAGCACGGCAACGAGGTCGTCGTCCACGGCGTCATCTCCGACCCGTCCTGGCACGGTGAGGAGACGCTCGACCCCAGACGCTCGCTGCTGTCGGAGCGGTTCCCGGGCACGTTCGCCGAGAGGGTCGCGGTCCCGACCCAGAACCTGATCCCCAAGCCCGCGGGACTGTCCTTCGAGGACGCGGCGTGCCTGCCGACGGCGTGGCTGACCGCCTATCGGATGCTGTTCGGCCGCGCCGAGGCCAAGCCCGGGTCGACCGTGCTCGTCCAGGGTGCGGGAGGGGGCGTGGCGACGGCCGCGATCGTCCTGGGCGCCGCCGCCGGCGTACGGGTGTGGGCGACGAGCCGGTCCGAGGCCAAGCGTGCGCGCGCGGTCGAGCTCGGAGCCGAGCAGGCGTTCGAGACGGGCGCGCGCCTGCCCGAGCGCGTGGACGCC
>NZ_JBFIGP010000019.1:0-27722 GCF_041602235.1 Paraconexibacter sp.
GGGGACCGCAGGCTGGGGTGGACGTGCTGCGCGGTCGCCACGGGGGCGTGCTGGTGCACGCGGACGGCACCGTGCAGGAGGTGCACGCATGAGGCCCGACACCAACCCCCTCGACCACGTGTGGTGGCTCCTGTCCCGGACCGCGGGCATCGTCGCGCTGCTGGCGATCACCGCGTCGGTCGGGCTCGGCCTCTGGGCCTCGATCCGCGCCAAGCGGCGCCCGGGGATGGCGGTCGCCATGCGTGGCGCCCACGAGCACCTGGCTCTCGTCGGCCTGGTCTCGATCGCGGTGCACGGCGTCGCGCTGCTGGGAGACCCGTGGCTGCGTCCCGGCGTCAGCGGCATCGCCGTTCCGTTCGAGATCGGCTACCGGACGGTGTGGGTCGCCGCCGGCATCACCGGGGGCTACCTCGCGGCGCTGCTCGGGCTCTCGTTCTACGTGCGCCGGCATCTGGGCGCCGCGCGGTGGCGTCGCGTCCACCGCCTCGCCAGCCTGGTCTACGTCCTGGCCGTCGCTCACACCCTGGGGGCCGGGACCGACGCCGGCACGCCGTGGCTGCGATCGCTGATGATCGTGACCGGCGCCCCGATCATCGCGCTGTTCCTGATCCGCGTCAGCCAGCCGGCGCGTCCGGCGCCGCAGGGGCGGCGACCGGCGCGGACTCCCGCGCGGGAACCTGCGTCAGCGGCAGGCTCTCGATCGCCGGCGCTGCCGTGAGGGCTCGCTGCAGACCCTCCATGCCCTTGGCGGGGACACGGCTCATCGCGAGCTCGCTCATGGCGGTGATGGTCAGGGACGGGTTCACGCCGACGTTTGCCGGGATCGCGGAGCCGTCGCAGATCATCAGGTTCTCGTAGCCGAAGAGCCGGTGCTCCTTGTCGATGACCCCGGTGGACGGGTCCGAGCCGATGACCGCGCCGCCGAGGATGTGGGCGGTGGAGGGGATGTTGAACAGCGCCTCCATGGTCGAGGACTGGGCGACCCCGCCGGTCCGCTTGGCGAACCACTCGGCGGCCTTGTTGCCGATCGGGATGAACGTGGGGTTGGGCTTGAGCGGATCCTGCTCGGTGACGAGCTTGACCCCCTTGCCGAACCGCTTGGGCTTGGCCCGCAACGCGATCGCGTTGTCGAGCGTCTGCATGACGAGGATGATGATCGACTTCGAGCTGCCGCTCTTGAAGAACGTCGCACGCTGGAACTGACGCGGATGCCGGATCACGGTCGCCAGCCACTTCAGGGGCCGCGTGACGCGGGTGCCGCCGCCGGTGAGGATCGTGTTCAGGTACTGCATCGACCCACCCGCGTCGCCGTACACGCAGGTCTCGATGTGCGTGTCGGGGTCGGGGTAGATGCTGGAGGTGATCGCGACGCGGTCGGTCAGGTCGTCGGGGTAGTCCTTGGGGACGTTGACGCCGAGGATCGCCTCGCTGTTGGTGCGCACGAGCTCACCGAGCCGATCCGAGACGGACAGCGAGCCGCGGTGCTTGATCGTCGCGAGCAGCCGGTTGGTGCCCAGGGCGCCGGCCGAGAACACGACGCCGCGCGTGCGGATCTCCCGTGCTCCCTTGCGCACCCACGCGCCGGCGCGCTCGTCGCTGACGACGTAGCCGTCGGACCCGTCGGCGGCGGCGAGGGGGCGCACGTCGGTCACCATGCGCGACGGCTCCACCCGCACGCCGAGCTTCTCGGCGAGGTAGAGGTAGTTCTTGACCAGCGTGTTCTTCGATCCGTGCGGGCACCCCACCATGCAGCGGCCGCAGTCGATGCAGCCGGTGCGCTCCGGGCCCTCCCCGTCGAAGTAGGGGTCGTCGACGGTGACGCCGGGCGTGCCTCGGTAGACGCCGACGCGGGTCTTCGCGTAGGTGTCGCCACAGCCGAGCTCCTCACCGAACTCCTTCAGGAGCTGGTCGGCCGGGTCGTCCTTCCAGTAGGTCTGCACGCCGAGCATCCGCTCTGCCTCGTCGTAGTGCTCCTCGAGGTCGGCGCCCCAGTTGCCCAGTGCGGACCACTGCCCGTCCTCGTAGAAGCGCTGCGGAGCCCGGTAGAGGGTGTTCGCGTAGCCGAGCGAGCCGCCGCCGACGCCGGCGCCGGAGGCGATGAAGATGTCCTTGAAGATCGACAGGCGCAGGATGCCGCGCATGCCGAACTTGGGGGCGAAGAAGTAGCGGCGCGCATCCCACGTGCTCTTCGGGAAGTCCTTGTCCTCGAACCGCTTGCCGGCCTCGAGCACGAGGACCTTGTAGCCCTTCTCGGCCAGCCGCAGGGCGCTGACGCTGCCGCCGAAGCCGGATCCGATGATGACCCAGTCGTAGTCGTACTGCCGTTCCGTCGCCATGGTGCGCTTCCTCTCCGCTGACCGCTCGTCCCCGGAGCCTAGCGCAAACCTGACGCATGCGTCAGGTTTGTGGCGGGTGTCGCACCTGCTGGTGCGCGCCGGGTGGCGGGACGCCGCCGACCCGCGAGGGTAGGGTCGCGACCATGAAGATGCGAGCGGCAGTCCTGGAGGAGTTCGGCGCGCCCCTGGTCGTGCAGGAGGTGGATCTCGCGGAGCCGAGAGCGGGGGAGGTCCTGGTCCGCGTGGTCGCCTGCGGGGTCTGTCACACCGACCTCTACACCGCCTCGGGCGTCGACCCGTCCGGGTACGCCCCGACCGTCCTCGGGCACGAGGGCGCCGGGGTCGTCGAGGCGATCGGTGCCGGGGTCAGCTCACTGGCGGTCGGGGATCACGTCGTCACGCTGTTCGCACCCCAGTGCCGCGAGTGCGACCACTGCACGTCCGGCAAGACGAACCTCTGCATGGCGATCCGCGCCCAGCAGAACGCCGGGTACCTGCCGGACGGGACCACCCGGTTGTCCCGTGACGGAGAGCCGATCAGGCACTTCATGGGGACCTCCACGTTCGCGGAGTACACGGTCATGCCCGAGATCGCGCTGGCGAAGATCAGTCCGGAGGCCCCATTGGACCGCGCGTGCCTGTTCGCCTGCGGGCTGTCGACCGGGCTCGGCGCCGCGATGAACACCGCCGCGGTCGAGGCCGGCTCCACCTGCGTCGTCTTCGGCGCCGGCATGGTCGGCCTCGGTGCGGTCGCCGGATGTCGGCTCCAGGGCGCGGAGCGGATCGTCTGCGTCGACCTGTCGGCCGAGCGCCTGGAGCTCGCTCGCGGTCAGGGCGCGACCGACACGATCGTCGCCGACGACGACACGACCGCGAAGATCCTGGAGATGACCGGGGGGATGGGAGCCGACTACACGTTCGAGGCGACCGGTCTGGTGCAGGTCATGCAGCAGGCGGTGGAGACCGCGCGCATGGGGTGGGGGCTCGCGACGATGGCGGGCGTCGCCGGCAAGGGCGAGACGCTCGACATCATCCCGCGCTGGCTGATCCAGGGGCGGCGCGTCGCCGGTTCCTCGTTCGGCGGGGTCAAGGGGCGCGACGAGGTCCCCCTGCTCGTCCAGCGCTATCTCGACGGGGACATCGACGTCGACGCGTTCATGTCCCACCGCATCACCCTCGACGAGGTCAACAAGGGCTTCGATCTGATGCACCACCAGGACGGGATCCGCTCGGTCATCGACATGTCGTAGACCAAGGAGGCCGTTCCGCCGCGACCGGGCGGGCGCTCGCGGGGCGGAGCGCCCGACACCGGCGGGCGCTGCGCCTCAGGCCGCGATCGGCTCGCCCACGGCCGCGAGCTTCGCGGCGTAGCTCGCGAGCCGCCGTCCCTGGTGGCGCGCGGCCGCTCGCACGGCCTCGGGGAGCTCGGCGACCGCGTCCCCGGAGGTGTACGAGGTGCCGTAGGGGTTGCCTCCCGCCCCGAACACCGACGCGTCGGTGTAGCCGGGGGGCACGACCACCGCACCCCAGTGGTAGAGCAGGTTGTTCAGCGCGAGGATCGTCGACTCCTGCCCGCCGTGGGCGTTCTGCGCGCTCGTGAACGTGGTGGCCGCCTTGTCGGCGAGCGCGCCGCGCGCCCAGAGCCCTCCGGTGGTGTCCAGGAACTGCTTGAGCTGCGCTGCGGGCAGCCCGAACCGGGTCGGGGTGCCGAAGGCGAACCCGTCCGCCCATTCGAGGTCCTCGAGGGCGGCCTTCGGGGCGTCGAGGCCCGCGCGGTAGTGCGTCCACCACGCCTCCTGCTGGCGGATGACGTGCTCGGGGGCGAGCTCCGCGACCTCGCGGAGCCGCACCTCGGCTCCGGTCTGCTGCGCGCCGTCGGCGACGGCTTGCGCGAGCTGGCGGACGTGGCCGGTCGAGGAGTAGTAGATGACGGCGATTCGGGGCATGGGTGTGTCTCCTGTGATGGTGGTGGTCAGGACGCCGCGGGGTGCGGTCGCAGGACGATGGGACGGCGTGGTTGCGGTGGCCGGGCCAGCTGGGCGGCGAGGATGCCGAGCAGCACGAGCGCGACGCCCACCGCTTGGGCGGTGCTGAGCGCGGTGCCGAGCGCGGCCCAGTCGATGATCACGGCCGTCACCGGACTCAGCAGCGCCAGCGTCGAGACCCGGGCGACGGGCAGGGCGGCCACGCCGCGCAGCCAGAGCACGTAGGCGAAGCCCGTCGAGATCAGGGCCAGATACAGGTACCCGGCGATCTCGCGCTCGGTGAGCATGCCGGGCAGCCCCTCGAGAAGCAGGAGCGGCGGCAGGCAGAGCATCCCGCCGAACGTCAGTTGCCACGCGGTCGACTGGAGGGCCGACACCGGCAGCGCCCAGCGCCGCGTCAGGACGATTCCCAGGGCCATGGAGCCGGCCGCCGCGAGCGCCGCGAGGACCCCGAGGGCGTCGAGGTGCGACGGGGAGGCTCCGACGACGAGCGACACCCCCACGACGCCGGTCACCGCCGCCGCCAGCTGTCCGCGGCCGGTGGGGGTCTTCACCCACCATGCGGTCAGGCCCAGCGCGAAGATCGGCTGCAGGGCGGTCAGCGTGGCGGCGGTCCCGCCCGGCAGGCGGTACGCGGCCACGAAGAGCAGTGCGAAGAACGCCCCGATGTTCAGGCCGCCGAGCACCGCCAGTCGCCGCAGCGTGTCGCGGCTGGGCAGCGTGCGGGTGGCCAGGAGCAGCAGCAGACCGACCGGCAGCGCGCGCAGGGTGGCGCTGAGCATCGGCCGCCCGGGCGGGAGGAGCTCGGTGGTCGTCCAGTACGTGGTTCCCCACAGCACAGGGGCGACCGCGGTGGCGAGAACCAGATAGATCGCTCGCGAGCGAGAGAGTTGCATGGGCGGAACTGTAGCACGATCTCTCGCGAGCGAGATATATTGCTCCCCATGACCCACGACCGCGGCCCCGTCGCCCAGATCACCTCGGCCTGGAACACCGTGCACCCGGACCTCGACACCACGCCGATGGCGGTGCTCGGGCGCGTCCACCGGCTGTCGCGCCTCGTGGCCGCGGAGGTCGAGACGCACTTCGCCGCCAGCGGCATCAGCCGCGGTGACTACGACGTGCTCGCGACGCTGCGTCGCGCAGGGGGGCCGCTCACCCCAGGGCGTCTGCAGGAAGGTCTCCTGCTCTCGTCCGCGGGGATCACCGGTCGTCTCAACCGCCTCGAACGGGCAGGACGGGTACGCCGGGTCCCGTCACCCGACGACGGCCGCGCGGTGCTCGTCGACCTCACGCCGGAGGGGCAGGCCCTCGTCGACCGGCTGGTGCACGAGGACATGGAGCGTCAGGGGGAGTTGCTCGCCCGGCTGAGCCCGTCGGAGCAGCGGACCGCCGTACGCCTCCTCCAGAAGCTGCTCGACGGCGTCGAGCCCTCCTAGCGCGCCTGCGCCTCCCGGCTCAGCGTGGCCTTCCAGACCAGGAAGGCGAAGGCGAACTGCAGCGGCAGGCGGGCGATGAGCGTGGCCCGGCCCCCGGGCACCTGGGGGAACGCCTCCGGGTGCATCGCCATGTGGATGTTCGCCGGATACACGCCGACGAGCGTCGCCAGCAGCAGCCATCCGCCGGCACGCCGGGTCCGTGGGTGAGCGCTCATCAGCGCGCCGGCGAGCTCGGTCGCACCGCTCGCGTACACCAGCTCCCGGTGGGCCGGCAGGTAGTCCGGCACGATGGCCTCGAACGGCTTGGGGGTCACGAAGTGGAGGATCCCCGTGAGGCTGAACGCGTAGAGGGTGAAGCGCCTGGCGAAGGTCATGTGGGCGAGGACCCTATCCGCGGTCGACGTGTTCTACGGTGCCAACATGGCTGCGCTGCGCGTCTACGAGAAGCCCACCTGCACCACGTGCAAGAACCTCGCCGCGCTGCTCGACGCGCGCGGCGTGGAGTGGGAGTCGGTGCGCTACCACGACGTCGGCCTGACCGAGCCCGAGATCCGAGACCTGCTCGCCAAGGCCGGGGTCGGCCCGTACGACCTGCTGCGGCGGCGTGACCCCGTCGCCAAGGATGTGGTCCTCCCGGCCGATCCACCCCTGAGCGACGACGCCCTCGTGGCCCTGATGGCCGAGCACCCCACGCTGCTCGAGCGGCCCGTCGTCGTCGCCGGCGACCGCGCGGTCCTCGCCCGTCCGATCGAGCGCGCCCTGGAGCTGCTGGAGTAGACGCGGCCGGAAGGGGAGGCGACCCGCCGTCGCCACGCGACGGCTACAGGGCCGCGGCCGGCGGGGGCCAGCCGGGCTCCATCTCGTACTCGTCCTCGCCGAGCGACACGACCAGGGGGTCGTGGCCCCGGGCCGTGATCGAGATGGGGGCGTCCGGGTCGTTGGTCGACCACGTCGCCATGACGACGTCGCGCGGGCCGACCCGACGGGTCATGCCCAGGACCGCCTCGGCGTAGTGCTCGAGGCCGCCGATCATCGAGGCGATCTCGCCGGTCTCCCGGTTGACCTCGAAGGGCGGGAGCTGTCGGACGTTCGGCACGTCCGGGGGCGGAACGTCGAGCTCGACGGCGTGGGGCATGCGCATCGTCCGCTCGTCGACGACCACCTCGATCGGCAGGAGCTGCCCGACGTCCACCAGGGCGGGCCCCTCGCCGAGGCCGTGGTCGATCAGCGCCACGGCGCGTACGGCACCGCTGTGGTGCAGGAACTCACGGAGCAGGGCGACCACCGGGTCGAGCGGACCGACCGAGGCCACCAGCTCGTAGGCGTCGGCGTCCTGCCCGGTGTCGGGACCCGTGTGCGGGGCGTCATCCATGCCTGCAGGATGCCACGCCCCCTTCAGGTCCTGCCGCGTCCTGCCGAAGAACAGGAGATGGTGTCGCGCCCGTTCCCCACGCGCCTGCCCGCCGCCCGCCCCGAGCGGGACGACGACGTGCGCCTCGCCGACCTGTCCACCGAGCTGCTCGCCGTGCTCGACGCGGACGGCCGCCTCCGCCGTGGCAACCGCGCGTGGAGCAGCGTCCTGCCGTGGAGCGCGACCGCCGCCGGCGTCGCCGACGTCCGCGCCCACGTCCACCCGGACGACCACGCGACGTTCGATCAGGCGCTGCACACGCTCCTGGGGGGCGGCGTCGTCGACGACGTCGTCGTGCACCTCGACGACGGCACCGGTGGGTATCGCCGCATCACGTGGACCGGTCGGCCGGACCCGGAGGCCGGCGTGGTCGCGATCCGTGGTCGAGACGTCACCGATCAGCACCGCGACGCCTGCGAGCACGAGCGACGCGCCGCACGCCTGCAACGCACGAACGACGACCTCCAGGAGTTCGCGTACGTCGCCTCCCACGACCTCTCCGAGCCGCTGCGGATGGTGACCAGCTACCTGGACCTGATCCGGCGCCGCTACGACGACCAGCTCGACGAGGCCGGACGCGAGTTCATCCACTACGCGGTGGACGGCGCGCATCGGATGCGGGCGCTCATCGACGATCTGCTCGTCTACTCCCGCGTCGGGGCCGCGGACGTGCGGCGCGACCTCGTCGACCTCGACGCGGTCATGGCTGACGTCCGCCACGATCTCGCCGCCGCGATCGACGAGGCCGGGGCCCACGTGCGCTGGTCGGATCTGGGCACGGTTCGCGGCGACGCGACCCAGTTCGGCCAGCTGCTGCAGAACCTGGTCGCCAACGCCGTGAAGTTCCGCGGCGAGGAAGCACCCGTGGTCGAGATCACGCGTGAGACGACCGACGACCACGTCGTCCTGCGGGTCCGCGACAACGGGATCGGCATCGACCCGCGGTACGTCGAGCGCATCTTCCAGGTCTTCGCGCGACTGCATCCGCGCGCCGAGTACGCGGGCACGGGGATCGGTCTCTCGATCTGCCGTCGCATCGTCGAACGGCACGGCGGGACCATCTCCGTCGTGTCCGCTCAGGGGGAAGGCACGACCTTCGTCATCACGCTACCGATCGAACATCCGGGGGAACCACTTCCATGAATCCACCCTTCGGGGGGTCCGGACCGGCAGGGTTCCGGCCTCACGAGACAGGTGTGCTCACCACGGCCCCGCGTCTGCTCCGCGTCCTCGTCATCGAGGACAACCCGGGGGACGCGGTCCTCGTGCGCGAGATGCTGCGCGACGCGCACGACGCGACCTACCAGCTGCACCACGCCACGCGCCTGCGCGAGGGGATCACGCATCTCCTGAACCAGGGCGCCGACTGCGTGCTCCTCGACCTCTCGCTCCCGGACGCGGAAGGGCTGACGGCGCTCGCGCAGTTGCGCAACGTCGCCGTCGACACGCCGGTGATCGTCCTGTCCGGGCGCAGCGACGAGACCATCGCGGTGCGCGCGGTGCAGGAGGGGGCGCAGGACTACCTGATCAAGGGCCAGGTGGACACGCGGCTGCTCTCGCGCTCGATCAGCTACGCGATCGAACGCAAGCGCGCGGAGCTCCAGCTCGCGCACGCCGCGCTCCACGACGGCCTCACCGGCCTGCCGAACCGGGCGCTGCTGCTGGACCGTCTCGGCCAGGCACTGACCCGGCTCGGACGACGGGCCGCCTACGTGGCGGTGCTGTTCCTGGATCTCGACCGCTTCAAGGTCGTCAACGACTCGCTCGGCCACGACGCGGGGGACCGCCTGCTCGTCGACGTCGCGATGCGGCTCAGCAGCGACCTCCGGGGAGGGGACACCGCCGCGCGGTTCGGCGGGGACGAGTTCGTGATCCTGTGCGAGGAGGTCGAGGGTGAGCGGGAGGCGATAGCGATCGCGGACCGGATCGCGGCGTCCCTGGACGCGCCGTTCCGCGTGGGGGACGAGGAGGTCTTCGTCCGCACGAGCATCGGCATCGCCCTGGCCTCCGGCGGCGGTGTGCGCCCCGAGACGGTCATCCGCGACGCCGACGCCGCGATGTACCGCGCCAAGGAGCGCGGCGGCGGTGCCTGCGAGGTGTTCGACGACGGCATGCGCGAACGGGCGCTCCAGCGCCTCGAGCACGAGCACCGCCTCCACCGCGCGCTGCACCAGCACGAGTTCGTCCTCCACTACCAGCCGCAGGTCCGGATGACGACCGGCGTCGTGGCCGGTGTCGAGGCGCTCGTGCGCTGGGAGCATCCCGAGCGCGGGCTCGTACCGCCGGGCGACTTCATCTCGAGCGCCGAGGAGACCGGCCTGATCATCCCCCTGGGGGCGTGGGTGCTGGAGGCGGCGTGCCGTCAGAGCGCCGCGTGGGCGCACGCGCTCGGCGAGCGATCCCCCGTCGTGTCGGTGAACCTGTCGGCGCGGCAGATCGCCCATCCCGATCTCGTGGCGACCGTGGCCGAGGTCCTCGAGCGGACGGGGGCCGATCCGGCCACGATCTGCCTCGAGGTGACCGAGACGGCCGTGATGCAGGACCTGGAGGCCGCCGTCTGCGTCCTGAACGAGGTGAAGGCCCTGGGCCTGACGCTCGCCATCGACGACTTCGGCACCGGGTACTCGTCGCTGCGCGCCCTGCAGCGGTTCCCGTTCGACACCGTCAAGATCGATCGCTCCTTCGTGTCGGGCGTGCAGGACAGCGAGCAGGCGGCCGCGATCGTCTCGGCGATCGTGTCCCTCTCGCACGCGCTGGGCCTGAGGACCGTGGCGGAGGGCGTGGAGGAGGTCGGGCAGGTCGAGCGCCTGCGCGCGCTGGGGTGCGACGTGGCGCAGGGGTTCTTCTACGCACGCCCCACGCCGGCGTCGAACCTCGACAGCCTGCTCGGGCTCTGAGGTCGGGCCCGGGGTCCCGCCGGCGGCCCGCTCAGGCGTGCCCGCGCTCCAGCCGGCCGGCGATCTCCGACGCCCACGGGGCGTCGATCGCGCGCAGTGCCGCGGCGCTGCCGGCGTGGTCGTAGTCGACGCGGCGCAGCTCGACGCCGTCGCTGTGGACCAGTGCGTAGGCGGCGCGCACGTCGCCGTCGAGCGGCAACCCGACGCTGCCGGGGTTGAGCAGCTCGATCCCGCCGGGGCCGGGTCGCAGGAACTGGAGGTGCGTGTGCCCGAAGATCAGGCGCGGCTCGCTGACGCCGGCGGCGTTCGCCGCGTCGTGGTCGGTGTGCGTGGGCAGGAACGAGGTCATGTCCGAGCGTGCGGAGCCGTGCACGATCCGGCTGGCGACGCCGTCGGGCGTCACGACGGCGGTCTGGGCGTCGAGGTCCCCGAGGCGACGGACCGCAGCCGGGTCGAGCGCCGCGAGGGCGTGGGCGGCGGCGCCGCGAACGACCTCGGTGTCCGGTTGGTCGCCGGCCGGACACGTGGCGAGCCAGCGGTCCCAGTTGCCGCGGATCCAGGTCGTGGAGGCCGGGGCCAGCGCGTCGAGGGCGGCGAGGGTCTCCACCGGCCAGGCGCCGAACGCCGTGTAGTCGCCACCCAGGACGTGCGATCCGGCCCCGGCGGATCGCGCGTCGGCGAGCACGGCCCGCAGGGCGGGGAGGTTGCCGTGAATGTCGTAGAGCAGCGCGACGGGTGCGGTCATACGCACACCAATAGCATCGGCGGGGTGGAACGCTCGTTCGCACTGCGCGGCCCGACCCTCACGCTGCGGCCTCCCGGGGAGGACGACGTCGCGGACCTGTACCGGCTGGGGTCGGACCCCGAGGTGACGCGCTGGTTCAGCTGGGGGCCCTACCGGACCGCCGACGAGCCGGCGGCGTACGTGCGTCGGGCGGCGGAGCGACTGCGGGCCGGCGTGCAGCTCGATCTGCTCATGGTGCACGCCGAGCACGGGCCGGTCGGGGTGACCGGGCTGTCGGAGTGGAGCATGCGCGACCGGAGGGCGATCGTCGGCACGTGGTTCGGTCGTCCGTACTGGGGGACCGGTCTCAACGCCGAGTCCAAGGCCCTCGTCGGACACCTGGCGTTCGAGATCTACGATCTGCAGCGGCTCGGCGCGTACGCCGACACCCGCCACGCGCGCTCCCAGCGGGCGCTGGAGAAGGTGGGGTTCGTCCGCGAGGGGGTGCTGCGCGCCTGGCATCGGCACGGCGACACGCAGAAGGACGTGGCGCTCTACGGCCTGCTGCGGGCGGAGTGGCAGGACTCGGCGCTGCGCGAGGTGGCGGTCGCGATGAGTGGCAGCGCGCCCGAGGTCTTCGCGGGTGGGGGATGATCAGCGCATGAGCGACACCTCCACCGCCCACGACCTCCGCGCGCCGCTCCCCGGAGGGGACCAGGCGGCCGTCCTCACCTGGCGGGCGCCGCGCGAAGGGCTGCGACCGGGCGATCGGGACGTGACGCGGCTGGAGGCGACCCACGCGCTGCTGCGCACGACCGATCTCGACGGGCGCGGCCACGAGCGGCGGCTCGAGCTCGACGAGGCCGACGCGTACCTGCGCGACGCCAGGGCACTCGCGGCCCGCGGCGCGGAGATCGACAAGAACGCCAAGCAGCGGCACGCGGAGATCGCCGCGGCCCGCCAGGAGCTGCAGGACGACATCGACCTGTCGTGCCCGCACTGCGGGCTCGCCCGCGCCTACCGCGGCCGGCGCGAGATCGTGACGACGGCCCGGCCCGGCGAGCTGCAGCGGGCCGACGACCTCGCGCGCTCACATCTCGGGTCCGTCGTCTACCACGAGTACGCGTGCCCGCGGTGCGGGTCGGTCGAGCTGTTCTCGGACGGGCCGCTCAGCCACCCGCTGGCCGCAGCCGCACGGGCATCGTCTTGATCTGACTGATGAACGGGGACTCGACCCAGGTGAGCGGGCCGCACAGATCGGCCTGCGGGAACCGCGCCAGGGTCTCCTCGATGAGGATGCGCAGCTCCAGACGGGCGAGCGCGGTGCCGAGGCAGAAGTGGCGGCCGCCGGCCCCGAACGCCTGGTGCTCGGGGTTGCGCAGCACGTCGAACCGATCCGGGTCCTCGTAGCGCGTCTCGTCGCGGTTGCTCGACGGGTACCAGAGGACGACCTTCTCGCCCGCCTTGATCTCCTGGCCGTGCAGCACGCAGTCGCGCGTCGCGGTCCGACGGAAGTGGGCGAACGCCGGGAACATCCGCAGCGCCTCCTCGACCGCGCCCGGGATCCGCGACGGGTCCTCGAGCAGCAGGTCCCGCTGGTCGGGGTGCTCGATCAGCGCGTGCATCGCGCTGCAGTAGGTCGCCTTCGTCGAGTCGTTGCCGGCGGCGACGAGCAGGAAGAACCCCATGACGATCTCGTGGTCCTCGAGCTTCTGCCCGTCGACCTCGGCGTGCACCAGGACGGAGGTCAGGTCGTCGGTGGGCTGCTCGCGGCGGGCGGCCACCAGCTTCATGCAGCGCTCGAAGACCTCGGGGATGCCCTTGTCCATCACGGCGCCCACGCCCTCGGGGTTGAGGTCGGGGTCGCCGGCGCCGAGGGTGGAGTTCATCAGCGCTGCCCAGGCCGCGTCGTCCTCCGGCGGGATGCCCATGAAGCTGCCGATGACGCGTGAGACGGCGGGCTGCGCGACGTCCTCGACGAGGTCGATCACCTCGCGGCCTTCGACCCGGTCCAGCACCTCGCACACGATCTGCCGGATCTCGTCCTCGTGGTCGGCGATCCGCCGCGGGGTGAACGCGCGCTGGAAGAGCGCCTTGATCCGATCGTGCTTGGGCGGGTCCATCCCGATGAACATCGCGCGCATGAGCTCCAGCGGGAAGCCCTCGGTCACCGCGGTGATGCCGCCGAGCTCCGAGGAGTAGGTCTCCCAGTCGCGGCTCACGGTCAGGATGTCGTCGGCGGTCGTGACCGACCAGAAGCCGGCCTCGGTGGGGTACTCGGTGATCCTGGAGGACCAGTGGACCGGGCAGCCGCTGGACCGGATCGCGCGGAAGAGCTCGTGCGGCGGGCCCTCGAGCCAGTGCTCCCGGTCGGTGACGAGAACGGTGTCGAGGTCGTGTTCGGTGCGTGGCATCGGGCCCTCCGGGACAGGGTGAGGTCGGTCGCTCGTGCGGTCCCGGTGATGCTATCGGCAGGACTGGCCGGTCAGCCAGTTTTTTTCGTCAGGCCCGGCGGGACTCCCACGAGAAGCCGCGGACGGCGAGCGCGAGCCCCGCCGCACCCCAGATGACGATGACGGCCAGACCGCTCAGGTTGTCCCCCAGCGTCGCTCCCGTCACCATCGCCCCGGACAGCCCGTCGATCAGGTGCGTGAGCGGGAGGGCCTGCGCGATGTCGCGCAGGAACGCCGGGGCGTCGTCGCTGTCGAAGAAGACCCCGGAGATGAAGATCACCGGCAGGAACACGATGTTCACGTACGCCGGCGCGGCGTCGAAGTTCGGGATCACGTGCGACCAGGCGACGCCCAGCGCGGCGAGGGTGATGACGCCGGCGAGGACGAAGACGGCGAGCTCCACGTACTCCTTCGGCCAGTCCACGCCGAAGAACGCCTTGCCGGCGAGCACGACGATCACGATTTGCACGACGGTGTTCGTCACGGCGTTCGCGAAGACCCCGGCCAGGTACGAGCCTGACGGCAGCGGCGTCCCGCGCATCCGCTTCAACACCCCCTGCTCGCGGAGGAACACGAGGTTCATCGCGAGCGCGCTGAACGTCGTCGACATGACGCTCATGCCGGCGATGCCCGGGACGATGACGTCGAGGTCGTCCTGCGAGCCGCTGAACACCGCGCCGAAGAGCATCAGGAACAGCAGCGGCAGCGCGAAGTTGAAGAACGCCGCGGAGGGGTTGCGCCAGAACATCCGGCGCTCGAGCCGGTACTGGTGCCAGGCCAGGCTCATCGCGTCAGCCACCGGAAACCTCCTCGCGTGCCTCGGCCGTGAGCTCCAGGTAGACGTCCTCGAGCGTCGGGCGGCTGACGCTGAGGTCGCGCAGCGGCTCGTCGCGGGCCAGGGCCGCGCTGGTGAGCTGGTGCAGGAGCGCGGTGGGATCCTCGGTCTCGCGCGTCTCGATCTCCCCGCGCTCGCTGCGCCAGGTCACGCGGTAGCGGGACGAGCCGACGCCCAGGGAGGCCGGTGGACCCTCGGCCACGATGCGGCCCTCCTTGAGGATGGCGACGCGGTCGCACAGCGCCTGCGCCTCGTCGAGGTAGTGCGTGGTCAGCAGCACCGTCTTCCCGAGATCCTGCAGCGACCGCACCACGTCCCAGGCCTGGCGGCGGGCGGCCGGATCGAAACCCGTGGTCGGCTCGTCGAGGAAGATGAGCTCCGGGTCGCCCACGAGCGCCAGCGCGAAGTCCAGGCGACGGGCCTGCCCGCCGCTCAGCGTCCGCGTCCGCTGCCGGGCGAGCGCGGTGAGCCCGGCGAGCTCGAGGACCTCGTCCACGTCACGCGGGGCGGGGTAGAAGCGGGCGAAGTGCGCCACGGCCTCGCGCACCTCGACGTGGCGGTACATCCCGGTCGACTGCAGCACGATGCCCACGCGGGCCCGGAGGTCCCGCGAGCGCTGGGCCGGGTCGTGGCCGAGCACCGAGACGATGCCGCTCGTGCGACTGCGGTACCCCTCGAGGATCTCGACCGTGGTCGTCTTGCCGGCCCCGTTGGGGCCCAGCAGACCGAAGACCTCGCCGCGATGGACGTCGAAGTCGATGCCTCGGACCGCCTGGTGCTCGCCGTAGGCGCGCCGCAGTTCCCGGACGAGGATGGCGATGTCGGCCGAAGAGGAGGCGGGCATCAGGGAGACGCATCATGTCAAGCTGGGGCGCGTGCGGTGTGCGTGCATCGACATCGGCTCCAACACGACCCGTCTGCTGGTGGCCGAACCCGAAGGACCGCTCCTGCGCGAGCTGCGGGCCGAGCGGTCGTTCACGCGGATCGGCGCGACGTGCCACAGCGACGGCTCGATCCCGCCGGAGAAGATCGCCGAGGTCGCCGCGGTGGTGGCCGCCTACGCGGTCATGGCCAGGAGCGAGGGGGCGAGCCGGGTGCGTGCCGTCGCCACGGCGGCGGTGCGCGATGCGCCCAACCGTGCGGACCTCCTGGCCGCGATCCGCGCGGAGGCGGGCATCGAGGTCGACGTGCTGGAGTGCGAGGAGGAGGCGCGCCTGGCGTTCCTCGGGGCCACGGGGACCTGTCCGGGGTCGGCGTCGCCGGACACGGACGGTGCGACGCGGCCCGTCGCCGTGCTCGACGTGGGCGGCGGATCGACCGAGATCGTCGTAGGGCTGCCGGGCGGCACCGTGTCGTGGGTCGTGTCCGTCCCGGTGGGATCGAGCGTCCTGCGCATCCCGAGGCTCGGGGAGGAGGGCGTGCCGGATCCCGAGGCGCTCGCCCGCGCGCGTGAGCGCAGTGCCACGGCGTTCGCCGCGGTGCAGCCGCCGCCCGTGGAGCGCGCCATCGCGGTGGGAGGCAGCGCGACGTCGCTGGGGAGGCTCGTCGGGCCGGTGCTGTCCGGTCCGGCGCTGGCCACGGCGGTCGCCGAGCTCGCGTCCTGCACCGTGGCGGAGGTCACGCACCGGCACGAGCTGCACCCCGACCGCGTGCGGATGCTGCCCGCCGCGCTGATGATCCTGGCGGCAGCCGGCAAGGCCCTCCGCGGCGTGCCCCTGGAGATCGGTCGCGGCGGCGTCCGCGAGGGGGTCGTGCTCGAGCACCTGCGCCACAGCGGATGGTCTGCGCCGGAGTAGGCTGCACGGTGACGATCACCTCGCCTTCACCGGAACGCATACGGCGCCCCACCGTCCCACACCTACCGTCAAGGCCAGTATGAACGAGCCACCCCATACGCAGGAGCCGCTGCAGGAGCCGATCCGCGCGGTCGACACCGCAGCGCTGGAGCACGCGCCCGCGGTCCCCTCAGACCTGGACGCCCCCGCGCTCTACTTCAACCGCGAGCTCTCCTGGCTGGAGTTCAACAACCGGGTGCTGCAGCTCGCCGAGGACCCCGCCCAGCCGCTGCTCGAGCGGGTCAAGTTCGCCGCGATCTTCAGCAACAACCTCGACGAGTTCGTGATGGTGCGGGTGGCGGGTCTGCACGACCAGATCGACGCCGGGCTGGCCGACCGGGGACCCGACGGCCTCACGCCTTCGGAGACGGTGGACGAGATCCGCTCGCGGGTCGTCGAGTTGACGGGGCGCCAGGCGCGCTGCGTCGCCCACGACCTGCGGCCCGCCCTGGAGGAGCACGGCATCCGCATCGTCGGGATCGACGACGTCGGCGAGACCGAGCGGCGCGAGCTCGCCGAGCGCTACCGGCGGGCGATCTTCCCGGTCCTGACCCCGCTGGCGGTGGGGCTCGGGCGGCCGTTCCCGTACATCTCGAACCTCTCGCTGAGTCTGGCCGTGCTCGTCCGCGACCCGGTGACGGGCGTGTCGACCTTCGCGCGGGTCAAGGTCCCCAAGGAGATGCTCCCGCGGTTCGTGGAGGTGTCCGAGCGCGTCTTCGTGCCGCTGGAGGACGTGATCGCCGCGCACCTCGACAGCCTGTTCCCCGGGATGGAGATCGTCGAGTCCGGGGTCTTCCGCGTCACGCGCGACGCCGACTTCCAGGTCTCCGACGAGGCCGACGACCTGCTCGAGGCGGTGGAGGCCGAGCTGCGGCGACGCCGGTTCGGGGAGGTCGTGCGCGTCGAGATCGACAGCTCGATGAGCACGGACCTCTGCGAGCAGCTCGTCCAGGCGCTCGGGGTGGAGGAGCGGCAGGTCTACCACGTGGACGGTCTGCTCGATCTGGTCGACCTGTGGCAGATCGTGAAGCTGCCCGGGTTCGCGGAGCTGCGCGACGCGCCGTGGTCGCCCGTTACCCAGCCGCGGCTCCGGGGCGAGGACGGCGAGCGTGCCGATCTCTTCGCGGCGATCCGTCAGGGGGACATCCTCGTCCACCACCCGTACGACTCGTTCGCGACGTCCGTCGAGCGGTTCGTGGAGCAGGCGGTGAGCGATCCGGACGTGCTCGCGATCAAGCAGACCGTGTACCGGACGTCGGACGACTCACCGCTGGTGCCCGCGCTCATCCGGGCGACCGAGCGCGGGAAGCAGGCGGTGTGCCTGGTGGAGCTGAAGGCGCGGTTCGACGAGCGCGCCAACATCGCCTGGGCGCGTGAGCTCGAGGAGGCCGGGGTGCACGTCGTGTACGGGCACCCGTCCCTGAAGACCCACGCCAAGTGCGTGCTGATCGTCCGACGGGAGGGCGACGGCGTGCGCCACTACGTGCACGTGGGCACCGGCAACTACCACGCGACGACGGCGCGCCTGTACACGGACTTCGGTCTGTTCACCTGCGACGAGCAGATCGCGGGGGACGTGGCCGACATGTTCAACTTCCTCACCGGCTACGCGCGGCCGCGCGCCTACCGCCGGGTCCTCGTCGCCCCGAACCACCTGCGTGACGGGATCCTCGAGGAGATCGACGCGACGATCGCCGCGCACACCGAGGACTGCCCCTCGCGGATCGTGATGAAGATGAACTCGCTGGTCGACAAGAAGTGCATCCGCGCGCTCTACCGGGCCTCGCAGGCGGGGGTCCCGGTCGACCTGAACATCCGCGGGATCTGCTGCCTGGTGCCGGGCCTGCCGGGCGTCTCGGACAACATCCGGGTCAACTCGGTGGTCGGCCGGTTCCTGGAGCACTCCCGGATCTATGGCTTCGAGCGCGCGGGCGAGACGCGGGTCTACATCGGGTCGGCCGACCTCATGCCGCGCAATCTCGACACCCGGGTCGAGCTCGTGGCGCCGGTCGACGACGAGGTGCTCCGCGACGACCTCGTCGACACGCTCGATCGCTGCTTCGCGGACGATGCGAACAGCTGGGACCTGGCCGCCGACGGGACGTGGACGCGGCGCGAGCCGGGCGCCGAGCCGCGGTCGGTCCAGCGTGAGCTGATGCTCGGTCATCAGGCCCGGGCGGCGGAACCCGCCGCGGGCTGACCTCAGCCCGCGGAGCGCATCGCGGCCACGAGGACGTCGACGACGTGCTGGACCCGCGTGCCGCGCCAGCGCCTGTCGCGGGCGTCGATGCCGAGCCCGGCGAGCATCGTGTCGGCGTGGGCGTCGGGGAAGAAGCACAGGCCGACGGTGGTGATCAGGAGGTGCCGACGCACGGCGGGAGGCCGCCGCGGTCCGTCGAGCGCGTCGATGATCGCGTCGAGCGCGTCCTGGACGGCACTGGAGTGGGGGGGTCGCGCGGGCCCGGTCCGCCGTCCCTCGTTGAGGGCCTCCCACGCCATGAGGCGCACGAACTCGGGGTGCTCGGCGAGGAACCCGACGTAGCCCTCGACGATCTCGCCGAGCGCCCGCCGAAGGGTCGCCTCGTCGAGGGGGGCGGCGCCGTCCACCAGGGCGCGGACCCGGTCGACGACCGGTCGCAGCCGTGCTTCGCGCACCGCGAACTGCCGCTGGACGACGGCGTCGTACAGCCCCTCCTTGTCCCCGAAGAAGTAGGCGGGCAGCGCCGACGAGACGCCGGCCTCCTGCGCGATCCGTCCCATGGACGCGCCGTCGTACCCGTCGCGGGCGAAGCCTGCCTCGGCGGCGTCGAGGATGCGCTCACGGCTGGCGCCGGCGTCCCGGCGGCGTCCGCCGGGTTGCTTACTTCCTGATCGATCAGTAAGTTGTTCGCCCATGGTCACGTGCTGGTTCGATGTCGGGTCACCCTATGCCTACCTCGCGCTCGCGCGCTTCGACGACGTCCTCCCCGGCGTCGACCTCGTCGCGGAGCCCGTCCTGCTCGGGGCCGTCTTCGCGGCCCGGGGCCGGGCGTCGTGGGCGACCACCTCCCGCCGCGCGCTCGGCATGCAGGAGGTGGAGCAGCGCGCCGCCGCCTACGGGCTGCCCCCGGTGGTGTGGCCGGACCCCTGGCCGAACGACGGGCTGCGGGCCATGCGCGCCGCCGTGTTCGCGACTCGGGAGGGCCGCGGACTCGCCTTCGCCCGTGCCGCCATGCGTCTGGCGTTCGCCGAGGGCCGCAGCCTCTCCACGCCCGCCGCGATCGTTGATGCCGCCGACGCCTGCGGCCTGGACCCGGACGCCACGCTCGCCGCCACCCGCGACCCGCAGGTCAAGGACGACCTGCGTGCCCGGACCGAGCGGGCGCTCGCACTCGGGGTCGTCGGCGTGCCCACCTTCCGGGTCGACGGCGTCAACGCCTGGGGCGACGACCAGCTGGAGCTCGTCGCCGCGCGGGTCGGGGCGGCATCGTGAGCACCCGCATCGCCTACGTCGACGGCACGTGGTTCGACGACGCGCGGGACGCGACCATCGGCGTGCTCGATCACGGTCTGCTGTACGGCGACGGGGTCTTCGAGGGCATCCGCTTCTACGGAGGTCAGCCGTTCGCGCTGGCTCCGCATCTGCGGCGCCTGCGGGCGAGCGCCCGCGCCCTGCTCCTGGACGTCCCCTGGAGCGACGAGGACCTCGGCGCGCTGTGCCGGGAGGCCGCGGACCGCACCGGTCTCGCCGACGGGTACCTGCGTCTCATCGTCACGCGGGGGGCGGGCGCGCTCGGCGTGTCGCCGCACACCTGCGAACGCCCGACGCTGATCCTGATCGGCGCCCCGCTGACGCTGTATCCGGCCGACGTGACCCGAGCCGGC
Organism: Paraconexibacter sp.; assembly: GCF_041602235.1. GTDB lineage: Bacteria > Actinomycetota > Thermoleophilia > Solirubrobacterales > Solirubrobacteraceae > Paraconexibacter. The sequence continues at coordinate 19,780 of NZ_JBFIGP010000019.1, forward strand.
ATCGACGTGGTCACGAGCGCGCTGCGGCGGGCGGCACCGGATGCCCTGCCACCCCAGGTGAAGTCGCTCAACTACCTGACGAGCGTCCTCGCCGCGATCGAGGCGCGCCGTCAGGGCGCCCACGAGGCGCTCCTGCTCGACGGCCAGGGCCGCGTCGCCGAGTGCACGGCGGACAACGTCTTCGTGGTGGTCGACGGTCTCGTGCGCACTCCCGCCGCGGCGGACGGGGCCCTGCGCGGCATCACCCGGGACCACGTGATCGACCTGCTGCGGGCCGACGGCATCGCGGTCCAGGAGGCCCAGCTCGTGCTGGCCGACGTCTGGACCGCCGACGAGGCGTTCCTGACGGGGACGGGGGCGGAGGTCGTCCCCGTCGCCCGGGTCGACGGCCGGGCGATGGGCTTCTCACCAGGCCCGATCACCCGGCGCGTGCAAGAGCTGTTCACCGCATCGGTGCGGCCCTGACGGGGACCGCGGGGCGAGACCTCACCCCTCCAGCAGCTCGGCCTGCTCGATCCACGCCGCTTCGAGCTCCTCGCGCTCGGCGAGGAGCGCCGTGAGATCGCCCTGCAGCGCCCGCAGCCGCTCGTGCTCGGTGGCCGCGGCCGCCATGTCCGCGTGCAGCGCGCTCTCGCGCGCCTGCAGCTTCTCGAGTGCCCGCTCGAGGCGGGCGACCTCCTTGCGGGCCGCCTTCACGACCGCGCCGGGAGGGGCCGAGCGAGCCGGCTTGCCGGACGTGCCCGTCGCCGCGGCGGGAGAGCCTTCGGCGGCGAGCCGTCGCTGCTCGACGTACTGGTCGATGCCGCCGGGCAGGTGGCGCACGTGGCCGTTCGTCGCGAGCGCGTACACGTTGTCGCAGACCCGCTCCACGAAGTACCGGTCGTGGGAGACCACGACGAGCGTGCCGGGCCAGCCGTCGAGCAGGTCCTCGAGCGCCGTCAGGGTGTCGATGTCCAGGTCGTTGGTCGGCTCGTCGAGGAGGAGGACGTTGGGCTCGGTCATCAGCAGCCGCATGAGCTGCAGCCGTCGCCGTTCGCCGCCGGAGAGGTCCCGCACGAGGGTGCGGCCCTTCTCGCCACGGAAGCCGAACCGCTCGGCGAGCATCCCGGCCGTCAGATCCTGACCGTCGCTGGTCGTCGTGCGGCCGCGAACCTCCTCGAGGGCCTCGATGACGCGCAGATGGCCGGGGATCTCCGCGCTGTCCTGGGACAGATGGGCGAGCCGGACGGTCGCCCCACGCGTGACGCGGCCCGAGGTCGGCTGCAGCTCGCCGCTCAGCAGCTTGACGAGCGAGGTCTTGCCCGACCCGTTCACCCCCACCAGCGCCACCCGGTCGCCGGGACCCAGGCGCCACGTCGCGCCGCGCAGCAGGTGCTTGTCGCCGTACGCGAGGGACACCTCCTCGGCGTCGAGGACCTTGTCGCCGAGCCGCGCCGACGCGAACCGCAGCAGCTCGACGCCGTCGCGTGCGGGAGGTTCGTCGGCGATGAGCGCGTTGGCGGCCTCGATGCGGAACTTCGGCTTCGAGGTCCGGGCCGGCGGCCCCCGCCGCAGCCACGCCAGCTCCTTGCGGACCAGCTGGGCACGCCGGTCCTCACGGGCTGCGGCCTGGCGGTCGCGCTCGGCGCGCGCGAGGACGTAGGCGGCGTACCCGCCCTCGTACTGGTGCACCGACCCGTCGGCGACCTCCCACGTCGCGGTGCAGACCGCGTCGAGGAACCAGCGGTCGTGGGTGATGACGACCATCGTCCCGCGCCGTGCCGCGAGATGGCGCGCGAGCCAGTCGACCCCTTCGACGTCCAGGTGGTTCGTCGGCTCGTCGAGGAGCAGCAGATCGGGGGAGTCCAGCAGCAGCTTGGCGAGCGCGATGCGGCGCCGCTCCCCGCCCGAGAGTGGGCCGATCAGGGTGTCCAGCCCCTGCGGGAAGCGGCTGATCGCGACGCCTCCGAGCAAGCCGTCGAGGACCGAGCGGAACCGCGCGTCGCCCGCCCACTCGTGATCGGCCCGACCGCCGACGAGCTCGGCGCGGATCGTCTTGGCCGGATCCAGCTCGTCTCCCTGGCCGACCATGTCCAGCGTGACGCCGCCCGTCCGGGTGACCTGCCCCTCGTCTGGCTCCTCGACCCCGGCGATCAGCTGGAGCAGCGTCGACTTGCCGTCGCCGTTACGACCCACGATGCCGATCCGCTCCCCCTCGGCCACGCCGAGGGTGACCCCTCGCAGCACGGACCGGCTGCCGTAGCCCTTGTGGACGTCCTTCAGGTTCACGAGGTTGCGCGCGGGAGCGGCCATGCCACCTGCATCTTGCCGGGACGCTCCGGGGAGCGCGTCGAGGACGCGGCGGCGAGGCGCTCGTGCGTCCAGTTCGGAGCGGGGCGCTTCAGCGCTCGCCAGGGCGTGCCGACTGGGGTACCGTGGTTTCGTCAATGACGAGCGATGAGCTCCGTACCGCAGCGCTGCTGTTCGGGACGGAACTGGCGCAGGGGATCGTCACGCCGGAGCAGTTGAGCCACCCGCAGGTGCGGGACGCCGTTCGATCCCGTCCGGTTCCGAGTCCACCGCGACGCGTGCTCCAGGCGCTGCGGCAGCGGCGCGGCACGCTCACGTACGCCCGATCCGTCGTCGCGCCCATGATGGCGGCCCGACGGGCGGTCCTCGCGGACGCGGCGCACGGAGCCCCGCGAGTGCTGCTGCGCGTCGACGAGTTCCCGCACGTCAGCGCCTGGGACGACCCCGCGACCTACGGAACCCCCGAGGGACGCCGGTTCCACGAGATCCTGACCGGGGCGGGAGTCCCGTACCTGATGGCCGTGACCCCGCGGGTCCCGCGGAACAGCCTCGACCCCCAGGGGACCGAGGCACGGGAGCTGGACGCCGGTGAGCGGGAACTGCTGGCGCAGATGCACCGGGACGGCGTGACGTTCGCGGTCCACGGCCTGGACCACCGCACGCGGCACGCGAACCCCCGGCAGCACTCGGAGTTCACCGGCCTGTCGCAGATGGAGGTCGAAGCCCGGCTCGATGCCGGACTGGAGACCCTGCGGGCGGCGGGCCTGCCGGCACCGGTCTTCGTCCCGCCGTTCAACCGGTTCGACGCCGCGTCGTGGACGGCGCTGGCCCAGCGGTTCGAGATCGTCTGCGGCGGTCCCGAGAACGTCCGTCAGCTCGGCTTCCACGCGACGCCGTCCTGGCGCAACGGTGCGGTCTGGCTGCCCTCCTACGCGCCCGTCTACGGCACGGCAGAGCGAGTGCTCTCCGCGCTCCGGGAGCTCACGGAACGACGGACCGCGCTGTGGGTTCCCGTCGTGCTGCACTGGGGCTGGGAGCGTGACTACGGCTGGGAGGGCCTGCGCGAGCTCTGCGCGTTCCTGTCGGAGACCGGGATCGCGCGTCCGTGGGACGAGTTCCTGACCGAGGTGCGGGCGAGCGGCGAGCACGCCCGGCGCGCCTACGAGGCCGACACCGCCCGCTCCTCCTCGGGCAGGTCCGCATCGTCGGCCGTCCGCGCCGCGTAGCGCACCGCTCTCCACGCCCCCGGCAGCCCCGCCGCCAGGAGGAAGATCCCGAAGTAGGCCTCGCCGACCTGCTCGACGGTCGACAGGAGCACCGTCACGGCCCCGCCCGTGTCGTCGTTCGTGGCCGAGGCGCCCTGGCCGATCAGCAGGGAGCCCGCGGCCGCCACGAACAGCCACCGGTCGATGCCCGTGAACCGGCGGGCGGACTGCACGAAGATCGCGGCGACGGCGAGGCCGGCGAGGGGCTGCCACACCTTGATCAGCGATTCGGGGTCCTCGGCCTGCGACTCGAGGTACTCGTGGCCCATCACCGTGTCGTCGATGCTGAACGCCACGAGCAGCACGCCGATGCTGAGGCACAGCCCGCGGTGCCGATCGTTCAGGCGGTAGCGGACGATCCACACGCCACCCGCGAACGCGTAGAGCAGCGTGCGGGTCCACGTCGGGAGGTTCTGCTCCGCGTCGATGTGGAAGATCCGACCGTCGAACGTGAGGGCGTCGACGCCGTGCAGGATCAGGAAGACCGCGACGACGACCGTGGCGCGGAGGACGATCCGGCCCTGCATGGTCGCGACGAGGTCGCGGATCCCGGGCCTCATCCGGGGTGCGCCTGACGTGTCATCGATCTGCTCCCTCTCTCGGTGCGCTCACGATCCGGCCGCCCTTCCCGGACCAGTGCGCGCAGCCTACAAGCCGCACGTCACGCCGATGAAGCGCTGCGTGCAGCGCCGCTGACGGGCGGGCGCGGACAGCGCGGTGCCCGCTCACTTCGAGCAGGTCTGCATCCCGAAGTCGAACGCGAACCGTCGCGTGCGCCGCGCCAGGTCCGCGATCTCCTCGTTGAGACGGGTCGCGGTCACGGGGTCCCGCGCCTCGATCGCGTCGGCGACGGCGTCGGTCTTGGTCTGCTGGGCGCGCAGGTCGGCGATCCACCGACGCACCTCCGCGCGATCCTCGTCCGGAGGCTCGAGCGCGGCGAGCTTGTCGAGGAACGCGGTCGCCGACCCCGCTGCCCGGTGCGTCAGGTCCGCGGCGAGATCGAGCTCGTCGTTCTCGACGGCCCGCGTGGCGTCGTCGCGCAGCGGCTTGACGGCATCGGTGAGGTTCGCGCAGATCTTGTCCGCCGCGATCGCGAACTTGGAACGCGCCGGCGTCGGAGGCGGCGCGTTGGTGCAGCCCGCCAGCCCGGCCGTCAGCAACGCTGCGAGCAGCGCGCCGACGGCGGGTCGGCGAACCCGGCGTCCTACCAGTGCACGCCCTTCATGACCGTGGCCATGGCGATCTGCTCGACGCTGGCCTTCTCGCTCTCGTCCTTCTCACCACGGGCGGCGGCGGAGTCGGGGAAGACCTTGTAGGCCATGTGCAGGATCTGGTCGGAGACCTTGGGCGCCAGCGCGTACAGGACCTCGCCGAACGTGCCGAGCTTCGTGTTGATCTGCTTTGGCCGCGAGCGCGCTGCCTCGCAGATCATGTCGGCCGCTTCGTCGGGACTGATCGTCGGGAACGAGTCGTACATCTTCGTCGGGGCGATCATGGGCGTGCGGACCAGCGGCATGTGGATGGTCGTGAAGTGCACGCCGTCGCCGATGACCTCCGAGGACACCACCCGCGTCCATCCGTCCAGGGCGGACTTCGACGCGATGTACGCGCTGAACCGCGGCGGCGACGTCTGCACGCCGATGGAGGACACGTTGATGATCTGGCCGAACTTCTGCTGCTGCATGGCCGGCAGCAGGCACATGACGAGCTTGATCGCCCCGAAGTAGTTCAGCTGCATCGTGCGCTCGAAGTCGTGGAAGCGGTCGTGGCTGAGGTTGATCGACCGGCGGATCGAGCGGCCCGCGTTGTTCACCAGGATGTCGACGTGGCCGTGATCGGCGATCGCGCGCTGGGCGAGGTCCTCGATCGAATCCATGCTGGTCAGGTCGGCCGAGTACACGTGTGCCGTGCCGCCGGCCTTGACGAGCTCGTCGCGCAGGGCCTCGAGCTTGTCCATCGACCGGGCCACCAGGAGCGGGATCGCCCCCGCGGCCGCGAACTTGCGGGCCGCGGACTCGCCGATGCCCGAGGACGCGCCCGTGATCATCACGATCTTGCCCTTGACCGCGGCCTCGAAGGAGCGGTCCTTGAACAGGTCGGGGTCGAGGTGGCGCTCGTAGTAGTGCCACAGGACGTCCGCGTAGTCCTCCAGCGGCGGGACCTCGATGCCCGACCCCTTCAGCGCGCGCTCGGTGTCGCGGGTGTCGAACTGGCAGGAGAAGCCGACGTGCTCGATGACCTCCGGCGGGACGCCGACGTCCTTGAGGATCCCGTCGCGGATCCCCTTGAGGGCCGGCAGCTTCATCAGCATCGAGATCGTGCCCTTGGGCAGCGAGTCGGTCAGGCGCTTGTCGACCCGGATCGCGAGCTGCGGGGCGTGGGCGACGCCGGCGAAGATGTTGAGCACATCGCCGGAGCGCATGGACTTCGGTGCCGTGAGGTGGAACGCCTGACCGTCGAGGCCCTTCTGGTGGGCGATGTGATCCATCGCCTTCGCGACGAAGTCCACGGGCACGATGTTCGTGTGGCCCAGCTCCGGCCCGATCAGGGGCAGCCACTGCGGCAGGGTGTCCCGCAGCTTCTGGATGACCTGGAAGAAGTAGTACGGGCCGTCGATCTTGTCCATCGCGCCCGTCTGCGAGTGGCCGACCACCACCGCCGGTCGGTACACCCGCCACGGCACCTCCGACTCGGTCCGGGCGATCTTCTCGCTCTCGAACTTCGTGCGGTGGTAGGGCGAGGGCAGCTTCTGCCCTTCGTCGAACATGTCCTCCCGGAACAGGCCCTTGTAGGAGCCGGCGGCGGCGACCGACGAGGTGTGGTGCAGGCAGCCGGCGCGGACGGCGTTCGCGAACTCGACGGCGTGTCGCGTGCCGCCGTTGTTGAGCAGTTCGTTGGTCGCGTCGTCGGCGGTCATGTCGTAGATCGCCGCGAGGTGGAAGACGTGCTTGATCTTGCCCTGGTGGTCGGTGATCCACTTCTTCGACACGCCCAGTCGCGGCTTCGCGAGGTCGCCGGTCACCGGCTTGACGCGCTTGGCGGCCTCCGGTCCCCAGTTCTCCATCAGCGCCGCGAGCTTCTTCTTCGAGCCCGAGCGCACCAGGACGTGGATCTCACCCCGCCGGTTGGCGAGCAGCTCTTCAACCAGATGGCGTCCGATGAACCCGGTCGCGCCCGTCACGAAGTACGACATGCAGCCTCTTTCCTCCTCACCAGCAGAACGCTCGCAACCCTAACCGCCCTGGCTGCCGTCCGTTGCCGAACGCGGCGCGCCCCGGGCGGCCAGGTGTGGGAAGGGCCGAACGGGGCGCGGGAGGAGGCGGCGACACGGGGAGGTCGCGTGGAGCACGATCGCCGCTGGAGGGCGAGCGGATGTGAAACGGCTGAGAACGGCGGCGGCCCGTGGGACCGCGAGGGGCTGGACTACCAGCCGCCCTTCCAGACCTGACCGCCGGCGCGCGCCTTGGTCGCGGCCTTCTTCGCGTCCTTGCGCTTCTCGAGCTTCCACTGCAGCAGCGACATCATGAGGATGAAGAGCGGGAAGAACGCGATGAGGATGAACCCGGCCTTGGTGACGACGCGGTCGTCGGTTTCCCCGTACAGGCCCTCGCCGGACGCCTGGGCGAACGCGGCCGGAGCGAGCAGCGCGAACGTCAGCGCGGTGGTCAGGATGGTGCGGGAGACACGGGTCATGGCCGCGCAATCGTATAGAACCCTGGCGATGACGAGCCTTCAGCGCGAGCGCACCGGCGCCGGGATCGAGATCCTGCGCCTCGACCGACCCGATGTGCGCAATGCGCTGGACCGCGCGACGCTGCGGGAGATGCTCGCCGCGCTCGCCGAGCTGCACGCCGACGAGGACCTGCGCGTGGTCGTCGTGTCGAGCACGTCGACGCGCGCCCTGTGCGCGGGAGCGGACGTCGGCGAGACGCTGACGGCCGCCGAGGGCGTCGAGCGCATGGAGCTCTTCGCCGAGGTCTACGCGCGGTTCGAGGCGCTCCCGGTGCCGACGATCGCGGTCTGCGTCGGCAACGTCGTCGGGGCCGGGGCGGAGCTCGCCGCGGGCTGCGACCTGCGGGTGGCCGGCGAGAACCTCAAGCTGGCCTGGGCGGGCGCGCGGCTCGGGGTGCCGGTCGGTCCCGCGCGGCTGGCCCCGCTCGTGGGCCTCTCCGTCGCCAAGGACCTCGTGTTCACCGGTCGCGTCGTGGGTTGCGAGGAAGCACTCCGCCTGCACCTCGTGCATCGCTACGCGCCGGAGGACGAGGCGGAGGCTCGGGCGCTGGAGCTGGCCGAGGTCCTGTGCGCCAACCATGCGGGGGGTCTCCGCACCCTCAAGGCGATGTTCCGTGAGTTCGAGGCGCTGCCGCTGCCCGAGCGGGTTGCTCGCGA
>NZ_JBFIGP010000020.1:0-27636 GCF_041602235.1 Paraconexibacter sp.
ACTCCTGGCGGTCCTGGAGGACTGCGACGTCTCGGCGTGGCCGCCCGGCTGGGTCTCGACCGACGTCCCGGCTCCGATGTGGGCCGCGACCCCGGACCTGGCGTTCCCGCTGCAGCGGTCCGGGACGCCGGGCCGCTGGGTCGCCACCACCTGCCTGCGCCGCGGGTGACGTCGGTCAGTTGATGCGCCGCGTGATGCGGCCCCGGCTGTCGGCCCCGAACGTCTGGCCGCCCTTGAAGAAGGCGTACCACCGGAGGTCGGTGCCGAAGGTCTGCGTGTACACGAGGTAGTTGATCTTGGACGCGGGCTGCTTGAGCCGGCCGGCGCCGCTCTTCGTCAGTCGCGCCGGGGCGGCGGTGTTGATGCCGGCGATCGACATCGTGTCCTTGCCCGCGAAGCCCGGGCCGCTCGTGCCGAACACCCGCACCTTCCCGCCGGGCTGGACCTGGACCTGCCGCAGGCGCCCGCCCTGCGTCAGCATCGTCGCGTCGATGCGGTCGGGGGCGACACGGAGGTTCGTGAGGCGGCCGTACCCGCCGGTGCGCAGGCGCTTCATGGCCGTGGCGAAGTTCGACCGCAGCAGCAGGGATCCTCGCCCGAGGCCGACGGGGGGCTCCGATGGCGCAGCGGCCGGGGCCGCGGGGGTGGCCGGGGTCGCCGGGGATCCGGGCGTCGCGGGGACAGCCGGAGACGGGGTGACCGGGGACGGTGAGGCGTCGTCGATCGCCTTGCTGATCTCGTCCGAGGCGCGATCCACGAGGCTGCCGGCGGCCCCGGCGAGGACCGCGATGCCGATGCTGAGCAGGATCACGACCCGCACGAGACGCCCGGCCGACCCGGCCGAGACGGTGCGCACCGTGGTCGTCGTGCCCGTACGGAACTCGGGGAAGGTCCGGCCGGGTGGCGCATGGGTGCCGGGGATGCCGTCGTGGTTGACGTCCGCCGTCATCCCCGGCAGGGACTCGTGCCCGGCCGCATCGGGCCGCGGGGCCGGGGTGGGGTGCGGTGCCGGTGTGGGCCTCGACGCGGAGGGGTCCCCCCGCGTCCAGCCGAGCGACTCCAGCGGGTTCTCGTCCTTGTCCCGCCCGAAGGCGTCACGTTCACCCATGACACCCATCCCACTACGTCGCCGCACCAGGATCAAGGGGGTGAGACCGGATGGGGACCGATCGGGCGTCAGCCGCCGACGGCGCGCAGCCGTTTGAAGGCCGGCCGCTCCCGCAGCGCGCGGACCACGGCATCGACCGTCGCCTCGCTCTCGTCGGCGAGACCGTCGGTGACGGCGCCGACCAGTCCGCGCTTGCGTTCGAGCACGCGGGACGTGTCCTCGTCGATCGTGTGGGCGGCCAGCAGGTACCACGCGGTCACCGCGTCGCGCTGGCCGATGCGGTGCAGGCGGTCCTCGGCCTGGTCCATCATCGCGGGCGTCCACTCGAGCTCCAGGAACGCGACGTGCGAGGCGCGGGTGAGCGTGATGCCCTGCGCCGCGACGCCGGTCGACGCGATCAGCAGGCCCGGGCCCTCGGGGTCCTGGAAGGCCGCCACGGCGTCCTCGCGCGCTCGCGCGCTGTCCCGGCCGAGCAGGTGGAGCGCCTCGGGGTGCCGGGCGACCAATGCCTCGAGGATGTCGACGTGGTGGGCGAAGACCACCAGCGCCTCCTCCGACTGACGGAAGTCCGAGATCCAGGACAGGGCTGCCGCGAGCTTGCCGTGGGCGGCGAGACGCCGCAGCGTGCCGAGCTGCGCCAAGCGCTCGGCCCGGAGCGTCGCCGCGATCTTCGCCTCGAGCTCGCGGAGGTCCAGCGGCTGCTCGCGCAGCCAGGCGATGACGTCCTCCTCCGCGCGGCGGTACTCCTCGCGGTTGGTCAGCTCGACCGGCACCAGCACGCGCTCCTTCTCGGGGAGCTGGGGCAGGACGTCGCGCTTGAGGCGTCGCACGAAGCAGCTCCTGCGCAGGTGCCAGTGCAGCCGGGCCTCCCGTTCGGAGCCCTCGAACAGCCGGTGGAACCGCGCCCCGCTGCCGAACTCGTTCAGGCGCCCGAGGACGCGAAGCTGGGAGATGAGCTCGTCCGGGTGGTTCAGGACCGGGGTCCCGGAGAGGCCCAGCCGCAACCCGTCCTTCGGGAGCGACTCGGCGAGGCGACGGACGGCACGGGTCCGCTTGGCCCGCGGGTTCTTCACGTAGTGGCACTCGTCGAGCACGAGCGCGCGTGGACCGAGGCGACCCAGCGCGGTCGCGTGCGCATCGACGATGTCGTAGTTGACGATGGTGAGGTCGTGGCGTCCGATCGCGCCGGACCGGCCCTCGAGCACCTGGCTGCTGCGGTGCGGCAGCCAGATCGCGGCCTCCCGCTCCCAGGTGAGCTTCATGCTCGCCGGGCACACGACGACCGCGGGGAAAGCGCCGTCCACCTCGAGGGTCGCGAGGGCCTGGACGGTCTTGCCGAGGCCCTGCTCGTCGGCGAGGAAGGCGCGGCGTCGCTCCAGGAGGTAGCGGACCCCGGCAACCTGGAACGGGCGCAGGACGCCACCCAGATCCGGGGCCGGCTCCAGCGGTTCGGCGTCCTGCGCCCGGCTGCGTTCGACGGCGCTCTGCGCCGAGGCGTGCACGGCACGCATGTCCTCCAGCACGGGGACGGCCGGCGCGCTGGCGGTCACGTCGTGCTCGGCGCAGAACGCATCGAGGTCCGCGGCGACGTAGGGGTCGGCGGGCAGGGTGCCGGTCGCGATGTCCGCGCCGGGAAGCTCGAGGAACGCGGGGGCGAGCTCGGCGCGCCACAGGACGTCGAGGCGGAGCTTCGGCCCGTCGACGCTCGGGACCAGCGTGAGGGTGGCGGGAGGCGGGGTCAGATCCACGCGCGCGTAGGTCGCGCAGCGGGTGGCCCGTCCGTCGAGGCGCGCGCCGCGTTCCTCGAGCAGCGCCTCCGCGACCTCCGCGTTGCACGGCGCGAGGTGGCGGTGCAGGCCGACCTCGGTCGCGTGGCGGGCGATGGCGCCGGGCAGGGTCCCGAGCCGGGTCGTGAGCCGGAACGCCGGGCCTCCCTCGTGCTCGACCGCGGTCACCGTGCCGGTCCAGCGCGTCGCGACGCCCTGCAGCCAGGCGGTGACGTCGGCGCTCGGCTCGAGCTCGGGGAACCGTGCGATCAGGTCGGCGACGTGCGCTCCGGCCCAGTCGCTCGCGGGCGCGGACCACTCCTTGCTGTCCCAGTCGAAGCGGCGGTCCGGGATGCGCCGGACGGCGTCCACGATCTCCGCGCGGTAGGGGAACGCCAGCACCACCAACTGGCCTCCGGACGACGCCGGTCGCAGCTCGATGTTCGGGCGACCGGCGACGAGATCCACGCCCGCCACGGTACGACACCGACCCCGTCGAGCCCCTCGTGGTCGGCATCGTCCGCGACGCGTTCGTGAAGTTCCTTGCAATCGGGGGGGCGTGTGCTGGTAGCGTTCCGCTCGAACAAGCCCGGCACCGTGCCGGGCGTACACCAAGTAGTGCCGGGCCCGTCGTTGCTTCATTTGCACCTTCGCGCGCAGCACAGACCCCACCCGTGGAGGTACCCACAATGGCCACAGGAACCGTCAAGTGGTTCAGCGACGACAAGGGCTTCGGCTTCATCACGCCGGACGACCCGGGCAAGGACCTGTTCGTGCATCACAGCGCGATCCAGGCTGACGGCTTCCGCACCCTCGCCGAGGGCGCGAAGGTCGAGTTCGACGCCGAGCCGGGCGACAAGGGCCCGAAGGCCGTCAACGTCCGCGCCGTCTGACCACGACGCTTCAGCAGGATCACGAGGGGCCCGGGAGACCGGGCCCCTCGTCGTTGCGGGACCCGTGTTCGCCGGGAGGTGGCAGACTCGCGCCCCGTGTTCACGATGCGCGCCGTTCTCGTCGGTCTGGTGCTGGGTCTCGCGCCGGCCACTCTCGCCCCCGTCGCCACGGCCGCCGAGCTGCGGTTCTCGAACGAGGGGGGTTTCGCGATCGAGCTCGTCGGCGACGGCGGTCGCGTCGAGCTCTCGACGATCCGCGGGACCGGCGGCGTCCCGGTCCGCCCGCCGGGTGCCGACGGCCCGCTGCCCGTGGAGCCCTTCGGCGCGGCCGGTGCCTTCCCGGCGCTCGGGTGGGTCCTGGGCGCCCGCGCGGGCTCGACCTTCCCGGTGTCGTTCTTCAGCGGCAACCGCCTGTTCGGTGCGGAGGCCGGTGGCGTGGTCGCGGTGACCGCCGCTCGCGCCACGGGCGACGGGACCTACGCGCTGGAGACCACGGCGGGCGTGTCCGGTCGCGCGCGGGTCGACGGGACGCACCTCGAGATCGAGGCCCCGCCGGAGCTGCCCGTCGTCTCGACGATGTTCACGCTCGCCTCGCCGGACGGCGAGGGGCTCTACGGGCTGGGGGCCCGCAAGGACGCCTTCGATCAGCGCGGGCGCCTGCGCAACGTGTGGGTCGAGCAGCAGAACCTCTCCGACGAGCGCCTCGACGCGGTCGGCAACGCGATCGAGCCGCAGTACACGTTCCCCAACGGCGCGCAGGCCGCCTACTACGTGGTCCCGGCGCTGCTGGGCTCGCGCGGCTGGGCGGCGTGGGTCGACGGCACGGCGCTGCAGCGGCTGGACCTCGCCGCGTCACGGTCCGACGCCGTGCGCTGGGGCGTGGCGTCGCCGAAGGTCGGCCTCACGCTCGCCGGGGGTGGCCTCGAGGAGGCGTCGCGCGCCTACACGGCCCGCGAGGGGCGGGCGCCGAGCCCGCCGCGCTGGGTGTACGAGCCGCAGATCGACGTGCTCAACGAGGGGGAGGGCGAGGCCGCTCCGAACGGCGCGCGCTTCGACGGCGGGCCGCGCGTGAAGCGCGACCTCGACGAGATCGCGCAGGAGACCAAGCGTCATCGGCTGCCGATCGGGGTGATCGGGATCGAGGGCTGGCACAAGGTCCTGGACGAGGAGGGTCCCGAGGCCAAGGCGTACTTCCACGGCCTGCGCAAGCAGGGCTTCCGCCTGAGCGCGTACTGGAACCCGTTCACCGCGCAGCAGGGGAAGGGGTACGCGGCGGCGAGCACCGCCGACCTCTTCGTGCGCGACGCGGTGACCGGGCGCCCGTACACGCTCATCACCAACCGCAACAACCCCGCCAACCTCATCGACTTCACCCGCCCCGGGGCGCGTGAGTTCTGGAAGACGCAGCTCGACCGTCACGCCGACCTCGGGTTCGAGGGCTTCATGGAGGACTTCGGCGAGCTGATCACGGAGGGCATGACCCAGGCCGACGGAGTGCCGCCGCAGTTCGCGCACAACGCCTACCCGGTCCACTACCACCGGGCCGGGCGCTGGGCGATCGACGAGCAGCGTCGCGAGCGCGGTCCGGACTACGAGCCGTGGTTCTACGTCCGCAGCGGGCACACGGGCGTCGCCGGGGCGACGAGCGGCGTGTTCCCCGGCGACGAGTCCACGGACTGGTCCCCCGCCAGCGGCATCGGCAGCGTGGTGCCGGCGATGCTGAACCTGGCGCTGACGGGCTCCGGCGCGTTCACGACCGACGTCGGCGGCTACCTCGACATCGTCGCGCCCCGCACGACCCCCGAGCTGTTCGCCCGGTGGTCGCAGCTCGCCTCGTTCACCGCCGTCAGCCGCATCCACAACTCGACGGGCAAGAAGTCCGTGTTCCCGTGGGACGCCGGCGACGAGGGCCTGGACGTCTACCGCCGGTACTCCCGCGCGAAGATGCGCCTGATCGACCTGGTCGACCGGTGGTCCCGTCGCGCCGCACGCGACGGGACGGTGGGTCCTGTCCGCCCGCTCGTGCTCTCCGATCCCCGCCTGCGGTCGGTGAAGGACGCCTGGACGCTCGGCCGCGACATCCTGGTCGCGCCGGTCCTCGAGCCCGGGGCGACGTCGCGCCGCGTACCCCTCCCCGCCGGGGACCGCTGGCAGCAGGTCCGGGTGGGGGAGGACGGCCAGCTCATCCCGGTCGGCCCGGTCCGCTCCGGCGGCCAGACCGTCGAGGTCGCCACCCCGCTGGCCGACATCCCGGTGTTCCTGCGCGAGGTCGACGCGCGCCTCGTGCGCCGCTGCATCGGGTCGGGTCGTCTTCGCGTGGAGCTCCGCGGGGATCTCGGCTCGGTCCTCGGCGGCGAACTGCGGCGCGGCGCCCGCCGGCTCACGACGCGGCTCGCGACCCGCCGCCTCGTGCTGTCGAAGCGGTCCCTGCGGCAGGGGCGCGGCGCGCTGCGTGCCCGCGTGCGGCTCGAGGACGGTCGCACCGTGCGCCTGAAGCGCTCGGCCCCCACGTGTCGTCCGGCCCGCCGGTGAGCAGCGCGAGTAGGAGGTCTCGTCGACCGTGTCCTGCACCGCGCGCCTGCACCGCTCGCGGCGGTTCGGCGCCCAGGACCGCCGCCGACAGCACCCGGTCGCGCTGGGCGCTCCGGCCGGCCGGTCGGTGACCGTGGTCTCGGAGCGATCGGTGTGCTTCGATGCCCGGCATGACCCCACCCGCCATCCGGGCGACCGGCCTCGTCAAGCGCTACGGCGAGACGACGGCGCTGGGCGGCGTCGATCTCGAGGTCCCGACCGGTTCGGTCTGCGGGGTCCTCGGTCCCAACGGCGCCGGCAAGACCACCGCCGTCCGCATCCTCACGACGCTCTCGTCGGCCACGTCGGGCACCGCTGAGGTCGCGGGCTTCGACGTCGCCACCCAGTCGACCGAGGTCCGCCGACGGATCGGCCTCGCCGCGCAGGACGCCACCGTCGACGGGCTGCTCACCGGCCGCGAGAACCTCGTGATGATCGGTGAGCTCCACCACCTGGGTCGTCGTCGCGCGCGGGCGCGGGCCGACGAGCTGCTGGGGCAGTTCACGCTCGTCGACGCGCGGGACCGCCTGGCCAAGGACTACTCCGGCGGCATGCGGCGTCGCCTCGACCTCGCGGCGACGCTCGTCGCACGTCCCGACGTCCTGTTCCTGGACGAGCCGACCACCGGGCTCGACCCTCGCGCGCGCAACGACCTCTGGGACGTGCTCGACCGCCTCGTGGACGGCGGCTCGACGCTGCTGCTGACCACCCAGTACCTCGAGGAGGCCGACCGGCTGGCCAAGGAGATCGTCGTGATCGACCACGGGCTCGTGATCGCCCGCGGCGACGCCCGCTCGCTCAAGCGCCAGATCGGGGGCGACCAGCTCGAGGTCATCCCGGTCCGGCGGGAGGACCTGCCCGCCGTCGCGATGCTCGTCGAGCGGGTCAGCGGTCACGAGGCCATCGTGGACGAGGGCGCGAGGCGGGTCACCGCCCACAGCTCCTCCGGCGTCGGCGCGATCGCCGAGCTGGCGCTCGCCCTGCGTGGCGAGGCGATCGAGGTCGAGGATCTCGGCCTGCACCAGCCGTCGCTGGACGACGTCTTCCTGACCCTGACCGGCAAGCCCGCCGAGCCGGTGGCGGACGCCGCCGGGGAGCCCGCGATCGAGGAGCCTGCCCGATGAGCGCCGTCCAGTCCCCGCGGCCCACCGAGATCGCCGCGGCCCCCGGCGACGTCCCGCGGGCCGGGTCGGCCCTGTCGGACGTGTGGGTCATCGCCCGGCGCGGGCTCGTGCACATGCGACGCCAGCCGGAGGTCCTCGCCGACGTCACGATCCAGCCGGTCATGTTCGTGCTGCTGTTCGCCTACGTGTTCGGCGGCGCGATCGCGGTGCCGGACGGCGGCGACTACAAGGAGTTCCTGATGGGCGGGATCTTCGCCCAGACGATCGTGTTCACGTGCTTCGGCGTCGCGATGGGACTGGCGGCCGACCGCGGCAATGGAGCGATCGATCGCTTCCGGTCCCTGCCGATCGCCCGCGGCGCCGTCCTCGGCGGCCACGCGCTCGCGAACGTCATCAAGACGATCCTGCCCATCGTGCTGATGGCCCTGTGCGGCCTGCTCGTCGGCTGGCGGCCCAACGGCTCGGTGCTGGACACCCTCGGCGGGTTCGGGCTCATGTTCGCGTTCTCGTTCGCGATGATCTGGGTGGGCGTCCTGATGGGCAGCGTGCTGTCCTCCCCGGAGGCGGTGCAGGGCGTCACCTTCACCGTCCTGTTCCCGCTGACGTTCATCGCGAGCACGTTCGTCCCGACGCAGACGCTGCCGGGCGTGCTGAGGACGATCGCGGAGTGGAACCCGACCTCGTCGCTCGCCGACGGGCTTCGCTCCCTGTTCGGGAATCCCGGCGGGATCGCGCCGGTGGACGGGCCGTGGTCGCTGCAGCACCCGGTGCTCTACACGCTGATCTGGGTCGTCGGGATCATCGCGGTCTGCGCCCCGCTGGCGATCTCGCGCTATCAGCGCTCGATCACCGACTGAGCCCCGCGGGCGTCGCGGTCCGGGCGGCCTGTCCGTCGCGACACGGACAGGTAGCGTGTCGGCTCCTCGCTGACCTGTTCTCGAACCCGGGACCCCATGAAGATCATCTACACCCACACCGACGAAGCGCCGGCGCTCGCCACGCAGTCGCTGCTGCCCATCGTCGAGGCGTTCGCCGCGGCCGCCGACGTCGAGGTCGAGCTGCGCGACATCTCCCTCGCCGGGCGGATCCTCGCCCAGTTCCCCGACGTGCTGCCTCCCGAGCAGCAGGTGCCCGACGCGCTCGCGGAGCTCGGGGAGCTCGCCAAGACGCCGGACGCGAACATCATCAAGCTGCCGAACGTCAGCGCCTCGGTGCCGCAGCTCAAGGCCGCCATCACCGAGCTGCAGGGGCAGGGGTACGCGATCCCCGACTACCCGGAGTCGCCCTCCGACGACGCCCAGCGCGACGTGCGCGCCCGCTACGACCGGGTGAAGGGCAGTGCCGTCAACCCGGTGCTGCGCGAGGGCAACTCCGACCGCCGCGCACCCGCGTCGGTCAAGGCCTACGCGAAGGCCCACCCGCACTCCATGGGCGCGTGGTCCCCGGACTCGAAGTCGCACGTCGTCACGATGGCCGACGGGGACTTCCGGTCCACCGAGCGCTCCGTCACGGTCGAGCAGGAAGGGGAGGTGCGGATCGAGCACGTCGCCGCCGACGGCTCGGTCACGGTGCTGAAGGAGACCACTCCGGTGCTGGCCGGTGAGGTGCTCGACGCCGCGGTCATGCGCCGCGAGCCGCTGCGGGCGTTCCTCGCGGAGCAGGTCGCCGAGGCGAAGGAGCAGGGCGTCCTGTTCTCCGTGCACCTGAAGGCGACGATGATGAAGGTCAGCGACCCGATCATCTTCGGTCACGCGGTGCGCGCGTACTTCGCGGACCTCTACGCCGCGTACCCGGACGCGAACCCCAACGACGGACTCGCGAGCCTCGTCAGCGCCCACCCCGCCGCGCAGGCGTCGATCGACGCCGCGCTCGCGGAGGGCCCAGCACTGGCGATGGTGGACTCCGACCGCGGGATCACCAACCTCCACGTGCCCAGCGACGTCATCATCGACGCGTCGATGCCGGCGGCGATCCGCTCCTCGGGCCAGATGTGGAACGCAGCGGGTGAGCAGCAGGACACGAAGTACGTCATCCCGGACTCCTCGTACGCCGCGCTGTACGCCGAGACGGTCGACCACTGCCGCACCCACGGCGCGTTCGACCCGGCCACGATGGGCACGACCCCGAACGTCGGGCTCATGGCGCAGAAGGCGGAGGAGTACGGCTCGCACGACAAGACGTTCGAGATCCCGGCACCCGGAGTCGTGCGCGTGGTCGACGGCAGCGGCGCCACGCTGCTGGAGCACGAGGTCGCCGAGGGCGACATCTGGCGCATGTGCCAGGCGAAGGACGCGCCGATCCAGGACTGGGTGAAGCTCGCCGTCTCCCGCGCCCGGGCCACCGGCGCTCCGGCGGTGTTCTGGCTGGACGAGACCCGTCCGCACGACGCGGAGCTCCTGAAGAAGGTCCGCCCCGCGCTGGAGCAGCTCGACACGGACGGCCTGCAGATCGAGATCCTCCCCGTGCGGGAGGCGACGCGGTTCACGCTCGAGCGCGCGCGCCGCGGCGAGGACACGATCTCCGTCACCGGCAACGTCCTGCGCGACTACCTCACGGACCTGTTCCCGATCCTCGAGCTCGGCACGAGCGCCAAGATGCTGTCGATCGTCCCGCTGATGAACGGCGGCGGCCTGTTCGAGACGGGCGCGGGCGGATCGGCCCCCAAGCACGTCCAGCAGTTCGTCAAGGAGAACCACCTGCGGTGGGACTCGCTCGGTGAGTTCCTGGCGCTCGCGGTCTCCTTGGAGTTCCTGGCCGAGCGCACCGGCAACGCTCGGGCGAAGGTGCTGGGCGACGCGCTCGACCGCGCCACCGGTCGCGTGCTCGAGGAGGGCCGCTCGCCGTCACGGAAGGCCGGGGAGCTCGACAACCGCGGCAGCCACTTCTACCTCGCGATGTACTGGGCGAACGAGCTGGCGACGCAGTCGCAGGACGCCGAGCTGGCGGCGAGGTTCGCCCCGCTCGCAGAGCGCCTGGCCGCGGACGAGCAGGCGATCGTGCAGGAGCTGACGGCCGTGCAGGGGTCGCCGGTGGACATCGGCGGCTACTACCGGCCCGATCCCGAGCTCGCCGCGGCGTCGATGCGTCCGAGCGCGACGCTGCAGGCCGCCCTGGGCGCCCTCTAAGCGCCGCGCGTGGCGCCGGCCACGCGGGGTTCGTGTCCGGGGCGCCGCGTGGCGGCGGTCCCGGCGCGGACCGGTCGCGGGTTCGGCCGGTCCGGGCGTGGTCGCGGCTTCGCCTCGCCACGCCGGCGGGGCGACCAGCGCAGGGCCGGTCGCTCGACGAGCGTCCACGAGAGGTGCGCGATCGGGACGACCAGGGCGAACACGACGAGCACGGCGGCCGTGGTGCGCCCCTCGGGGAAGACCCCGGCGCCGCGCAGCACGTAGATGACCGGCATGTGCCACAGGTACACGCCGTAGCTGCGCTCGCCCAGCCACGGGAGCGGACCGCGGGAGAGCAGGCGCACCGGGCGGGCGGCGTGGGCGACGGTGACGACCAGGGCCGCGAACCCCACCGCGGCCCCGAAGTCGCGGATCACCCGGCCGGCGATGGACGTTCCTGCCGCCCCGGACTCGTGCCACCAGCCGCCCGCTACCACGACCGCCACGCCGAGGATCGCCAGGGCCCGCACGTGTCGAGGGCGCAGCGTGGCGCCGTGCGCGAGGACCGCCGCGGCCATGCCCGCGGCGAAGCACGGCGCCAGCGCCGGGAGTGCCGAGGCGAGTAGGAGCCCCGAACCCTGGGGGCGCAGGGCGAGCCACGCGTTCCAGGCGGTGCCGAGGACCACGAGCAGCACGGCGGGGGCCATGAGCGCCGTCCGCGGCGCGATGCGCGACGAGCCCACCAGCCGCGCTGCCAGGACGCCGAGCAGCGGCAGGACGAGATAGAAGCTCGCCTCGACGGTGAGCGTCCACATCGGCGGGTTGAGACGCGCGAGCGTCTCCGGGTGGACCCCCTGCGCGAACACCGCGAACAGCGGCAGGAGGTGGGCGTCGGGGACCACGACGCCACGGACGTCGTCGAGCAGGACCAGGACCGGCGCGGTGATCGCCAGGCACAGCCAGGCCCCCGGGGCCAGGCGACGCGCGCGCGACAGCGCGTAGCGCCCCATCCGGGGCCTCTGGCGGCCGTCGATGACCGCTGCGACCCAGCCGCGGTACAGGAGGTAGCCCGACAGCACGAAGAAGAGCGTCAGCGCCAGGCGGAACTGATGGATCACGGCCTCGTCGAGGCCGTCGCGATCAGCGCTGGTCGTCGTCGTGTAGAGCCACACGTGCAGGACGACGATCGCCACGGCGGCGAGGCCGCGCAGCGCATCGAGTCCTGCCAGACGGTGCGCGCCGCTCGCCGCGCGCGGAGGGTGGATCGACGGCATGGTCCTTCCTGAGGTTCCCGGAGAAGCGCGTGAGGAACCCCAGAAGTTCGTGAGAAGTCGCTGTGTGGCCGGTTTCGCGGGTCGCTGCCGGCGGGTCGAGGCGCGTCGGGCGATCAGGCAGAGCGCCGGCCGTGCGGCTCAGACGGCGGTCTGCGCTGCGGTCGGCCGCAGCAGCTCGGCGAGCCGGTCGAGCTGCGCGCTCTCCCGGGCCTGCCAGTCCTCACCCACCAGGCCGCGCGAGCGCTTGTCGCGCAGGAACGCCAGCTCCGTCGCGACGAGCTGGAGTTCGGCGACGCGGCGCTTCTCGCGCCGACCGCCCGTGGCCTTCGCCGCCTTGCGCGCCCGGCGCCGCCGACGCAGCGACGACAGCTCCTCCACCGCGCCGGCGGGCAGCCACCCCGCCTCGACGTAGCTCGGGAGGTGCCTGCGGACGACACGGGCCTCGCGTCGGCGATCGAGCCAGGCGATGCCCAGGATCGCGAAGAAGACGGGCACCATCAGCAGGAGGTACACGCCGAAGAAGGCGTCCGTGGAGGCCGCCGTGTTCCACAGCGAGTGCAGCACCATCGCCGCTCCCAGACCGAGGAGCGGGGCCAGGAACCGGACCGAACGCCGCCGTGAGCGGGCCGCGAGCCCGAACCCGATCCCGGTCGCCGCGGTGAAGACGGGGTGGGCGAAGGGGCTCATCACCCCGCGCAGGACGAAGGTGACCACCGCGCCCACGAGGCCCTCCTCCACGGCCCCCCGCCCGTAGTAGAGGACGTTCTCCGTCATGGCGAACCCGAGCCCGACCATGCCCGCGTAGACGATGCCGTCCAGGACCCCGTCGAGCTCCGTGCGGCGACGGCGGACCAGGAACCAGATCGCGGCGCCCTTCGCGGCTTCCTCGACGACGGGTGCGCTGATCGACCCTCCGTACACCTCGGCGGCCTCGGCGCCCAGGCTCGAGCCGACGACGACCTCCCCGACCGAGTTGAGGATGAGCGCGACGAAGCAGGCGACCGTCGCCCCCCACAGGAAGGTGAACCACAGCGCGCGCGGGGGCTCGGGCTCGAAGCGGTCCAGCCACAGGACGCCCGCCGCCAGCAACGGCACGGGGGCGATGGCCATGAGGACCGCGAGCACGAAGATCACCGGCCCGCTCTCGAGCCCGGCCGCCGCGAGCACGAAGAAGCCGCTGAGCGTCATGCCCAGGATCCCGGCGACCCCGACGAGCCGGCGGGAGGCGGTGCGGGTGACGATGGGCGCGTGGGCTGGACCGGTCATGGAGGGGGCAGCGTAGTGGGCCGGCGACCAGTATCCGGGGCGATGGGGCGCCGCTACGCTGTGTCGCATGAAGCCGGGGATGCGCCAGCCGGTCGCGTGGGTGCTCGGGGCGCTCCTGTTCCTCGGTACCGCATCGACGCCGGCGGCCGGCGCCGCAGCGGCGCCGCTGCCGTCGTTCGGGCCGGCGCTGACCGGGGTGAACGACGCCGGCTGCCGTCCGCGCGCCGACCGTCCGCCCGTGATCCTCGTGCACGGCACATTCATGGACAGCACGTCCAGCTGGGGCGTGCTCGCGCCGCTGCTGCAGCAGGACGGCTTCTGCGTGTTCGCGCTGGACTACGGGGATCGCGGGACCCGGGCCGTCGACGCATCGGCCGACGAGCTGGCGGCGTTCACGCGGCAGGTGCTCGACGCGACGGCCGCCCCGCGGGTCAGCTTCGTGGGCCACAGCCAGGGTGGTCTGCTCGCCCGCTGGACGGTGAAGAGCCGCGGGTTCCACCACCGCACGCAGGACATCGTCGGCCTGGCGCCCTCGCACCACGGCACCACGTTGCCGCTCGCGTCCCTCGTCGCCACGCTGGGGTGCGCCGCATGCGCCGACCAGCAGGCAGGGTCGGCCTTCCTGACGCGCGCGAACGCTGCGCCCGAGGCCCCCTCCGAGCACGACCACACGGTCGTCACGACCACCTACGACGAGGTCGTGACCCCGCCCGACTCACAGGCGTTGCGCGGTCCGACCGTCGGGAACGTCGTGCTGCAGGACCAGTGCACGACGGACCTCGCCGACCACCTCGGGATCCTCTACGACCCGGTGGCCCTGGCCTGGGTGCGCGCGGCGCTGCTGCGTGGCGGTCCCGCCGACCCGCTGGCCCGGGCGGACTGCACCGGCCGTACGCTGCCCGCCGAGCGGCCCGGCGCCCCGGGCGGGGCCGACGATCCGGGGGCCGCGGCGGGCGGGGATCCGGCAGCGCAACCGGTGCGCCTGGTGCTGCGTTCGACGCGCTTGCGCGTGTCCCGGTCGGGTCGCACCGTGCCGGTCCGCGTCCGTTGCGACGGGCCCGCGGACGCTCGTTGCGTGAGCCTGATCCGCCTGCGGCGCGGCCGGGCGGTGCTCGCCACCTTGCGCGCACAGGTGCCAGCCCGCTACTCGGCGACGCTCACGCTGGTCCTCACGAGGACGGGTCGCGCGGTCGGTCGCCGCGCACGCGGCGCCGCGGTACCCGTCTCCCTGCGGGCGACCACGCAGGGTGGGGACCCGCGGGCCGACGAGCGCGCCCTCACCCTGCGGCGTTGACCCCCCCCGACCGGGGGGAACGCGGTTCACGTCGAGGCCCGGGGCTGCGAACGTCGATGGCCCCCACCCCTCACCCCAAGGAGGACGCATGGATCCCCAGCTCCAGACGCTGATCCGGAACCTCGCCCCGGCGGAGGACCCCGACGCCGCTGATCGCTTCGCGCCGCTGACGTTCGACGAGCTGCTCGGGCACCCCGACGGTGACGCCGACGCGGTGGACGCGCTGTCGGCGCTGGACCGCGAGATCTTCGCCGGGCTCGTCACGCCCTGAGCCCCGCCGGTGGTCCTGTCCCGCCGGACCGCACGACACCGCGCCTGAGGCCGTGTCACGATCGGTCTCATGGCTGATCGGCACGTGGACTACCTGCTCATCGGCGGCGGGATCGCTTCGGCGACGGCCGCCGCGACCCTGCGGGAGGAGGGCGCGACGGGGACGATCACGATCGTCGGCCGTGAGCTCGACCCCCCGTACCACCGCCCGCCGGCGACGAAGGGGTACCTCCAGGGCAAGGAGTCCAAGGAGGACGCGCACGCCCACCCGGCCGACTGGTACGCGGAGCACGACGTCGAACTGCTGACGCGCACCAGCGTGATGGCGCTGGACACCGAGGCCCGGGAGGCGTCGCTCTCGACGAAGGAGACGGTCTCCTACGGCGAGGCGCTGATCGCCACCGGGGCGATGGTCCGCCGGCTCGGGGGCGTCGACGGCTCCGGCCTCGACGGCATCCACTACGTGCGGGCGCTCGGCAACGCCGATGCCATTCGTGCCGACGCCCAGGACGCCGAACGCATCGTGTGCATCGGCGGGAGCTACATCGGCTGCGAGGTCGCGGCGTCCCTCACCGCGATGGGCAAGCGGGTCGCGATCGTCCTGCAGGAGGCCGAGCCGCTCTCCACGGGCTTCGGCCTGCGCGCGGGCGTCTTCTTCCGCGACGTGCTCGAGAGCCACGGCGTGGAGATCTTCGGCAGCGACGAGATCGCCGCCTTCGAGGGTGACGGTGAGCGGGTGACGACGGTGCGCACCGGCAACGGGCGGGAACTGCCGGCCGATCTCGTCGTGTGCGGGGTCGGCGCCACGCCCGACGTGATGCTTGCCCGCAAGGCCGGGCTGACGCTGGGCGAGGCGGGGGGCGTGCTGTGCGACACCCACCTGCGAACCTCCGCGCCGCACGTCTACGCGGCGGGGGACATGGCCGAGTACCAGAGCGTCGTCCACGACACGGTCCTGCGCATCGAGCACGAGGACGTCGCGATGTCCCAGGGCGCCACGGCCGCCCGCAACATGCTCGGTCAGGACGTGCCCTACGACACCGTCCCGTACTTCTTCAGCGACCTCGCGGACTGGGTCTCGCTCGAGTACGTGGGGCCGGCCCGCTCGTGGAACGAGGAGGCGGTCGTCGGCGCCATCGCCGACGGGGCCTTCGCGATCTACTACCTCGACGGTGGGGTCGTCCGCGGGGCGCTCAGCGTCGGAGGGCTCGACGATCTCGAGCGCGCTCGCGAGCTGATCCGCAGCGGGGAGTCCGTCAGTGCCGCCGATCTGGGCGCCGAGAGCTATCCGGCCTGACGCCTTCGCGCGCAGCCTCTGAGATAGGATCGCGACATCATGATCGCAATGAGCGACGTCTCCGCCACCATCGGCCTCGTGGCCGTCTTCTTCGTCGCGTTCCCCGCTCTCGCGCACGTGCTGATCGGCTTCGCGGTCGCCCAGGGTCTGGGCGAGCGGCAGGCCAACGAGAAGTTCGCGGCCGGCATCGACGACGAGTAGTCCTCGTCGCGTCCCGCGGGACGCGACCTCACCGGCGAGCGATCGGCGCCGCCCCCGCGGCGCCGCGCGACCTCAGGACTTCTCGGCGTTGCGGGCCTGACGTGCCGCCCGCACGCGATCGTTCTGCGCCAGGTGGACCTTGCGCAGCCGCACGTGCTTCGGGGTGACCTCCACGCACTCGTCCTCGCGCAGGAACTCCATCGCCCCGTCGAGGGACAGGGGCTTCGCCGGCGTCAGCCTGACGAGCTCCTCGGCGGTCGACGAGCGGATGTTGTTGAGGTGCTTCTCACGGACCGCGTTGACGTCCAGGTCGTCGGCACGGGAGTTCTCGCCGACGATCATGCCCTCGTAGACCTCGTCGCCGGGGCTGACGAACAGCACGCCACGCTCCTGCAGGTTGAAGCAGGAGAACGACGTCACCGGTCCGCGCCGGTCCGCGACGAGCGAGCCGGACGGACGGGTCCGGATCTCGCCCTGCCACGGCTCGTAGCGCTCGAAGACGTGGTGCATCAGCCCCGTGCCGCGGGTCTCGGTGAGGAACTCCGTGCGGAAGCCGATGAGCCCGCGCGCCGGCACCAGGTAGTCCATCCGCACCCAGCCGGTCCCGTGGTTGATCATCTGCTCCATGCGGCCCTTGCGCAGCGCCAGGAGCTGGGTGACGACGCCGACGTAGTCCTCCGGGACGTCGATGGTCATGCGCTCGATCGGCTCGTGGGTCTTGCCGTCGACCTCGCGCGTGACGACCTGCGGCTTGCCCACGGTCAGCTCGTAGCCCTCGCGGCGCATCATCTCCACGAGCACCGCGAGCTGGAGCTCGCCGCGACCCTGCACCTCCCAGGTGTCGGGACGCTCGGTGGTGTGCACGCGCAGCGACACGTTGCCGATCAGCTCGCGGTCCAGCCGGTCCTTGACCTGGCGTGCGGTGAGGAACTTGCCGTCCTGGCCGGCGAGCGGGGAGGTGTTGATGCCGATCGTGACGCTGAGCGACGGCTCGTCGACGCGGATGACCGGCAGCGGACGCGGGTCGCCGAGGTCGGCGATGGTCTCGCCGATGGTGACCTCGGGCAGTCCGGCGATGGCCACGATCTCCCCGGGCCCCGCCTCGGCGGCGTCCACCCGCTCGAGGCCGTCGGTCACGTACAGCTCGGTGACCTTGGCGCGCTCGATCCGCTGCGAGCCGTCGGCCGCCGGTTCGGCGCGACACCACGCGATCTCCTGGCCCTTGCGCACCGTGCCCTCCTTGATCCGGCAGATGGCGAGGCGGCCCACGTACGGCGAGGCGTCGAGGTTCGTGACCAGCGCCTGCAGCGGGTGGCCCTCCTCGTACTCGGGCGCCGGGATGGTCTGGACCAGCAGGTCCATGAGGGGCTTGAGGTCGGTGCCGGGCACGGCGTGGTCGCCGTCGAGCTCGAGGCTGGCCCAGCCCTCCTTGGCGTTGGTGTAGACGATCGGGAACTCGATCTGCGACTCGTCGGCGTCGAGGTCCAGGAACAGGTCGTACACCTCGTCGACGACCTCCTTGATCCGGGCGTCGTCGCGGTCCACCTTGTTGATGACGAGGATGACCGGCAGGCGCCCGGAGAGCGCCTTGCGCAGGACGAAGCGCGTCTGGGGGAGCGGTCCCTCGCTGGCGTCGACGAGCAGCAGCACGCCGTCGACCATGGTCAGGCCGCGCTCGACCTCGCCGCCGAAGTCGGCGTGCCCCGGCGTGTCGATGATGTTGAGCTTGACGTCCCGGTACTGGACCGAGGTGTTCTTCGCGAGGATCGTGATGCCCTTCTCGCGCTCGAGGTCCATGGAGTCCATGACGCGGTCGGCCACGTCCTGGTTGGCCCGGAACGTGCCGGCCTGGTGGAGCATCGCGTCGACCAGCGTGGTCTTGCCGTGATCGACGTGGGCGACGATCGCGACGTTGCGCAGGTCGGTGCGCGTGGTGGTGGGAGCGGCGGCGGTGGTGGGCATGCGGCGACCGAGGGTAGAGCAAGGACTGCCGCCCACCGGGGCTCCCTGGCCCTGGCCACGGGCGCACACCGGAACTACCATCGAACGATGATCCTCGACCGTCTCTTCGCCCGCTTCTACGACAGCGTTCTGAAGGACACCGAGGAGCACGGCCTGCGCGACATGCGTGCAGCGCTCGTCGGTGATCTCGCCGGCACCGTGGTGGAACTGGGGGCGGGGACCGGACTGAACCTGGATCACTACCCGGCTGCGGTCACGAGGATCGTCGCGACCGAGCCGGATCCGCACATGGCCAAGCAACTGCGGGCCAAGGTCGCGGACGGTCACGGTGGCGGCGCCTCGCGCGTCGAGGTGGTGCAGGCCGGCGCGGAGCGGCTACCGGTGGCCGACGGGGAGGCCGATGCCGTCGTCGCGACGCTCGTGTTCTGCACGATCCCGGACGCTCCCGCGGCTGCCGCCGAGGCGGTGCGGGTCCTGCGGCCCGGCGGCGTGCTGCGGTTCATCGAGCACGTGCGCTCCTCCGATCCCGGCCTCGCCCGCTGGCAGGACAGGCTGGACCGCCCGTGGGGCGTGCTCGCCGCCGGGTGTCACCCCAACCGCGACACGGTCGCACTGCTGCGCGCAACCGCCGGCCTGGAGGTCGGCGAGGTCCGCGACGACCGGCTCCCGAAGGCGCCGAAGCTCGTCCGTCCCCTCGCGCTGGGCGAGGCGGTGCGCGCCTGAACGCGCCGCCGAGGGGAGCGCGGGTCCGGGCGCCGGAGGGGTCTCGGCGTCCTCAGCGCGCCCGGTAGCCGCCGTACGGATCTTGCGGGGGCGAGGCGCCGTCGTCGCTCGGGGTCGGGTCCGACGCGCTGCGAGGCGGCGCCCCGGGGCGCACGGACGGACACCCGCGCGCGCCGCCCGTGCCTCGCCAGGGCAGGCGCACGGAGACCGCGGAGGAGTTGTTGGTCTCGTCGATCTCGACGAGGTTGCCCTCGGGGTCGGCACGGTGCACGTATGCGAAGCAGCCCGAGAAGCCGGTCACGTCGATCCAGTTCTGGGGGTAGCGCCACGGGTAGATGTCGGCCCAGCCGACCGACGTGCCCAGCGTCACGTCGCGGATCGGCCCGCGCTGCGAGCAGGCGCCGAACTGCGCGCGGCGGGGGGACCGGGGATACGGGCGCTTCGTCTTGAGCGAGCGCACCCGCTTGAGGTCGCGGTAGCAGTAGTAGATCTTCGGGCTGGTACGGACCAGCCGGGTCCGGTTGCCCGCGGCGTCGAGGGCCCAGAGCTCGAAGCCCGCCGCGTGCTCGAACTTCCAGTAGCGGCCTCGGGTCTTCGTGTCGAAGAACGCGATGCGGCCCTTCTCGGGCAGGACACGGGGGCGTGCTCCGGGCGCGGCGCGCAGCACCTGGCGGGCGGCCATGCGGGTCCGGGAGAAGCGGCGGCCCCGGACCTCCACGGGGCCCTTCCCGACGTTGACGATCGCGTTCGTCGAGGCCAGGAGCGACCGGCCCTTCTTGGTCCGCCGCAGGTGGAGGCCGTAGGGGCGTCGCATCACGAGGTCCGGGCAGCGCAGCCGCAGCTCGGGGCGCAGGCACGGGTTGGTGGGCCGCGTCGGCTCGGGTTCGGGCTCCGGCGTCGGCTCGGGCTCCGGCGTCGGATTCGGCTGCGGGGCCGGGGTCGGCTGCGGGAGCGGGGTCGCGGGCGACTGGGCCTCGACCGTCGGCGGTGGGAGCACCGACCACAGGACGGCACCGAGGACGAGCGCCACCAAGGGGGACAGGCGAGCGAACCGGGACAGCATGGAAGCGCAGTCTGCCGAGCCGGGCGAGGACGTGCGCCGAGCCGTGGTCGGAGGGCGGCCCCGTAGAGGGTGCGACGTTTCAGCGACCCTGAGCGGCGCTGGATCGACGCACCCCGGCGGTGGGCCCCGGCGACGCACCCCGGTGGTGGGCCGGGCTCGAGCGCGGGTCATCTCCGACCTCGCTGGTAGGATTGCCAGATGATCTTCACGACGAAGGCCGAGTACGGCGTGCGCCTGCTCGTCGAGCTGGGTCGGCACGCCGCCGAGCCCCAGCCGACGCCGACGTCCCTGAAGGCGATCGCGGAGGCCGAGGGTCTGCCGCTCGCCTACCTGGAACGCATCGTCGCGCTGCTGAAGAAGGCGGGCCTGGTCGAGAGCACCCGCGGAGCGCACGGCGGGTACCGCCTCGCCCGCCCCGCCGACGACGTCCGCATGGACGAGGTCGTGCTCGCCCTGGAGGGCGCCGTCGCCCCGATGACGTGCTTCGTCGACGACTCCGAGCACGGTCGCGTGCTCTGCAACCACGAGGCGGATCGTGGGCACGGCTGCGCCACGAAGCTGCTCTGGACCCGTGTCCAAGGTGGGGTCGTCAAGGCGCTGCAGGGCACTACGCTTGCCGATCTCGTCGCATTCTCCGACCGGCACTCGCCGGCACCGGATGCTCCCGCACCGGTCGGCGACGCGCTTCCCGTCGCCTGACCCCCTCCACTCCTCTCGAACGGACCAACGCACATGGCTGACCTCGAAATCCGCAACCTCCACGTCAAGGCCGAGGACAAGGAGATCCTCCGGGGCCTCGACCTCACCGTGAACAAGGGTGAGGTGCACGCGCTGATGGGCCCCAACGGCTCGGGCAAGAGCACGCTCGCCAACGTGATCATGGGGCACCCGAACCTCGAGGTGACCGAGGGCGAGATCATCTACAAGGGCGAGGACATCACGGAAGCGGACCCGGACGAGCGGGCTCGTTTGGGTCTCTTCATGGCCTTCCAGTACCCGGTCGCCATCCCGGGCGTCACGATCGCCAAGTACCTGCGGATGGTCATGAACGCCCACCGTGCCGCGCGCGGTGAGCAGGAGGTCCCGCTCAAGGAGTTCCGGCAGACCGTCGAGGCCGCGATGAAGCTGACGAACGTGCCGAAGGAGTTCAGCTCCCGGTACCTCAACGACGGGTTCTCCGGGGGCGAGAAGAAGCGCCTCGAGACGCTCCAGCTCGCGCTCCAGAAGCCCGAGATCGCGATCCTCGACGAGACCGACTCCGGCCTCGACATCGACGCGCTCAACGTCGTCGCCAACGGCGTCAACGAGGTGGCGCGCGATGCCGGCACGGGCGTCCTGATCATCACGCACTACCAGCGGATCCTGCACATCGTGAAGCCCGACCGGGTGTCGATCCTCCACAACGGCCGCATCGTGCACGCCGGCGGCCCGGAGCTCGTGGACAAGCTCGAGGCCGAGGGCTACGCCTGGATCACCGGCACCAACGAGCCGGCGACGGTCTAAGGGATGAGCGTCGTCGCCGACACGACCGGGGCCGACTTCCCCACCCTCTCCCGCGAGGGTGTCGTCTACCTCGACAGCGCGGCGACGTCGCAGACCCATCGCAGCGTCATCGCCGCGATGGACGACTACTACGAGCACCACCGGGCGTCCGTCCACCGGGGGGTCTACCCGCTGGCCGTCGAGGCGACCGACCTCTACGAGGGCGCCCGCGACCGGGCCGCGCACTGGCTGGGTGCGCACGCCCGGGGCACGGTGTTCACCAAGAACGCCTCCGAGGCGGTCAACCTCGTCTCCTACTCCTGGGGCCATGCGAACCTCGGGCCCGGTGACACCGTCGTGGTCACCGAGATGGAGCACCACTCGAACTTCGTCCCGTGGCAGGTGCTGTGCGAGCGCACGGGGGCGCGGCTCGCCCACGTCCCGGTCGACGACGAGGGCCACCTGCGACTCGACGTGCTCGACGAGCTGCTGGCGACCGGCACCGTGAAGCTGGTGGCGGTGGTGCACGTCAGCAACGTGCTCGGCACGATCAACCCGGTGCAGGACATCACCGCCCGCGCGCACGCGGCCGGTGCCGTCGTCCTCGTCGACGGGGCGCAGGCGGTCCCGCAGATCCCGGTGGACGTCGCCGCGATCGACGCGGACTTCTACGTGTGGACCGCGCACAAGGCCTACGGCCCGACCGGGATCGGGATCCTCCACGGACGACCCGAGATCCTCGAGGCGATGCCCCCCTTCATCAGCGGCGGTCACATGATCGCCAGCGTCTCGCTGGACGGCTCGCGGTGGGCCGACATCCCCACGAAGTTCGAGGCCGGGACGTCCCCCATCGCCGAGGCGGCCGGCCTCGGGGCGGCGGTGGACTACCTGCAGGGCATGGGCATGGACGCGCTCCGCGCCCACGAGCAGGACCTCACCGGCTACGCGCTGGAGCGCCTGCGCGGCGTGCCGGGGCTGACCGTCAACGGCCCGGCCGACGCCGCCGATCGTGGCGCCCTCGTCTCCTTCACCCTCGACTGCGCCCACCCGCACGACGTGGCCGAGATCGTCGCCCGGCGCGGCGTCTGCGTCCGCGCCGGCCACCACTGCGCCCAGCCGCTGATGCAGCGCCTCGGCGTCGCCGCGACCACCCGCGCCTCGTTCGGCGTCCACAACACCCGGGAGGACGTCGACGCGCTCGTCGACGCGCTCGGGGACGTCATCACCCTGTTCGGAGACTGACCATGGACGACCTGTACCGCGAATACATCCTCGAGCACTACAAGCGCCCGCACAACTGGGGGCCGATGGAGTCGCCGGACCTCGAGGCGCACGACAACAACCCGCTGTGCGGTGACGAGCTCACGGTCATGCTGCGGGTCGGCGACGACGGCACGATCGAGGACATCCGGTTCGACGGTCACGGCTGCGCGATCAGCCAGGCCAGCGCGTCGATGGCCTCCGACGAGGTCAAGGGGATGAAGGTCGAGGAGCTCCTGAAGCTCGACCGCGGCTTCGTCCTGGACCTGCTGGGGATCGACATCTCCGCGACCCGGATGAAGTGCGCGCTGCTGTCGCTGAAGGTGCTGAAGACCGCGGCGCTCGGCGACGCGGTCGACTGGGAGCCCGAGACGCCCGAGGGCGTCAAGCCCACCGGGAACCCGATCTAGCCGGAACGTCGGGCGACCGCGCCGCTCCTGCGGTGCGCCGTGCGACACGACCGGTACAATCCCTTCCCCCGGGATCGGATTTCCGCCGAGCCCAGGTTTTCACCGCTCATGAGCCCCATCATCGACGTCTGCCCCCTCAGTGACCTGCCGCCCGGAGCGGCACGGATCGTCACGTGGGAGGACCTCGAGATCGGGGTGTTCAACTGCCGCGGCACCGTCCTCGCGATCGAGGACCGGTGCTCGCACGACGACGGGACACTGGCGGACGGCGAGCTCGACGAGGAGGCCTGCACCATCGAGTGCCCGCGGCACGGCTCCCTCTTCGATCTGCGCACCGGTGTGCCGCAGACCCTGCCGGCGTATCAGCCGGTCGAGACGTTCGGAGTCCTCATCGAGGACGACATCATCAAGCTGGAGGTCGACTGACCCATGGCCACGACACCGCAGACGCAGAGCACGAAGGTCCTGACCGAGGACGAGGCCGCCCTGAAGGGGTTCGGCGCCGACTACACCGAGCGCTACGGGTTCCACGACGCCGAGAACTACCTCTACAAGGCGCCCAAGGGCCTGAACAAGGAGATCATCGCGAAGATCTCCGAGTTCAAGGACGAGCCGCAGTGGATGCGTGAGTTCCGCCTCAAGGCGCACGACCACTTCCTGGCCCGCCCGCAGCCGACGTGGGGCTCGCCCATGCTCGCCGACGTCGACTACGACGACATCCACTACTTCGTCCGTGCCTCCGAGCGCGCCGAGCGCTCCTGGGACGACGTCCCGGAGGACGTCAAGAACACCTTCGACCGCCTCGGCATCCCCGAGGCCGAGCGCAAGTTCCTGGCCGGCGTCGGCGCGCAGTACGAGTCCGAGGTCGTCTACCACCAGGTCAACGAGGAGCTCGAGAAGCAGGGCGTGATCTTCCTCGACATGGACACCGCGCTCCGTGAGCACGAGGACCTGGTGCGCGAGCACTTCGCCACGGTCATCCCGCCCAACGACAACAAGCTCGCCGCGCTGAACAGCTCGGTCTGGTCGGGCGGCTCGTTCGTCTACGTGCCGCCGGGCGTGCACGTCGAGATGCCGCTGCAGGCCTACTTCCGCATCAACACGGAGAACATGGGCCAGTTCGAGCGCACGCTGATCATCGCCGACGAGGGCAGCTACGTGCACTACGTCGAGGGCTGCACCGCCCCGACGTACTCCGGTGACTCGCTGCACTCCGCGGTCGTCGAGCTGATCGCCAAGCCGGGTGCGCGCATCCGCTACACGACCGTCCAGAACTGGTCGCAGAACGTCTACAACCTCGTCACCAAGCGGGCGGTCGCCGAGCGCGACGCCACGGTGGAGTGGGTCGACTGCAACCTCGGCTCGAAGCTGACGATGAAGTACCCGGCCGTCTACCTCATGGGCGAGCGCGCCCACGGGGAGATCCTGTCGATCGCGTTCGCCGGCAAGGGCCAGCACCAGGACGCGGGCGGCAAGATCGTGCACGCCGCGCCGAACACGACGTCGAACATCTTCGCCAAGTCGATCTCCAAGGACGGCGGGCGCTCGTCCTACCGCGGCCTGCTCGAGGTCGCGAAGGGCGCGCACGGCGCCCGGTCGAAGGTCGTCTGCGACGCGCTGCTGCTCGACCCGGAGTCCCGTACCGACACCTACCCGACGATCCGCATCGGCGAGGACGACGTGGACGTCGGGCACGAGGCGTCGGTCACCAAGGTCGGTGAGGAGCAGCTGTTCTACCTCCAGTCCCACGGACTCGACGAGGAGGAGGCCGCGAAGCTCATCGTCAACGGCTTCATCGAGCCGATCGTCAAGGAGCTGCCGATGGAGTACGCGATCGAGATGAACCGCCTGATCGAGCTGCAGATGGAAGGGAGCATCGGCTAGATGTCGACCGCTGTGACCGAGCCGGACTGGCTCACCTCGCGGCGCGTGGGCGCCGCCGAGCGCCTGGACGGCCTCGAGCTGCCGACGTTCCGCGGCGTCGCCGGCTGGGAGTTCACGCCGATCGACGCCCTCGACCTCGACGCGTACGCGCCGGCCCGTGCCGGTGATCCCGACGGACACGGCGTGTTCGACTTCGAGGGTGCGGTGCGCGTCGGTGGCTCCGGCGCCGTCGCGGCCGACGCGACGTCCGAGGGGCCGATCGTGCTGCCCATCGCGGAGGCGGCGATCCGCCACCCGGAGCTCGTCGAGAAGCACCTCGGCACGGTCGCCAAGGACTCACCGTTCGTCGCCCGCAACGACGCGCACTGGAGCGACGGGGTCTTCGTCCACGTGCCGCGAGGCGTGCACGTCGACGCGCCGATCCTGGTCACGAACGTCCACGAGCAGGCGGGCACCGCGCTCCACACCCGCACGCTCGTCGTGCTCGAGGAGGGCGCGGAGGCCGAGATCTGGGATCAGACGGTGAGCGCCGACCCCGAGACGGACGGGCTCGTCAACGGCGTCGTCGAGCTGGTCGTCGGCCCGAACGCCCGGCTGCGGTACGTCTCGGCCCAGGAGCTCAACGAGCAGACCTGGGTCTTCGGCGCCCAGCGCGCGATCGTCGCGCGGGACGGGCACGTCGACTGGGTCACGCTCGGCTTCGGCTCCAAGAACGGCAAGGTGTTCCTGGAGACCAAGCTCGACGGTCCCGGCGCTCACGCCTCGGTGACGGGTGCCTACGCCTCGCGCGGACGCCAGCACATCGACGTCGACACGCTGCAGGAGCACGCCGCCGAGAAGACGACCTCCGACCTGGCGTTCCGCGGCATCCTGAACGACCGCTCGTCCACCGTGTGGCGGGGCATGATCCAGGTCGACGAGGGCGCACAGCAGACCGACGCCTTCCAGGAGTCGCGGAACCTCCTCGTCTCCAAGAAGGCGCATGCGGACGCGATCCCGGGCCTGGAGATCCTGGCCGACGACGTGCGGTGCACGCACGCGGCCGCGATCGCCCAGATCGATCCGGACCAGCTCTTCTACCTGCGCAGCCGCGGGCTGGAGGAGGCCCAGGCCAAGCGCCTGGTCATCGAGGGGTTCCTCGAGGCCACGGTCGAGCGCCTGGAGGACGGCCCGATCCGCGAGCAGGTCGCCGGCGCGATCGAGGACCGTCTCGCCGCCGTGCTCGGCGCGTAGCTGCCCCGCGGAACCGCGGTGATGTCGTGGGAAGGGCTCGCCTCGGGGCGGGCCCTTCTGCGTTGTGCCGCTGCCGGGCAGGTTGACGACCCCGTTACGGGGTCCGAGCGACACCCCGTGACCCTCGAGTCGTGGTCGAGTGTTCTGGACGACCACGCGATCCCAGCGTGGGCGTGGGATCGACGGATCACCCCCCGCTCGGCAGGCGACCCTCAACCCGAGGTCGAGGGTGTGGTCCTGGTCGTCCAGCGCGCTCCATAACCCGGCGTCATGCCGCCGCCGTCGAGGCTCATCCGGTGCGCCGACGCACTCGGCGGCCGCGGACACCGGCGGTCCCTGGCGACTACTGTTCGCCCTCGTGCTGCCCTGGGTCCGCCGTCACGCCGACACCATCGCGCTCGCCGCGGAGCGGCAGCTCGCGGCGCTGGTCGCGGTGTCCTCGCCCTCGGGAGATGTCGGTGCCGCCGAGGAGTGCTTCTCGGTCATCGAGGCGTTGCTGCCCGTCGATGCCGAGGTCGCCCGGGTCCCGTGCTCGTCCCCCGGCCATGCGCCGGACCTGCTCGCGCGCGTACGCGGGACCGGTGCGCGGCGACTGCTGCTGCTCGGCCACGTCGACACGGTGGTCGCCCACGCCGACCACCGCGCGCTCCACCCGCTCGGCGACACCCTCGTGGGGTCCGGCGCCGTCGACATGAAGGGCGGGGACGTCCTGGCGATCGGCGTGCTGCAGGCGCTCGCGGAGGATCGTCGGACGGAGTTCGCCGAAGTGAGCCTCCTCCTGGTCTGCGACGAGGAGTGGCGCACCGCGCCGTTCGCCCACGGCCCGCGGTTCGCGGGGTACGACGCCTGCCTGTGCTTCGAGGCCGGGGAGCTCGACGGCGAAGGCCGGGACGCCGTCGTCGTGCGCCGCAAGGCGGCGGGGACGCTGCGCGTGGTCGCGACGGGACGATCCGCCCACAGCGGCGCGCGCCCGGGGGACGGCCGCAACGCGCTGCTCGCACTCGCCGAGGTCGCGCGGATCGTCGCGGCGCACCACGACCCGGACGGTCCCGACCACCTGACCGCGGTGCCCACGGTGCTCCACAGCGGTGACGCGCTCAACGTGGTGCCTGCGTCCGGCGAGCTGCTCTGCGACGTGCGGGCCGACCGGCTGGAGGCCTTCGACACGGTGATGACGGCGCTCCCGCGAGACCTCGACGAGGTGACGCTGCACGTCGCGAACCTGCGCGAGTGGCCCGGCATGGACGCCCGGGAGACCGCGGCGAGCACGTTGGACCGCGCGGGGGCCGCGCTCGGTCGCCCGGTCGTGCCGGCGTCACGCGGCGGGGCCAGCGACGCCAGCCACATCGCCGCGGTGGTGCCGCTGACGATCGACGGGCTGGGCCCGCTGGGCGGCGAGGCGCATGCGCCCGGGGAGTACGTGCTGACAGCGTCGCTCCGCAGTCGCGCGG
>NZ_JBFIGP010000021.1:0-27610 GCF_041602235.1 Paraconexibacter sp.
GCGGTGGTCCGACCCGATCGGATCCCTGTCTAGCGCTCCCGAGCATGACGCGATCCTCGACCGTGACTCGCGGTCCTTCATCCGTACGTTTTCCGGCGCGTCACGCGGGCGAACCGCACTCCGGGGTCGGGAAATGCGCGGCGACCACAAGCGCCCGCCGATGCAGACGGCGTGCGTGACCACCGACGGCGCCCGTTCGCGCGGAGAGAGCGGCTGCGCGAACGGGCGCCGAAGGGTGATGCTGGCCCTGGCCGCCCAAGAGCGGAGGGAGCAGGGCCACTCGCCGCGGTCCCACGCGCGACGAAGCTGGTGCGGCGTGCTAGGCGACGAGCGCCTTGAGCTTCTCGACGGATTCGCCGAGCGCCTTGTCGGTCTCCTTGGTGAGCGCGCCGGCCATCGCGCCGAGGGCTGCTCCGCCGAACTCCGACTCGAGATCGAGCTGGGTGCCGTCTCCGTTGGGCGACAGCGTGTAGACGTACTTCATGTGGGTGCCCATCGGGCCCTTGCCCGACAGCCTCAGGGACGTCGGTGCGTCTGCCTCGTCGACCTGCCAGGCGACGTCGCCGGGCATCCCCATGATCTTGACCTTCTCCTTGAAGGTCGCGCCTGCCGTGACGTCAGTCGGCGCGCCGTCGGGGAAGGCGACGTGGGTGACGTTCCACTCACCGTACTTCGAGAAGTCGGTGATGGTCTGCCAGACCGCGTCGGGGGACGCGGCGAACTCGATGGTCTTGTTCACGCTGGGCATTCGAGCCTCCTGGTTCGGTGGTTCGCCGGGGGTCGTCCGCGGCTTGGGGAGGAAGGTAGTGGGTCTGAAAGAAACAGTCAAGTCTGTATGTATATACGGCCGGGAGGTGTGTCCACCCCGAGGCGCTACTTCCGCGGCGTCTGCGACAGGTAGTCGGCCCGCTCGATCCGGGGCAGCACGCCGACACGCTCCTCCCAGCCGGGGAAGTTCATGCGCCAGCACGACGGGTCGTCGTCCGTCCCGCGCTTCTTGGTCGTGAACTCGCCGCGCCCCGAGTTCTCGCAGTCCCAGCTCGGAAGGATCAACTGCAGTTCGCGGCGCGGGTCGGCGAAGGCAGAGCCGGGGACGTACGCGTTGCCACGGGTCATGGGGAGGCGATCCTGGAAGATCCCCGCCGACTCGATTCCCGCCGGGGAGAACGACGGCAGGTAGTGCTGTCGCCGGCCATCGGGCCCTACGGCGGTGTCGCTGAGCGCCGTGGACGCGTTGAACAGCCCGATCGTGAGGCGTTGGTTGTACTCGAGCCACTCCACGAGCGGATTGAGTTCGCTGAGCAGCGGGAGCGCCGCCTGCAGGACCGGGCGCGTGCCATCGATGATCTGGGCGGTAGCAGGGAGCCCGACGCGGGCCGCCTCGACCAGCGGGTCGAGATCGCGCGCCGCCCGGGCGAGATCCGGGGCGAACCGTGCGAGATCCACCGCCGCCGGGCGCAGTGCGCGGAGGGCGGGACCGAGATCCCGGACGACAGGCTCTGCTGTCCGCGAGAACTGAGCTGCGCGTGCGAGCGTCACGCGCGATTCCCTGAGGAACGTCGGGAGGATGCGCACCGTCTCGCTGAGCCGTCGGCTGCGGCGCGCGGTCTCGCCGAACCCCGACGCGGTCGCGGTCACGAGGGTCCGCAGCGCTCGCTCGTCGGAGCCGATCTGCTCGAACGTCTCGCCTGAACTGCGTACGAGGGCCCGGACCGCCGCCTCGTCGCGCTCGAGGATGCCAAAGAACGTCGCGGCCTCATCGACGACCTCGGGGAGTTGACCGAACGCGTCGTTGGTGGCGTCCTGGGTGCCGTCCACCGCCTTCCCCAGTTCCTGCTGCCAGGTCCGGAAGGCGTTGCGCGTGGGCTCATCGAGCGCGGAGAAGATCTCGTCGAGCTGGACCGTGTCCTGGACCTGTCCGTCGGGTAGGCGGCCGTACTCCTCGAGGCGCGGACTTCCCGGGGATCCCGGCGTCAGCGCGACGTAGGTCTCACCGAGCAGGGTCTTCTGGCGCAGTATCGCGCGGGTGTCCCTGGCGATGGGTGCGTACGCAGCGTCCATCTCGATCGTCACCAGCGTGCGGTTGCCGTCCGGCGCCACCTCCTTCTCGCGGACCTTGCCGACCGGGACGCCCGAGATGCGAACGTCCGCCTCGACACCCAGCTGAGCTGCTTCCGGGAACGCCACCTGCACCCGGTAGCCCTTCGGGGCGAGTGGGGAGGGGCCACCGAAGGCGGTCCACAGGTACAGGAGGAGCCCGAAGCAGGACAGCGCGAACAGGACCATCGTCGCGATCTGGCCGGGACCCGGGGCCTGCTTGTTCATCGCCTCGAGCCTCCGGCGCTCGTGGTTCGTTGCAGGCGACCCCCGCGCAGCCGGCGGGCGAACGCCGACGATCCTTCGGCCGAGGGTCCGCAGACCCGAGGATCGCTGAACACACCCTCGAGACCACCGAGCACCGTGCCGAGGAGCGGGTCGCCGACGCCCATGCCTTCCGCGAGCGCGGCGAATGCCGCGCAGTTGCCCTGCTGCGCAAGGGGTCGGAATGGCCCACCGGCATCGGCGGTCGTGAAGATCAGCAGGCCGTTGTGGGTTGTCCACGCAAGCCAGAACAAGAAGCCCTCGTCGCGATTGGCATCCTGTGGCCCCTCGCGACCGTCGCGGTTGTATCCGAGCATGTTGAAGAAGCGGTTCAGCAGGACGCCGGTACTGGTCGCCGGCGCAGCGGCGCGCTCCAGTTGCTCGGCCGGGGCGGCGAGGTCGCGGATCAGCGGACGAGCCGCGCGCGTGAAGGGCCTGACGTCGCGACGTAGCACTGGCGTCGACTGCTCCGAGAGTGTGGTGACGGCACGTGCCGCTTGGGGCAGACGGGCCAGCGCCGGCGTCAATGACCGCGCCGCCGGCCCGAGTTCGTCGCTGAAGCCCACGAGCGCGTCGAGCGTGCGCCGCGTCTCCCGCAGCGCCCCGGGCAGCCCGGCGACCCCGCGGGAGACCGCCTGCTCCTGGTCCGCGAAGGCATCCAGCGCCCGTGCTGATGACGAGACCATCTCCGACAGCTGCCCCTCTCGTCCCGACAGCTCGCCCGTCAGGGTCCGCAGCGATCGCACGAGGCGTGTCAGCGACGCCCGGCGACGCGCGACGGCGCCGCTGACACGGGCCAGGTCGCGGTGGGTCGGCTCGAAGCGCCGCAGCACCTCCCGGAGCTCGTCCCCGCGGCTCTCGAGCCCCTGCGCGCCGGCCCCGACGAGCTGCTGGAGGTACTCCCGGGTGTCGGTGTCGAGCATCTGGGTGATCTCGTCGAGGTTCACGTCCGGCTGCGCCTGCCCGACCGGCATCACCCAGTTGCGAGGCACCCGCGGAGCCGTGTCGCTGCCCGGTGAGAGGTCGAGGTACATGTCCTTCAGGCCGGTGCGCGGACGAAGGAGCGCCGTTGCGTCGACACGGATGACCTCGGCCACGTCCGGGTCGATGTCCATCCAGACGATCGCCCGCCCGTCACGAAGTTCGACGTCGGCGATGTCGCCGATCCGCACGCCGCTGACCTGCACGGTCTGACCCTGGCCGGGCGTGACGGCCTGGGCGGTCTGGAACTCGGCGCCGATCCGGTAGGGCGCCGGTTCGAAGAACGGGAAGCGCACCCGCTGGTTGTCCAGGACCGTGACTCCCACGACGGTAGCGATCATCGCCAGCACCGCGATCGCGATCGTCGGGCGGAGTTGGCGGCGCAGACGCGTGCTCATGGCAGATTCCCGAGGGTCGCGTCGATCTCGGAGCGCTGCAGGGGTGTCTCACGGAGCCGCAGGTCCCCGGCAAGCCCCCGGCGGTTGAGATCTCGCTTCAGGAAGCGGCGCGCCACCTCCTGCCCACGACGTGCGAGCGCGGTCGCGGCCGGCGACGTGGTGTTCACGCGGAATCCGGCGGGCGCGGGCGCTGGGGTCGAACGGAGGTCGGGCTGCTGCTGCGTCTCGCACGCCACGTCGGGCCGGAACGGTGGGATCCCGCGCGCGGGGACCCCCGGGTTCGCGCCGGCGAGCGGACGCGAGGTGAGGAGGGTCTGGCCGTTCGGAGCCGGGTACGCGTAGTTGCCGCCGGTGAAGAGCGCGCGGATCCATTGCCCGTTGGCGTCCTGGGAGCGGCTCTCCCCCGCCAGTCCCGGAAGCGCCTTGGCGAACTCCTGATAAACCGGGCCGGAGGCGGGGAACTGAGCGTCCTCCACCTCGTCCTTCAGTGTCGGCATCACGACCTCGTTCTGGCAGGACGACGCGGCGCGAACCTGGTGAAGCAGCGCCGGTGTGTCGCGCAGCACCCGGGCCAGACGCGGGACCGCGGGCTCCAGGTCGGAGAGCAGGCCCCCGAGTTCCGGCTCGGACAGCAGCCCCGCGAGCTGTCCGACGAACGGTCGGGCGGCGCGCAGCGACGGCGTGAGGGCGCGGACACCCGGCAGGGCGGTTCGCGCGAGGTTCCGCGTGGGGGGCAGCGCAAGGTTGATGGCGTTCAGCGCGGGTTGTGCGCTGCGGACCAGCGCCGGGGCCTCCTCGAGCGCCGCGTCGAGGGCGCGCGACTCTCGCGAGAACGCCCCAGCGGTGGTGCGCAGGTCGCGGATCGCCGCACGGAGGGCGGCCGGGTCGCGATCGAGCGCGGCCGCGACCGCGCCCCCGTCGCGCAGGAAGGCCGACAGGTCTCGTCCGGAGCCGCGGAAGGCGTCGGCGACGACCGCCGAGTCGCGGTAGGCCGGCTCCCACGAGGGGATGGAGCGACGAAAGCCACGGGCGCCCGGTCCCCGAAGGGCCGTGTCCACCTCGGCGAGCAGACGCCTCAGGGAACGGCGGGTATCGAGCTCCAGCGTGCTGGTCACCTGGGAGAAGGTCACCAGCGATGAGGTCTGGGCGACCGGGATCGTGTCCCCGTCCCGGACCTTCGGGGCGCTCGGGGAGCCCGGATTCAGGTCGATGAAGAAGTTGCCCTCCAGGAAGATCCTCGGCCTGATGGACAGGTGCGCGTCGAGATGGATGGGCTGGCCGGCGTCGTCGACGCGGATGGTGACGCGGGCAGTCGTAGAGCCTCCGGAGACCGCCTCGACGCTTCGTACCTTGCCGACATCGATCCCCGCGATACGTACCGGACTCCCCGTCTTGATGTCGTGGGCGTCGCGGAACACCGCATGCACCTCGAAGTGCCTTGCGGGTGGCCGTGCGCCGAACACGTAGGCGATGAACGTCGCCGCGAGAAGCAGGGCGAGGAGGCCCGCTGCGAAGGCCGAGATCGCCCGTGGCTGGTTGCGCCTCACTTGCCCTCCGATGCGTCTGGGAAGGCCTTGCCGCCGGGATGGCGACGCCCCGTCTGCCCCGCCGGCAGGCGGGCCGGACCGAGGCCGATCCCTCGTCCGAAGCTGTCGTAGCGCTTGTAGGTCGGTCCGTCGCCCGCACCGCCGGGTGGTGAGTGGGCGTCCAGGACGGCACGTCGGTAGTACCTGTCGGGTGTGTCGTCGTTGGCGTTTCCGGAGTGGAGATACCCCTGCTGGCCGAGCTCGCAGTCCGCCCGACCGTCCTTCTCGATCGCCTGGGAGAAAGCGTCGGCGTGGAGGTGCTGCGGGGAGGTGCCGGGGAGGCTGCCACGGCCCGTCGCGACCTCGTTGGCGCCCATCACGCCGACCCCGTCGTCCTGGGGGAATGCGATCTCGGGCATGCCCAGCTGCGCGGTGCCGTTGGGGCTGCGAGAGCTGATGACGTCGGTCACGAAGGTGGTCCACAGGTTGACGACGTTGCAGACGGTCACGTGCGGCCCGTAGAACCGCAGCTGGGTCTGGAGGCTCCGGGTGGTGGTCGTCAGCCCGCGGAGCGCCCCCGTGCTCAGGGGGTCGCCGGCGAGCCTCCCCGCGGCTCGCAGCGTGCCTTGCAGTTCGTCGCCGAGCGTGGCGCTGCGGCGCAGCGGCCCTGCGGAGGTCTCCAGCGCCTCGTTGACGGTCGGAAGCGCGCGGCGCAGGGTCCTCGCGGTGGCCCGCAGGTCATCGACGAGCAGGGCGGCCCGCTCGACGACGGGGCGGACCGTCCGGAGGTCCGGGGTTCCCTGGGTCACGGTGCGCGCGACCTCCGCGATGGTGTCCTGGTAGGCGCCGTGGTCGGCGCTCAGCGCGGCGAACGTCGCTGCGACGCTCGCCAGGGCGTCGGCCTGCGCAGCGGCGACCGGGGCCAGGGCGGCGGTGACGGTCGCGGTCGCCCGCACCGCCCGGTCCAGGCGCGTGGACGGTGCGGCGAGCGCAGCCATCACGGGCTGCAGGCTGCCGAGAAGATCCGGGAGCCGCGAGACCGTCGCGTTGAGCGCCGGGCCGCGGTCGGCGAGCGCGCCCCCGATACCGCGCAGCACGCGCCGCTGCCCTGCGCGGGTCGGGGCGTCGAAGGCGCTGAGGATGTCGTCGAGCTCTACCGGCAGCCGGATGTGATCGGGATGCACGACAGCGCCCTCAGCGAACTTCCGAGGCGAGCGGCCACGGTTCAGCTCGATGTACTTGCCACCGATCGCGCCTTTCAGCCGAACCGCGAATGTGCTGTCAGCGGGGATCTCGCCTGCCGACCTGTCGATCTTCAGAACGGCCTCGGCGCCTGCTCTGCCGTCCGGAAGCCGGCCTAGCCGTACCTTCTCGACAACGCCGATCCGGTGGCCGCCCTCCCTGATCTCCGAGTCGGGTCCCACCGTCACGCCGTTCTCGAGCTGGAGCACGACCCGGGTGCTCGGCACGAACGGCAGGCCGTTGTTCGCGTTGTAGGTGATGTAGACGGCGACGACCGCGACGAGGATCGCGATCGCGCCGACCAGGACCGGATTGCTGACGATGCTGGTGGCCGGGCGGCGCGTCATGGCGACAGCAGGTAGTCGAGGAGGTCGGTGCTGGTCGTCCCGTTCGTCCGGCCGACCTCCGCCGTCGCGCCGTTCAGGCCGGGCAGCAGCTTCTCCGGGAGGATGCCCTGCAGGATGCCGCCGAGATCGATCGTGGGGGACGGTGCAGGCGCAGGCCCACGCGAGTCGTCGGGCGGTGCGACGGGCTGCCCGGGGCGGTCCGGAGCCCGTGACGGGGCTGGCCTACGTTCGAGCCGCCGGGGTCCGTCCGATCCTCGCGTCTCGCCGGTGGGCTTGGTCGGGTCGGGTGTCGTGACCCCGGGCTGGTTCGGTCCGAGGGCGGCAGCGCACTCCGGCGCCAGCGTGGGGTCTGCCGCGAGGTCCTCCGGAGTGCGGTACTGCGCACACCTGCTGGAGAACAGGGCCGCGTTGAGGATGTGGGACGACGCGTCGAAGCTGTTGATCGTCGTGCCCTGATAGACGATGTAGCGCAGGAGCCCCTCGAATCCCGTGAAGCCCTTGCCTCCCGGAGAACGCGGATCGTTCTCGACAGCGTTGTCGCGGTCGTCGAGGTGGTCGAGCATGATGGCGAGGGTCGTGAAGATCTCGGGCAGCCGCTTGGTGCTCGATCGCAGAAGCTGTACCTGGGCGCGGGTCGGCGCGATGATCGGCCGGCCGGAGCGTGCTGCGCGGCCCAGCGCGGCCAGCGCCGGCCGGGCACCGTCACCGACGGGGGGCAGCGCGCGGAGCGTGCGCTCCACCTCAGCAGCGCTCAGACGCGTGTCGCGCAGGGCGGGCGTCCCGGCGCGCGCCAGGTCACCGAGGGCCAGCATCGTCGGGCGCAGTTCGGACAGGAAGCCGGGGGTCGCGCCCAGCGCCCTCCGGAGCTCCGGTGCTCGCTGCGCCGTGGCGGTGGCGATCCGGGCCGTCTCGTCGACGAACCGTCCGACGTCCCGTTTCCGTGCTGCCAGAGCGGCGAGCACCGTGTCGGCATCACGCGTCAGGGTGTCCAGGGCGCGCTGTTCGCGGGAGAGCACGGCGAGCACGCGGTCGGTCTCGCGCAGCGCGGGCACCGCGCGCCGGATCGCCTGGTTCAGGCGGTCGCCGTTACCGGCGACACCGGCGCCGAGTGACGTGATGATGAGCCGAAGCCGTTCGGCGTACGGTCGGCGCAGCACGTTCGTCACCAGGTCGGGTGGGATGGTCGACGTGGTGCGCTCGACTCCGATCCT
This sequence comes from Paraconexibacter sp., assembly GCF_041602235.1. GTDB lineage: Bacteria > Actinomycetota > Thermoleophilia > Solirubrobacterales > Solirubrobacteraceae > Paraconexibacter. The sequence continues at coordinate 8,067 of NZ_JBFIGP010000021.1, forward strand.
GCTCCCAGGGGGCAAGGGCCGCGGCGCGGTGCCGGGATCACAGTCCAGGAAGTACTCCCCCAGCAGCGACTGCGGGCGTACGTCGCAGCGCACGTCGGTCCGGAAGGCCCCGGCCTCCGGTACGTCGATCCGGACGTCCGCGAGGGCGTGACGGGTGCGCCGATCCAGCCGGACCTGCTCGATGACGCCGGCCCGTACGCCCGCGATCTTGAAGTCGCCGCCGTCGACCAGCCCTGTGCCGGTGTCGAGTTCGACGGTGTAGCGGATCCCGCCGGGAGGGCCCGACGAGCCACCGGCGGCGAGCGTGGCCGCGAGCGCGAGGGCGGCGATCGGGATGAGGAGCAGGCGTCTCATCGTCCGCGTGGCACCTGGGAGAGGTCGCAGTTGAAGTCCGGCGTGGGCTTGTAGGCGGTGCCCCGCTCGGCCGCGCCGGGGCAGCGGTTGCGCTGGTCGAGCTGCGCGATGCTCGAGAAGGCGGCGGCGCGTAGCTCGGGCGGGATGTACGTGAGGGCGCCGTTGACGGTGGTGAACGCCGACGTGTGGAAGGCGATGCGACCGCTGCCGCCGAGGGCGTCGTAGATGCCGCTGTTGGCGAAGTCGTCGAACCACCCGACGAGATCGACACCGTAGGGGCGCAGGAACGCCGCGGGTTCGACCGCTCCGCGAAGCGCGCGTGCCGTCGCGGGCAGTGCGGCCTCGCGGTCCTTGCCGTTGACGGCGGTGGTCCGGACGGCTGCGTCGCGAGCTGGTCCGGCCAGGCGCAGCACGTCTCCGAGGTCGTTCGCGGCGCCCGTGGAGCGGGAGATCCGCGACAGCCGCCGCAGCGTGGGACGCGCACCGGTGGCGAGCCGGCGGAGGTCGTCGGACAGCGGGGCGAGCTGGCGCGCGGCGGGGCCGGTCTCGCGCACGAACGGCTCGAGGTCGTCCAGGGCCCCGCGCACGTTCACGAACGTCGTGTTGGCTCGGCGGAGGGTCTTGGGGAGCTCCTCGATGGTGTCGCCGAGGTCGTTGCGGCGGTCGCGGATCACGCTCGTCACGTCCGCGAGCTCGCGTACGAGCGGGGCGAGGACGTCCGACTGCGAGGCGACGTCGGTGGAGAAGCGCGCGGACGCCACGAGGAAGCGGTCGAGGGCGGCGGCGTCACGGGTGAGCTCGTCCAGCAGCCGGTTCGACGCGGCGAGCGCGGGGTTGAGGTACAGCAGGCCGGCCCGTGCAGCGGCGCTCTTGCCCTTCCACTGCCGCGCGGAGCCCCGGATCACACCGGAGAGCGCGCGGCGGGTACGCGGGTCGAAGGTGTTGAAGACCTGGTCGAGATCGACGGTGGCCAGCGTGGCCGAGGCCGGGATCACGCCGCCGTCGGGGATCGGCGCGTTGGCGTCGGGCGCCAGCCGCAGGTCGATGTAGCGGTTGGCGACCCCCGCCAGCGACTGCTGCCGGATGAGCGCCTGCGTGCCGCGGCGGAGGGGGACGCGCCGGTCGTCGTCGATGCGAATGCGCACCTCGGCCTGGCCGTTGGGCGCGAGCGCGATGCGTTCGACGGATCCGATCCGCACGCCCGCGGTCCGAACCTCGTTGCCCTTCACGAGTTGACTGGCGGTATCGAACCGCAGCGCGACGCGGTACGAGCCGTTGTGGCCGAGCAGGACAATGGCTGCCACGCAGAGCGCGACGACGCTTGTGCCGACCACGGCGGCGCGGGAGACTTGATGCGACAGAGCCATCAGGCCGTACCAACATACAGTCCGGCCTGTATGAAAAGCAACACCCAAGGTCCGCCGCTTCCGGCTTCACATGGTCGCGACGTCAGTTCGCGGAGGACAGGGGGTCGTGCTCGGCGAGCATCGCAAGGATGCGCTTGCGCGCGGCCTTCCAGCGTTTCTCGACGGCCTTCGGGTCGTTGCCGGCCGAGAGGAGCAGCGCGAGCCCGCGCATCGTCGCGAGCGCGGTCTCGAGGTCCTCGGCGAACGCCCGGTTGCGGGCTACCGGCCCGAAGAGCAACTCCGCTCCCTCCCAGATCTGAGCGGTCACCTGGCGGTCGACGCCCCGCACGGCCTCTGCCAGTTCAGCGTCCGTCCGCGCCGCGACCCACAGCTCGAGGGCGGCTTGGAAGAGGGGTCCCGCGTGCGAGCGCCACAGCAGGTCGAGGACGCCCTCGACGCGCTTGGCCCCATGGGGGAGGTCGGCGATCTCGGCGGCCATCTCGACTCGTCGCCGGTGGGAGAGGTGCTGCACGGCCTGGGCGACCAGCTCGCCCTTGGTCGGGAAGTGGTGCACCTGTGCGCCGCGAGAGACACCCGCGCGCTCGACCACCCGCGTCGTCGTGACGCCGTTGTAGCCGTACTCGATCAGGCAGTCGACCGTGGCATCGAGCAGCGCCGACCGGGTCGCCTCGCGCCGCTCCCCTTGGGTGCGGCGGGGCTTCTTCGTCGAGCGGACGGTCTCGTCGGTGCTGGCCACGCTGCGAGGATACCCGCGGGGTCCGACAAACAGGCAGGCCTGATTGTCGAATCCCGCGGGCCGCCTGGTCAGACCGTCGCGCTGGCGGGGCGGTACATCGTCACGACGACGGCGCCGCCGATGCCGATGTTGTGCTGCAGCGCGACCTTCGCACCGTCGACCTGGCGCTCGTCGGCAGCGCCGCGCAGCTGCCAGGTGAGCTCGGCGCACTGCGCGAGCCCGGTGGCGCCCAGCGGGTGTCCCTTGGAGATGAGGCCGCCGGAGGGGTTGACCACGGGGCCGTCGCCCCCGTAGGTCGTCGCCTGCTTGCGGACGAGGAGGTGGCCCTCGCCCTCGGGGGCGATGCCGAGCCCCTCGTAGGTGACGAGCTCGTTGGCGCTGAAGCAGTCGTGCAACTCGATGACGTCGACCTCCTCGGCCCCGACCCCGGCCTGCTCGTAGACCTGCTCCGCGGCCTTCTTGGTCATCTTGGCGCCGATCGCGCTGATCGCCGACTTGTCGTCGAACGTCGAGGTCATGTCGGTCACCATCGCCTGCCCGACGATCTCCACGGCCTTGTCCCACAGTCCGTGCTGCTCGACGAACCGCTCGCTGGCGAGGATCGCCGCACCCGACCCGTCGCTCGTCGGCGAGCACTGCAGCTTGGTGAGCATGTGGTAGATCTGCGGCGCGTTCTTGATCTCGTCCAGCGAATAGTCGGTCTGGAACTGCGCGTAGGGGTTGTTGCGCGAGTGGTGGTGGTTCTTCCAGCCGATCCAGGCGAAGTCGTCGTACTCCGAGCCGTACTTCTCCATGTGCTCGCGGCCCGCCATGCCGAACATCTGGGCGGCGGGGGGTGCGGCCTCGGGCTCGTAGATGTCGAACAGCACGCCGAAGTGGCGACCGGTGGGCTGCTCACGGTCCATGAACGTCGCGCCCAGCGAGCCCTTCTGCATCTTCTCGAAGCCCAGGGCCAGCGCGCAGTCCACGAGCCCGCCGCGGATCGCGCGGGCGGCGCCGTAGAGCGCGGTGGAGCCGGTCGAGCAGTTGTTGTTGACGTTGGTCACCGGGATACCGGTTGTGCCGAGCTCGTAGACGGCGCGCTGGCCGGAGGTCGACTCGCCGTAGACGTAGCCGGCGAAGGCCTCCTCGACGAGTTCGAACGGGATGCCGGCGTCCTCGAGCGCCTTGGTGCCGGCCTCCTTGGCCATGTCCGGGTAGTCCCAGTTGCGGCTGCCGGGCTTCTCGAACTTCGTCATGCCGACGCCGACGACGAAGACGCGTGCGCCCTTGCCGTTTCCGTTGCTGGTCACGGTGCTGTGCTCCTTGATGGTTGTTCGGTGGTGGGGAAGAGGGTCTGGAGATGGTCGCGGTGGCGCAGCCACTCGCGTTCGGCCTGCGACGGGTCGTCCCCGGCGAGGTTGGCCATCAGCGCGGTTCCGCGGATCGTCGCGAGCGCGAGGTCGAGGGCCCGGGCGAACCTCGGCTCCTCGGGGTCCGAGCCGAACAGCGCCGCGCTGTAGAAGCGGATGCCACGGATCAGGTCGGACTCGGTCTCGGCGAGCGCCTGGCGCAGCTCGGTGTCGGTGCGGGCCGCCACCCACAGCTCCATCGCGGCCTCGAAGAGGGGTCCGCGGTGACTGTGCCACAGGACCTCCAGGGCGACCCGCACCCGTTCGGCCGGGTTGCTGGGTAGGTCGCCGAGCTCGCGCAGCAGCTGCTCGGCGCGGCATCCGGCGACGTGCTGGATCGCGGCGGCGACGAGGTCGGCCTTGGTCGGGAAGTGGTGGGCCTGTGCCCCGCGTGAGACGCCGGCGAGCTCGGCGATGAGCGGTGTCGTGGTGCCGGCGTAGCCGTGCTGGGCCAGGGCGGTGACGGTCGCGTCGAGGATCGCGCCGCGGGTCTCGCTGCGGCGCTGCTCCTGGGTCCTGTGGTGCGTGGCAGGGGTCATCGGCTCGGCCGAAAACTAACCCTTGCAAAAGAAACAGTCAAGTCTGTATGTTTATTACATGGACCTGAGAGACACACCCGAGCAGGCCGCCTTCCGCGCGAAGGTGCGAGCCTGGATCGAGGATCACCGCCACGAGGCGCCGCCGATGGTCGCCGGCATGCACACCGACGATCCGCGTCCGTTCCGCGCCTGGCAGTCCAAGCTCGCCAAGGCCGGCCTCGTCGGCGTGACCTGGCCGCAGGAGTACGGCGGCGCCGGGCTGACCCCGATCGAGGAGGTGATCGTCTCGGCCGAGCTGCGCAAGGCCGGCTGCCCGGGCATCATCGACCACATCGCGGTCGGCGACTGCGGGCCGACGATCATCGCCTTCGGGACCGATGAGCAGAAGGCCCGGCACCTCGGCCCGCTCCTGCACGGGGACGAGGGCTGGTGTCAGCTGTTCTCCGAACCTGGTGCCGGGTCGGACCTCGCCGGGGTCGCCACGCGCGCCAAGCGCACCGAGGACGGCTGGGTCGTCAACGGCCAGAAGGTCTGGACGACGCTGGCCCAGTTCGCCGACTGGGGCCTGCTGCTGGCCCGCACCGACCCCGACGTCCCCAAGCACGCCGGCCTGTCGATGTTCCTCATCGACATGCACGCGCCCGGCGTCACGGTCCGGCCGCTGCGCCAGATCTCCGGCGGCTCGCACTTCAACGAGGTCTTCTTCGACGACGTCGAGCTCCCCGAGTCCGCGCTGCTGGGGCCCCAGGACGGGGGCTGGGGCGTCGCGATGACCACGCTCATGTTCGAGCGGATGACGCTGCTGGCCGCCTTCGAGCAGCTCGGCTGGAGCGCCGAGTCGATGGTCGAGCCGATGCTCGGCCACGAGCGGCTGCAGGACGGCGACGTGCGCCAGCGCATCGCCGAGGTCACGTGCGACCTGCTGTCGATGCGCTACGCCGGGTATCGAGCTCTCACCGCATTGGCTCGCGGCGAGATCCCCGGGCTGGAATCCGGCCTGGGCAAGATCGGGCTGATCGAGGCCGGCCGCAAGGGCTCGGGCCTGATCGCCGAGGTCCTGGGCCCGGATGCCCTGGAGGGCGACGCCGGCCACTTCGCCGCCGAGATGCCGGGCCTGCGCTCCGGCGGAGGCACGAACGAGATCCTCGGCAACACGCTCGGCGAGCGCGTCCTCGGCCTGCCGGCCGAGCCGCGGATCGACAAGACGGTCCCCTTCTCCGAACTGTCCAGCAACGGCGCCGCGCGCGCATCCGGGAGCGCTGCCGAAGGCCGCGCTTCGAACTCAGAACGCGAGGCCGGACGTCTCGCGGAGGTGACACCATCATGAACTTCGGGCTCTCCGACGAGCAGCAGATGCTCCGCGAGGCGGCAGCCGACGCCCTCTCGCGCGTCAACTACGTGGAGGAGGCGCGGACCGCGCTGGACGGCGAGCAGCTCCCCGACCTGTGGCCGGTCGCCGTCGAGGCCGGCTGGACAGGGCTCCTGATCGGCGAGGATCACGGCGGCGCCGGACTCGACGCCTTCGACGCGATGCTCGTGGCCGAGGAGTGCGGCAAGCGCCTCACCAGCGCCGGGCTCTACGGCCACCTGATGGCGACGCTGGTCCTCGACGGTGCCGATGCCGCGGGACTCGAGGCGCTCGCCGGCGGCGAACGTCGCGCAGCCTTCCTCGCCGCCGCCCCGCCTGCTGGGGGCGGCGGGTGGACCGAGGCCCTCACCCTCGGCGCCGACGGCACCGTCTGCGGCGAGGCCCGCTTCCAGCTCGACGTCGCCGGGGCCGACCTCATCGTCGCCGTCGCGACCGACGCGCAGGGCGACCCGCACGGGGTGCTGCTGGACCCGGCCGCCGTCGAGGTGCAGCGCCTGATCCGCTACGACGGGTCGCGCCCGCTCGGGCACGTGCGCGCTGAGGGAGCGCCCTGCGAGGTGCTGACATCGGACGGCGGCCTGCTGGCACGAGCCTGGCACCTCGGGCAGGGCCTGTTGGCCGCCGACGCCCTGGGCGTCTGTCAGGCCGTGCTGGACCTCGGCGTCGCCTACGCCAAGGACCGTCACACGTTCGGGCGTCCGATCGGCTCCTACCAGGCCGTCAAGCACCAGCTCGTGGAGATCCTGCGCCACGTCGACACGATTCGCAACCTCACCTACTACGCCGGCTACGCCGCACAGGAGGCCCCGCAGGAGCTCGCGCTGGCGGCCGCGTCGGCGCGATTCACCGGCGAGCACGGAGCCGACTACGCGACGCGCACCTGCATCGCAGTGCACGGCGGCATCGGGGCGACCTGGGAGCACGACGCTCCGTTCTACTGGCGGCGCTCGCATCTCTCCCGGCTGCTGCTCGGCGGGGTGACCGGGGCGGGTGACCGCGTGGCGGGCGAGATCATCGCGTCCGCCCAGCGCCAGGTGACCGCCAACGCCTGATGCGGACCGGACCGAGCATCCTGCGGGAGGCGCTGACGCCGCTGCAGTACCTGGAGTTGCGGCGCAGCCCGGTGCTCGACGGCGCCGGCGTTCCCGCGGGACGGGGCTCCGCAGTGGTGCTGGTGCCCGGGTTCATGTGCAGCGATCGGCTGCTGGCCCCGATGCGCGGCTGGCTGCGGCGCGTCGGGTACCGCAGCCACGGTGCGGGGATCGGTCGCAACACCGGATGTGCCGAGCACGAGGTCGGCCGCTTGCAGCGAAGCGTCGAGCGGCTCGTGGAGACCGAGGGGAGGCCGGTGTCCCTCCTGGGCTACAGCCGCGGCGGCAGCTTCGTCCGGGTCCTCGCCGCTCGCAGACCCGAGCTCGTGAACGGCATCGTCACGCTCGGCACCCCGTCGCTGGACCCGCGCTGCGTCCATCTCGCGGTGGCCGGTCCGACGATCGCGATCACCGCGCTAGGGTCGCTCGGCGTGCCCGGCCTCCTGCGGCTGCAGTGCTTCACCGGGGCCTGCTGCGCGGAGTTCCGTGAGGACCTGCAGCGACCGCTGGAGCCGTCGGTCGGCTACGTGGCGATCCGCAGCGACCGCGACGGCGTCGTCGATCACCGCTACACGCCCGACGCCGGCGCCCAGCACGTCGAGGTCGACAGCACCCACGCGGGCTATCTCGCCAACCCGCGGGTCCTGCTCGCGGTCGCGCACGCGCTGCGTTCGTTCGGCGAGCCATCCACACCTTCCACCACCACGACCACCAAGCGAGCACGAGGAGCACGCGCATGAGCACCACCACGGAAGGCTTCAAGACCGAGCTGATCGGCGTCACGACCGATCCCTTCGTCTGGGAAGTCACGCAGGAGAACGTCGCCCGCTACGCGGCGGCAACCAACGACACGATCGCCCCGCACGCGTCGGGCGATCTCGCCCCGCCCGTGTACGCGATCGTCCCCGCGTTCCAGGCGCTCGGTCCGACGATGGCCGAGGTCATCCCGCCCGAGCTGATCATGATGGGCGTGCACGGGGAGCAGGACTTCCGCTTCCACAAGCCGATCGTCCCCGGCATGACGCTCACGACCACCGCCCACGCGGCCGGCGTCACCCAGAAGTCCTCGGGCGTGACCGTGCTCGTGAAGGGTGAGACCCGCGACCAGGACGGCGACCTCGTGGTCGAGCAGTACATGACCTCCTTCGTGCGCCGCGCCGAGGGGGCGACCGACGCCGGGCAGGAGCCGCCGGACCACACGTTCCCGGAGGAGCTGCGCGACAGCGATCCCGTGGCGGTCGTCGAGCAGTCCTTCGACGCGGACCAGACGTTCCGCTACTCCGAGGCCTCGGGCGACCTGGTCCCGATCCACCTCGACGACGACGTGGCCAAGGCGGTCGGCCTACCGGGCATCATCATCCACGGCCTCTGCACGATGGCCTTCGTCTCGCGCGTGGTGATCGAGGCGACGTGCCCGGAGGATCCGACTCGCCTCAAGCGGCTCGCGGTCCAGTTCTCGAAGATCGTGCTGCCGTCCAACGCCATCACCACGTCGGTGTGGAAGGGCGGTGAGGCCGACGGTCGCGACGTCTTTCACTTCGAGACGCTGACCGACGCCGGTGCCGCCTGCATCAAGAACGGCCTCGCCGAGGTCGCGCGCTAGCGCCTTCTTCAACCACGAACCACAAGGAGACCTGACATGGGAGTTCTCGAAGGGCGCGTCTGCGCCATCACGGGCGCGGGCAACGGCATCGGCCGTCAGCACGCGCTGCTGTTCGCGTCCGAGGGCGCGAAGGTCGTCGTCAACGACCTGGGCGGCTCGACCGACGGCACGGGTGCCGATGTGTCGGCGGCGCAGGCCGTCGTCGACGAGATCGTCGCCGCCGGCGGCGAGGCCGTCGCCAACACCAGCGACATCGCGACGTGGGACGGCGCCAAGTCGCTGATCGACCAGGCCGTGGACACCTACGGCCAGCTCGACGTGCTCGTCAACAACGCGGGCATCCTGCGCGACGGGTTCATCCACCAGATCGACGAGCAGGCGTGGGATCTGGTCGTGAAGGTCCACCTCAAGGGGCACTTCTCGACCCTGCGCCATGCCACCGACCACTGGCGCGCGCGGTCCAAGGCCGGCGAGACGGTCAACGGCGCTGTGATCAACACCGCCTCCGGCTCCGGCACGTTCCTGCCCAACCCCGGGCAGGCCAACTACGGGGCGGCGAAGGCGGCCATCGCGGCGCTGACCCTGGTGGCCTCCAACGAGTTGATCCGCCTGGGCGTCCGCTGCAACGCGATCGCTCCCGTCGCGCGGACGCGGCTCACCGAGGACGTCCCCGGCCCGGTCGGCGCCATGTTCGCCAAGCCCGAGGATCCCGACGCCTTCGACCCGATGGACCCGGCCAACGTCTCGCCGCTCGTCGCGTTCCTGGCGACCGAGGACTGCCCGATCAACGGCAAGATGTTCGCCGTCCAGGGGGGCCAGATCGCTGAGTGCACGGGCTGGGAGGTCCAGGACGGCCTGACCAGCGACGAGCCGTGGACGGTCGCCTCGGTGGCCGCCGGCCTGGGATCGCCGATCACGGCCTAGCGGACATCGCGGGTCGCTCCGCGTCGGGATCACGGACGGGCGTCGGCGCCGAGGGGGGTGTGCCGGCGCCCGTCCGTGTGTCTGGACACCGCCCCCTCACCTACGTCACACGGGCGTCACGTACGTCGCGCAACGGTCGACCGCCCATTGTGGAACATACAGGCGGGATTGTATGTATATGATGGGTAGATGCGTCGGGTCAGGCATCTCAGTGCGCTCCGCGCGGTGCTCGCCGCATGCCTCGTCGTCGGCTCGGGGGGGCCGGTCGCACTGCCCGCCGTCGCGGCCGCCACGTCGCCGCTCGAGGCCATCGAGGTGGAGCGGGAGATCCCCGCGCCCTCTGGATACACATGGGTCGATGCGGTCGGTGCCGCGTTCTTCCTGCCCGATCAGGTTCACATCGTCGCGACCGCCCACGACGGGCACGGTGAGCGGGCAGTCGTCATGGCGCTCGACGGATCGGAGTTCCGCTGCCTGACCTGTGGGCTGCTCGAGAAGGTCAGGGCGCCGCAGGCGTTCCCGGACGGCAAGCGACTGTTCCTCAGTGCCTCGCTGGGCGAGGGCGGCACCTCGGACTCGCAGTCCTTCGTCCTGGAGTGCCAACCGTCGCTGGTGCGCTGCGAGGACCGGCGCCTCGTCGACGTCACCTTCCCGATCGACTCCCTGACCCAGCCGCCCAGCGCGCAGAACCGTGAGGCGGGCATCCATCCCTCCGGCGAGTACGTGAAGTGGGGTGAGGTGCGTGCGATGGAGGGGCAGCGGATGACGATCGGCCGCCTCGTCCGGGCCGACAGCGAGTACGTCGTGGAGCAGCCGCGGGTGATGAACCCTGCCTACCGCCTCGACGGGACGCTCGAGGACTTCATCGCCGCCAGTCGCTTCTACGAGGCGCAGGGCTACACGGACGGCTGGACCGACGGCGGGCGCGTCATGAAGTACGGGGCGACCACCACGGCCGAGAACTACGACATCTGGGAACTGGACCTCACGACCGGTGAACGCCGCCGTCTGACCGACGACCTCGACTACAACGAGAACGGCGACTACCCCCCCAGCGGGGACGCGATCGCCTACGCGAACGGTCGTGGGCTGGACAGGATGGACGTCTTCACGGCGCTGGAGCGACCGCCGCTCCTGGACGTCGTCGGCTTCGCGCAACTCGGTCGCGTCGGCCTGCACAACAACCGCCGCTGCCTGAACGAGCGCTGGCTGATGGCGCGCAAGGAGGGGGAGACGCGTGGCGGATACGGCGGGCAGCCCGTGGTGCTCGACGACGACTGGGCCAGCCGCTCCTGGTCCTGGTCGGCGGACGGGACCCGCGCGCTGCTCGTCGAAGACCGCCTGCAGCCGGTCAACTACACCTCCGGCGACGTCCACGAGCACACCCGGATGCGGATCGTCCGGTTCCCGGGTCGTCGGCCGTCGCCCGCGCCTTCGCCCCATCGGCTCACCGACACGGACCTGGCCCGCTCGACGGTGGCCTACGCGGACTACGCGGGACTCCCCGGTCGCGGTGCGGTGGGGCCCACCACATTGGCGGGCCCACACTCCGGCACGGCGACCGTGACCTACCTCGGCACATTCGCCGGTGGTCGCTTCGCCGTGGCCTTCGACCGCTACAGCGCCGACGGCCGGACCTTCATCAGCGGGACTGAGGTCTTCGAGGTCCCCAACCCGGTCGTCGCCTCCCGCTACACGGCGGACCTCACCGCGACCGGCGAGACACCTGGCCGCATGACCGCGAACCTGACGATCCGGGCGCGGGACGCCCGGGGTGAGATCCGCACCCGGGTGGGGGACAGGACCTACGACGGCATCACCACCCAGCTCGACTGCCCGGGCATCCGTCAGCCCGAGTTGCGGCTCGACGTGCTGCGCCGGCGAGCGCTACGCGGCGGACGGGTCGCCGTCACGGTCCGGGTCACGAGCCGCGTCGTTGAGGACGACCGGTACCGGCCAGTACGCGGGGTGCTCGTCCAGGCCGCGCGCGGTGGCCGGGCGGCGATCGGTAGGCGCGGCGCTCGGCTCGACCGTCGAGCACCGCGCAACGCGAGAGCCCGCACCGATGAGCGCGGGCGGGCAACGGTGGTCCTGATCCGCCGCGGCGCCGCCGTCATCGGCACGCATACCGACGGCTTCCGCGACGCGGCGGCCACGGTGCGACTGGGAGGTCGGCGATGACCGTGCGCCGTCGCGTCCGCCGTGCTGATCTCGTGGCTCTCGCCGCGATCCTGGCGACCGTGCCGACCACCGGCTCGGCCGCGCAGGCCGCAGCCCCGCCCCCGCTGGAGCCGATCGAGGTGGTTCGGACGATCGCTGCCCAGCCGGGCGCGCGGTTCGACGCCGCCACGCTGCTGCCCGACCAAGAGCACATCCTCGTGCAGCAGACCGTCGGCGGCTCGCCGCAGCTCGGCGTGATCCCGCGTACCGGTGGCGCGTTCCGATGCATCACATGCGAGGTGGCGAGCAACGCAAGCGACCCGGATCCGTTCGACGACGGGCGCCGGATCCTCGTGCGCCGGCCCGAGGGAGCCGGTGCGGCGATCGACGCGGCGGGAGACCTCTCCCCGGTGGGGGGCGGACTGGGAGACCTGCAGTTCTCGATCATCGAGTGTGCCCCGTCGATCGCGGACTGCGACCGCGTGTCGGTGGGCGCCGTCACGTTCCCGATCGACGGTTTGACCGAGGGCGCGCAGATCCGCGAGGTGGCGCCGACGCCGGACGGTGAGTGGCTGAAGTTCAACGAGGTCCGCACGACCGAGGGCGAACGGATGACGATCGGACGCCTGGTCCGGGAGGGGAACGACTGGGTCGTCGTCGAGCCCCGGGTGCTCAACCCGCCCTTCGAGCTCGCAGACGACGCCGCCGGGTGGATCGACGCCGGGCGCTTCTACGAGTCGGGCGGCGGGCCCAGCGGGCGGTCGTTCTCGTACGACGGGCGGACGCTGAAGTACGGCGCCACGACGACGGCATTGAACTACGACGTGTGGAAGCTCGATCTCGCGACCGGTAAGCGGACGCGGGCGACGACCGACGTCGACTACAACGAGATGTCCGACACCTCGCCGGACGGTCGCTGGATCGCGGCGTCCTCGTCGCGAGGCCTGGACCGGATGGACGTGTTCACCGAGGTGGTGCGGCCGCCGTTCATCGACAACGTCACGTTCGGTCAGATCGGACGCATCGGGCTGTTCAACAACCGCCGCTGCATGAACGAGCGGTGGCTGTGGGCCACCGACCCCGGCCAGCAGGCGGGCGGCTACTCGGGGCAGCCTGTCGTCACCGAGGACGGATGGCTGATCCGGGGGTGGCGCTGGACGCTGGACGGCACGGGGGCCGTGCTGTTCGAGGAGCGCATCCCCAACGAGGCACGGCCGACCGAGCCGTCCGCGCGAAGCCGCATCCGCGAGATCCGCTTTCCCGCACGCGTGCCGACGCGTCCTCCCGCCGCAGTCGCGCTGTCGGAGATCACCGACCTCTCGTGGGCTGCCGACTACGGGACCTACCACACGATCTCCGGGATGGACGTGCCCCGGCGGGTGGTGCGCGGGCCCGGCGGCGGGACCGCAACGCTCAGTTTCGTCGGGCGGTTCGCGGCGGGCCGCTGGGAGGTGCGGTTCGACCGCTACGTCGATGAGCACGGCCGGACGATCACCGGCACCGAGTCACTGACGACCTCCAACCCGCTGGTGCAGGCCACCTGGGACGCCCACCTCGTGGTGGATCGTCCTGGTTCACCGGAGGCCGAGCGCCTGGACGGCACCATCACGGTCGGACCGCAGGGCCGCTTCACGGGCACGGTCAGGAGCACGGTCGATGGTCGCACGCGGACCGGAGTCCCGACGCAAGCCGACTGCCCAGGCGTCCGTCAGGCCCCGCTGCGGATCACCTCCGTGAACGTCCGAGAGGGTTCCGGTCGCCGACCGGCCCGCATCGTCGCCCGCGTGATGGCCGATCTGCCCGAGGACGCAACGCCACGGCCGGTGCGCCAGGTGCTCGTCACCGGGCCGGAGGGCCGCACGGCGAGGACCGACGCCCGCGGACGGGTGCGGATGACGCTGCGCGGGAGGGGCCTTCCGGGCGTCCTGTCGCTGCGGGCGCAGGCCGGTGGCTTCAAGCCCGCGTCGATGGACGCCGTTCGCGGTGCCGACGGCCGGTACGAGCCGGTCGTCACCGTCGTGCCGCGCTGCCTCAGTCGCCGGCGCTTCGCAATCCGCCTCCCCACCGTGCGTCGAGGGGAGCGCGTGGTGCGGTGGGAGGTCAGCGTTGCCGGGCGCCGCGTCCCCACCCTCCGTCGCGGAACGAGGCGTTACGCCGTGGTCGATCTCCGGGGACGGGAGGCGGGTCGCTACCGGGTGGTGGTGCGAACGCGCACATCGTCCGGCAGGCACGAAACGCGGGTGCGGCGGTTCACGACGTGCGCGGCGCGGCGACCGTGAGAGCGATCAGTTGACACACCATACGGACGGTACGTTAGTTGCTCGGAGGCTCACCCGATCGCCACGATCCTCCGAGGGTCGATGTTCGCACCGCTGCCGTCGCGACGGGTGTGCCGGAATGCCGCTGCGCTGCCGACGCGGTGCAGACCGCGTTCGTCGTGGCAATGCTGCGCCGGATGCAGAGCGAGGGATCGCCTGCGTCGCTCCGACCCTGGCGGCGACCGAGGCCGACGACGAGCGGCTGCGGGCCGCCCTTCCCGGCACGGTGTGGGTCACCGGGTGCAGCAGTTGGTAGCTGGATGCCGAGGGGCTCCCCGAGTTGTGGCCGTGGACACCGTCCCGGCACCGGGACGCGCTCGCGCGGCCACGGATGGAGGACTTCGAGACTCGGCCGGTCGCGGAGCCCGCGCGATGAGCGGGCAGGCGGGCCCGGCCGGGCCGCGGACGCAGGCGCAGCGCCGGGCCAGGACCCGGTCGGCCCTGCTGGCGGCGACGATCGACTCGCTGGTGCAGGACGGGTACGCCGGCACGACGACCCGGAGCGTCGCGGCACGAGCCGGGGTGACACCGGGCGCCCTGCAGCATCACTTCGACAGCCGTGGCAGGCTCGTGACCGAGGCCCTGCGGACACTGAGCGAGCAGCTCGCCGAGCGGTTCCTCGTCGCGGCGCTGGCCGACGGCTCGACGCGCGCCGAACGCGCCGAGATCCTGATCGACCACCTGTGGGAGGTCCATCGCGAGGAGCTCTTCCGCGCCCGCCGATGGCGGCCCAGGTGCTGCAGGGCGCGGCGCGCGTCTTCCCGGATCTCCTGGCCCGGCCGGGGTTCGCCGAGGCGGTCGCCGTCGGACTGGCCACGATGCGCGGGCTTGCCCTTGACGGGTTCCTCCCAGGGAGCGACCCGGAGGCGCTGTGGCCCGCGGCCCGTGAGCATCTCCTGGCGCTGTTCGAGCGCGCGGCCGGGGCCGCGGACTCTCCGCGGGGGCTGGTCTGAGGCGATCAGACCTGCTCGGTGTCGCGGGTGCCCTTGACCTCGCGATCCGCGCGCTCCTGGTAGGCAGCTCGGGCGGATTCGTCGCGCTGCAGCAGATAGCTGTCGGCACCCACCACGCGGACGAGCGGCTCGCGGATGACTCGCGGGATCAGTGCCAGCAGGCGGGACTGCCGACCGAGTGAGGCCGGGACCCAGACCTCGGGTCGCGGGCGACCGATCGTGGCGAGAATCGCTGCGGCGATCGCCTCGGGGGACTGCTCGCTCGCGCCGCGCGGCGTGTGCAGGCCCGATGTCAGGTCGGTCTTCACGATGCCGGGCAGGATCGCGCTGGCGGTGACACCCGTCCCGTGGAGCTCGAGGCGCAGCGCGTCGGTCGCGTGGGCGACGAACGCCTTCGTACCGCCGTAGGTGACCGATCCCGGGACGGGAATGCGCCCGCCGCTGGAGGCCACGTTGATGATGTGGCCGCGGCGGCGCGCGAGCATCCCGGGGAGCACCGCCTTGCAGCCGTGGAGCACACCGTGCACGTTGATGTCGACCTGCTTGCGCGCCGTCGCGTGGGACTCGTCGACGAGTCGGTCGACCGGCATGATGCCCGCGTTGTTGACCATGATGTCGATCGGACCGAGTTGCTCCTGCACGGCGACGACGAAGGTGTCGAGGGCGGCGGCGTCGGTGACGTCGAGCGGCAGGCCGATGGCCTGGGAGCCGATCTCCGCGGCGACCTCTCGCGCTGCGTCGAGGTCGAGGTCGCCGACGGCCACGCGGGCGCCGGCGTCCGCCAGTGCGATCGCGGTCGCGCGGCCGATACCGCGGCCGCCTCCGGTGACGGCGGCTACGCGACCGTGCAGGGACGCGAGGGCGGGCTTCCGCGAGAGGCGCATGGGCGACACCGTACCTCAGCCACGCGCATGTTGTAAACAGTCGGGTCTGTATGTAAGTGTCTAGGGAATGACCGCTCCCATCTCCGTCCTGGACCCTGCGCGGGGGATCGAAGTCGGGTCCGTGCCCGACCTCGGGCGAGAAGAGGTACGACGGTTCGCGGACCGAGCCCGCGCCGCGCAGGCCGCGTGGGGTGAGGCTCCGGTCGCTGAGCGCTGCGCGGTGCTACGCCGGCTGCGGGTCTGGCTGCTCGACCATGCCGATGAGGTGATCGCAACCGTGATCTCCGAGACCGGCAAGACCTGGGAGGACGGGCTCTTCGCGGAGGTCGCCTACACCAGCCAGGCCGCCGGGTTCTGGGCGCGGAGGGCTCCAGGCTGGCTCGCCGACCGCCGGTTGCGCGCGTCGTCGCCGGCGGTGATCGGTCGGCGCAGCATCGTCCGTTACGAGCCGCACGGGCTCGTCGGCGTCGTGGCCCCCTGGAACTATCCGCTGTCGAACGCGCTGGGTGACTGCCTGCCGGCGCTCGTCGCCGGCAACGCGGTGCTGCTCAAGCCCAGCGAGGAGACCCCGCTGACCGCCCTGCTGGCCCAGCGGGCGCTGCGCGAGTGCGGGCTGCCGCAGGACGTCCTGCTCGTCGCGACCGGACGGGGCGAGACCGGAGCGGCAGTGGTCGACGAGGTCGACATGGTCATGTTCACCGGGTCCACGCGCACCGGGCGCACGATCGGCGCGCGGTGCGGGGAGCGGCTGATCCCGTGCTCGTTGGAGCTCGGGGGCAAGGACCCGATGATCGTGCTGGCCGACGCCGACCTCGACCGTGCTGCCAACGCCGCCGTCTACTACGGCATGTTCAACGCGGGCCAGACGTGCATCTCCGTGGAGCGCGTCTACGTCGAGGACGCCGCGCACGATGCCTTCGTGGACAGGGTGGTCTCACGGGTCCAGGCCCTGCGGGTCGGTGACGGCCACGGAGGGCCCGGAACGGTCGACGTGGGATCCCTCACCTTCCCTCCGCAGCGGGCGCTGGTGGAGGCACATGTGCGTGATGCGCAGCAGCGGGGGGCGCGAGTGCTCGTCGGGGGGCGCAGTGGGCCCGCGGGCGGGCTGTTCTACGAGCCGACGGTCCTCGTCGACGTCGACCACACCATGCGCTGCATGCGCGAGGAGACCTTCGGTCCGACGCTGCCGATCATGCGCGTGGCCGACGAGGATGAGGCGATCCGGCTGGCGAACGACTCGCCCTACGGCCTGGCGGCCTCGGTGTTCACGCGAGACGCTGCCCGCGGCGAGCGGATCGCGCGTCGCCTGCAGGCGGGGAGTGTCGCGGTCAACGACGCGCTCGTGTTCTACGCGGCGATGGCGCTCCCCATGGGCGGGTGGAAGGAGTCCGGGGTGGGGGTTCGTCACGGCGCGGAGGGGTTGCGCAAGTACTGCCGGTCGCAGTCGTTGGTGGTCGCCGGTCGGCTTCCGTCACGCGACCCCCACATGTTCCCCAACCGGCGGCGCCGCTCGCGCCTGCTGCTGCAGGCGCTACGCGCGATCTCGAGGTAGTGACGCATACATACCGTCCCGACGGTATCTTTAGCTCGTGCTCCGTTCTGTCGTCTCGCTCCTGCGGCTCTCGATCGCGGTCTCAGCCCCGCTTGGGATGCTGTCGATCGCGGCATTGGCCCACGCCGCGCCCCCGCCGCTCGAACCGATCGAGATCGAGCGCACGGTCGACTTCGACCTGCCCGACGGCGTCGTGCTCGTCGACGAGCCGCGCGTCGATCTGACCCCCGACGAGGAGCATCTCGCCATCGGAGTCGAGGTGAAGGGTGCGGACCACGTCGGTATCACCGACCTCGAGGGCAGGAACTACCGCTGCCTCACCTGCGGCCACGTGGAGACCGCGCTCAAGCCCGAGCTCTTCCACGACGGCAAGCGGCTGTGGTTCGCCGACCAGAGCGGCCAGAGCTCCGGCGGAACCGGTGACTTCCAATGGTCGATCCTCGAGTGCGCACCTTCGATCCTGGCTTGCGAGAGCGCCACTGTGCTCCCGGTGACGTTCCCGCGTGACAGCCTCGCGCAGGGCGCGCAGAACCGCGAAGCACGCCCGGACGTGGGTGGGAAGTACGTCGGCTGGAACGAGGTGCGCGCCGAAGAGGGCACGCGCATGTCGATCGCCCGGCTCGTGCGCGGCGATCGCGGGTATTCGCTGGTGGACACGCGGGTATGGAACCCGCAGTTCACCCTGTCCGACAGCGCCGACGACTGGGAGCACGGCGGGCGCTTCTACGAGGGAGGCTCGCCCGTTCTGGGCAACCGCAGGCTCAAGTACGGATCGACCCGGACCGCCGCCAATTACGAGATCTTCGAACTGGACCTCCTGACCGGGAAGCGCCGCGCGCTCACCACGGACCTCGACTACAACGAGGTCGCCAGCTACTCACCGGACGGGCGCAGCGTCTGGTACACGAGCGCCCGGGGTCTCGATCGCGCCGACGTCGTGACGCAACTCGTTCGACCGTCGTTCATCGACATGGTCAGCTTCGGGCAGCTGGGACGGGTGTTCCTGTTCCAGAACCGCCGCTGCATGAACGAGGGCTGGCTGATGGATCACGAGACCGGGCAGCATCTCGGCGGTTACGCCGGGCAGCCCGTCCTGCTCGAGGACGACTGGAACCTGCGCCGCTTCGCCTGGTTCGCGGACGGGACGCGCGCCGTGACCTACGAGCAGCGGCTGCCGAACCGCGTGGAGCCCACGGGGGCCGACGCCCGCCGCCGCGTGCGGATCGTGCGCCTGCCGGCCCGGACCCCGACGACCCCGCTCGAGTCGATCGACCTCGACGAGACCATGATGCGGGCGCTGACAGTGCCGGCCTCCGAGTACCAGGGCATGGCGATGAAGCAGGTCAACGGGCGGGTCGTACCGGGCCGCGCGTCGGGTACGGCGACGATGACCTTCCGCGGCACCTTCGCCGGGGGAGCGTGGGAAGTCCGCTTCGACGGGTACAGCGACGACGGCAAGACGTTCGTCAGCGGCACCGAGTCGTTGACGACGCCCAACCCGATCGTCCAGGCAACCTGGTCGGCGGACCTCGTCGTGACCGGGGAGCACCCCGGCTACTTGCGCGGGAAGATCGATGTGATGCCCCAGAACCGCTTTTCCGGGAAGGTCGAGAGCGAGGTCGATGGACGCCACCTGAAGGGCATCCCCAAGCAGGCGGACTGCCCAGGGCTGCGTCAGCCCGAACTGACCGCGCGGGTCGTCCGCCGCAAGGCCCGGCGAGGCGGCCGGATGGACCTGCATGTCAAGGTGACGTCGCTGGTTCCCGAAGATGCCGAAGCCCGGCCGGTGGTCCACGTCGACGTGGAAGCCCGCCGCTTCACGAAGGGCAAGCGTCCCAAGTCGGCACGTCGCGGCCCGCTCAGGGTGACCGGCAGGACTGCCGCCGATGGAACGATCCGCCTGATCGTGCGCCGGATCCCCGACGCGCAGTACGTCGTCCGCGCCAGCGCCGGCGGGTTCAAGCCATCGGAGACGCGAGTTTCGGCGATCCGCGTCAAGCGCCGCTGAATCGGGCGCGGACCGCCGCGCTCAGCGGCCGTACAGGCCGGTGCTCAGGTAGCGCAGACCGGAATCGACGACCACGGTGACGACCGTGGCGTCGGGACCCAGGCGCTCCGCGGTCCGCAGGGCGACGACGAGGCTGGCCCCGGTCGAGGTGCCCGCGAGCAGGCCGCGGTCGCGGGCCAGCCGGCGGCTCATGTCCATGGCGGCCTCGCTCGCGACCTGCTCGATGGCGTCGACCTCCCGGGGGTCCCAGAGGGGTGGGACGAAGCCGATCCCGATGCCCTCGATCCGATGCGCA
>NZ_JBFIGP010000022.1:0-26930 GCF_041602235.1 Paraconexibacter sp.
AGGAAGCCGAGGCGTCCTCCACAGCCGAACGCGCGGTCCGTTGGCTGGGGGTCGGGCTGCTCGCCCTGTCCGCACTGGTGCTCGTCGGATGGGCCGTCGGCGTAGCGGCGCTCACGAGGATGCTCCCCGGTAGCCCGGCGATGGTGCCGTACAGCGCGCTGGCCTTTGGGGCGGTGGGTGCGGCGGCGCTGCGACCCGGCCGGTCGACGCGGCTGCTGCTCGCGATCGTCCTGCTGTGGGCGGCGGCGACCCTGATCGAGTGGGTCGTGGGGGCGGGGAGCCGGTTCGACGAGCTGCTCGGCGGTGGCGGCGAGGACGTCGGGCATCCGGGCCGGGCGGCCGCCACGACGGTGATCGCGTTCGCCGCGCTCGCCCTGGGAGGTCTCCTGACCTCGGTGGCCGGGCGGGTGGCGGGCCTGGTGACCTGTGCGGCGGTCGCCTACGGGGCCGTGCTCGGACACCTGCTGGGCGTCGCGGGGTTCTACGGCGGGGCCGCGGGCGCGGGTACCGCGATCCACACCGCCTTCGGGCTGGCCGCGGGCGCCGTCGCCCTCGCGCTGCAGCAGCCGGAGCACGAGCCGCTGGCCTGGTTGCGCAGGAGCGGTGCCGCGGGTCTGGTGGCCCGTGTCGGCGCGGCGGGCGCCGTGGCGCTCCCGCTGGTGTTCATCGGCGCGACCCGGTCGCTCGCCGCCCTGGGGCTCGATGGGGTGGGAGCCGTCGCGACCACCACCGTCGCCGCCATCGTCGCGACGCTCCTCGCGTTGCGGCTGCTCGTGGCGCGCATCGCGACGCTCGAAGAGCGCCGCGTCGCGGCGCTTGCCGCCCTCCGTGAGTCCGAGGCGCTGCGTGCACGGATGTTCGGGGACGTGAGCCACGAGTTGCGCTCGCCGCTGACCGTGATCCTCGCGGAGATCGACCTGCTCGCCCGCGGCCCGCTGGCCGACCACCCCGACCACGTCGGGCGGCTGCGCGGGGAGACCGTGGAACTGCGACGCCGCGTGGACGAGTTGCTGGCGCTCGCCTCCCTCCAAGCGGGGGCGTCGTCCGACCGGCTTCCCACGCGCTGCGACCTCGTCGCCCTCGTGGCGCGCGAGGCGGGCAGGCTCAAGGCGCAGGCGGCGCTTCGCGACGTGCACCTCGAGCTCCACCTGCCACCCGCCGTCTTCGGCAACTACGACGAGCGCCAGGTCTCCCGCATGGTCTCCAACCTGATCCGCAACGGGATCAAGCACGGGAACCGCGGGGGAACGGTCCGGATCACCGTCGAGCTGGTCTCCGACCGCGTCGTCTCGGTGATCGTGGACGACGATGGTCCTGGCGTCGCCCCTGCGGAACGCGAGCGGATCTTCGAGCGCTTCCGCCGCGGCGTCCGCGCACGTGCCGACGGCGGCGCCGGCGTCGGCCTGGCGCTCGCGCGGGAGGTGGCCCGTGCCCACGGCGGGGACGTGAGCGTGCAGAACGGGCCGCTCGGTGGCGCCCGGTTCATCGTCGCCCTCCCGTGCGAGCGGCCCGCGGGTCCCGTGGAGAACGCGACCGCGCCCGTCCCGGTCGAGCCGGTCCGCGCCGCGCGTGACGCCGGCACCCCGGTCGTGCTCCTGATCGACGATCACGCGACGGTGCTCTCCACCCTGGCGATCCTGCTGCGCGGGCGGTTCGGGGTCCTGGAGGCGGGTGACGCCGACACCGCCGTGCACCTGCTGCGCGAGCACCGCCCCGACGTCGTGGTGACCGATCAGGTGGAGCCGAGCGACGGCGCGCACTCCGTGGTCGATCAGCTCCTGGAGGAGATGGGGCGGCGCCCGGTCCCGGTGATCGTGATGACCGGCGACCCCGCGGGCCTGCAACGCGTGCGGCGGCGCGCCGACGTCCGCGCGGTGCTGCGCAAGCCGTTCGCGCCCGAGACCCTCGAGCAGGAGATCGAGGACGCGATCACCCGTTCGGGGGCCTGAGGACCGGTGGTCGGCTCCCTACCATGGGTACGTGACCACCGAGGGCCTCGTCTCCGTGCTGGTCGTCGACGACCACCCCGTGTTCCGCGACGCGCTCGCCGACGGCATCCGCGCGTCCGGGGATCTGCGCCTCTCCGGGACGGCATCTGACGATCGCGAGGCGATGGTCAAGGTCCGGGCCGACCCGCCCGACATCGCGCTGCTGGACGTCCACCTGCCCACGTCCGGCGGCCTGGAGCTCGTCTCGACCATCGCGAGCGCGGGCTTCGCCACGCGTTGCGTCATGGTCAGCGGCGACCCGGACGGCCCGATCGTGGTCGAGGCCGTGTCCCGGGGCGCGGTGGGCTTCCTCACCAAGAGCGCATCGACGGGCGAGATCGTCACGGCGGTGCGCGCCATCGCGCGGGGTGCGACCTGCTTCGACGCCGACGCGCAGGGCCTGCTGGCCGGCGTGCTGCGCGAGCACGGCGACTTCCGCACACCGGCGTTCACGGAGCGTGAGCTCCAGTTCCTGCAGGACACGGCGGAGGGCTACTCCACCGGCGTCGTGGCCGAACGTCGCAACTACGCCCCGGCCACGGTCCGGGGCGACCTGCAGTCGATCTACCGCAAGCTCGGCGTGCACGACCGTGCCGCGGCCGTCGCGGAGGCCTATCGGCGCGGCCTGATCGACTGAGGTCGCAGGCGGCGCGGGCGGCGTGCCACCGCGCGCTCAGCGCAGGACGACGGCGCGCGCCGGGCGGGGGCGGCCATCGACCACGGCCCGGACGACCAGGCGCAGCGGACGTCGGGCCCTCCGCACGAGCCGCCGGCCCGCCGGGGTCAGGCGCACGAGCGCACGCCGCGTGCCCGATCCGCGGAGCCGGACGATCCCGCTCGCCACCCGGACGCGGCCGCGCGTGATCCGGAACGCCACCTCCGTCGGTCCCCCGGCCCGCACGCCGACCGCGACGCCGCCGCGTCGGTACACCTGACGACGGGAGCGGCGCGGTGTCGTGATCCGCACCGTGCGCTGTCGCGGGCTCCGGGCGGCGGGCGCAGCCGGTGTGGCGACGTCGGGTACACCCAGTGCCTGCCGCGCCATCCCCGGATCGTCGGTGATGAGCGCGTCGACGCCGGCGGCGTTCGCGGCCTGCACGTCCTGCGCCGTGTTCAGCGTGTACGGCACGACCTTCAGGCCGAGGCTGTGAGCCTGGCTCACGAACGCGGGACTCGGCACGCTGCCCGGAGAGATCCAGTCGTAGCCGCGGGCGGCGGCGAAGGCCGGACCGGCCGCATCGACCTGGGCGAGCGTCAGGAACGAGAGCTGCGCGTGAGGCAGCACGCGCCGCGCGGTGTCGAGGTTCGTCGGGTCGAAGCTCTGGACGATCAACCGCTCGCGCGGGATCCCGGCAGCCCGCACGACGTCGAGGACGGAAGTCGCGAACGCCTCGTCGCCCGGGACGTAGCCCGGGTCGCCCGGGATGCGCTTGATCTCGATGTTGACGCCGAGATGCTCGTGCTCGCGGGCGAACGCGAGGACCTCGGCCAGCCGCGGCACGCGCACCACCGGCACGGCGGGGGCGGGAGCGAGGGTCGAGCTGACTCCGAGCACGTCGACGCGGCACGCCTCGATCTCGGCAGCGGTGTGCTGCACCACGGGGCCTGCGCAGTCGGTCGTGCGGTCGAGGGTCGAGTCGTGGATGACGAAGGGCACCCCGTCGCTCGACACCACGCTGTCGAGCTCCAGCCACGTGCCCGGGAACCGGTCCGCGGTGTTGCGGAAGACGGGCAGCGTGTTCTCGGGCAGCACCGGGTCACCGAACGACAGGGCGCCGCCCCGGTGGGCGTGCACCGTGGGTGGGGCCGCCGACGCGGCGGGCGCGA
Source organism: Paraconexibacter sp. (assembly GCF_041602235.1). Taxonomy (GTDB): domain Bacteria; phylum Actinomycetota; class Thermoleophilia; order Solirubrobacterales; family Solirubrobacteraceae; genus Paraconexibacter. The sequence continues at coordinate 3,816 of NZ_JBFIGP010000022.1, forward strand.
AGCCTGCGATGGCGGCGAGCGTGAGCAAGGCGATCGGTCGGTGGCGCACGGGGCGACACTATGGCGCGCGGCGTCCCGGAGCGAGCCGGCGGGCTGACCGACCGGTCGCGACGCGCTCACGTTCCACAGGTGCGCGGCCGTGGTGACAAGCGCTACCGTGAGCAGCGAGCGATGCGGACACCGAATCCCAAGAAGCACGACGATCTCGCGCGCGAGGGATCACTCCGCCAGCGCTTCGCCGACCTGTTCTCGCAGCTCTCGAGCATCGGCCTGATCGGCGTGTGCGTCGTGGGGTTCGTGATTCCCGCGATCCTCGGGCTGTCGATGATCAGCCGTCTCGGAGGAGCGGGTTGGTTCATGTACGCGTTCGTCCTCGGCACGTGGGCGCTGGTGTTCGGCCCGATCGTCGCGAGCGCCGTGACGATGCACCAGAACGGCAGCAAGCGCCACCGTGACGCCAAGCGTCAGCGGATCGAGGAGCAGCGCCGCAAGTTCGGGTTGCACGTGCGGGCCCACGAGGCGGAGCGCGAGGGGGCCCCGGCGGCGCGTCCGTCGACGGACGACACGTGGGAGCCCGGCCAGTCCCTCTGACCGGGCTCGCGGGTTCGGCTCAGTCGAACAGCAGGACCGGCTTGACCACCGCGCCGCTGTTCGCGGCCTCGAACGCCTCGTTGATCTGGGAGAACGGGAACGTCTTGATGAGCCTGTCGAACGGGAACTCCCCGTTGGCGTAGTGCTCGACGAGCGCGGGGATGAAGTCCTGCGGGTTGGAGTCGCCTTCGATGACGCCGGTCAGCGTCCGGCCGACGAGCAGGTGCCCCTGGTCGATCGTGATGTCGTGCTCCAGGCCCTGGAAGCCGACCGTCGCGACCACCGCCGGGGTGCGCGTGGACTCCAGCGCCTGGCGGATGACCTCGTTGGTGCCCACCGCGTCCAGCGCGTAGTGCACGCCGGGCGCGCTGACGCCCATGATCTCCCAGACCAGGTCCTTGGTCTCCTTGGCGTTGAACGTGTGCGTCGCTCCGAGGGACCGCGCCAGCGCCAGTCGCTCGTCGTTGATGTCGACCGCGATGATCGGGTCGCAGCCCGCGATCTTCGCGGCCATGACCGCGGACAGGCCCACGCCGCCCATGCCGAAGATCGCGATGCTCTCGCCCGTCTCGGGTCGCAGGACGTTCAGGACGGTGCCGGCCCCGGTCTGCAGGCCGCACCCCAGCGGTCCGAGCAGCTCGATCGGGAGGTCCTTGGCGACCTTCACCGTGTTGGTCGCGAGCGAGATCGCGTACGTCGCGAACGACGACTGGCTGAAGAAGCACCCGTGGATGTCCTCGTCGCCCTGGTGCATCGTCACGGTCCCGTCCATCCGCGTGCCGAAGTAGTTCAGCGGCGCGAACATCTCGCAGTAGGCGGGCCGGTCCTTGTTGCAGTACGTGCAGTCGCCACAGTGCCCGAAGGAGAGCACCACATGGTCACCGGGCGCGAGGTCGGTGACGCCCTCGCCGATCGCCTCGACGACGCCCGACCCCTCGTGCCCGAGCACGCTCGGGAGCGGGAGTGGGATCGTGCCGTCCATGCCGGTGGCGTCCGTGTGGCAGATGCCGGCACCCCGCATCCGCACGAGCACCTCGCCCTCGCCGGGCGCGTCGACCTGGACCTCTTCGAGGGTCAGCGGTTCGCCGATCTCGCGAAGGATCGCGGCGGTGGCGGTGGTGGTCATGGGTGGGGCTCCTCCGGTTCTGGGGTGACGAACCGACCCTAGGACGGCGCCGCGCCCCGCGCCTGCCCATCAGGGAGGACTGTCCCCTCCCGGGCGGGAGAGATGACCAGCAGTGCAGCGCCTGCGAGCACGAGCGCGAGCGCGAGCAGCGCTGCGAACGGGCCGATCCTCACGCTCACCTCCAGGAGGAACCCCTCGATGCGGTCCTCCGGTGGGGACGCGGTGCGCAGGGCCGTGGCGGCGAACGCGAGCGCCGCCGCCGCTGCCACCGCCCGCGGGCCGAGGTCGGCCATCAGGTCCGTAGCGAGCAGGAGCACCGTGAGCACGACGACGAGGACGAGGTAGACGTCGAGGACGGAGAGCCACTGCCACCCGGTGGACAGGTCCGGCGCGGCGATCCCCCCGGTCTCGCCGCGGAACCAGGGCAGGAACAGCGAGAGCACGAGCAGGGAGGCCCCGACGGTGAGCAGGGTGCGCGGGAGGGCCGGCGAGGCGACGCCCACCGGCTGCGGTGCCTGCCGCGGCGCGGACGGAGCGGGCGGCGGCGCCTCGGACGGCGCGGGCGTCTCGGACGGCGCGGGCGGTCGCGTCAGCGTCAGCGTCATCACCTGGTCCGCGCGGGCATCGGCGATGCGTGGGGTCACGGTGATACCGACGTCGTCGAGCGCGGCGGCCACCACGTCGCGCGCTCCTGCGTCCTCGGTGCCGAGCCCCCACGTGCCCATCAGGCGGTGCAGCTCCACCGACGTGCCCGTGCCCCGCCGCGCGAGGTGGTCGCGGATGCGGACTTCAGGCGGTGTGGACACGGGCTCTCCGAGGGAGGTGGGATGGCGGGGCAGGGACGCGAGGCTGCACGGCGAAGCTGCGGGGATGGCGTGGGCGTTCGAGTTCGTGGAGGTCCGGTACCGCGCCGCCGGCGGAGGGGTCCTGGACGGCGTCAGCTTCGGCGCCCGCGTGGGGGAGGCCGTCGCCCTGGTCGGACCCGCCGAGTCCGGGAAGACGCTCGCCTTCCGGCTGCTGGTCGGCCTGGACCGTGCCGACGAAGGAGCGGTCGTGGTCGCCGGCAAGGACGTCGCGCGCATGGGCGCGCGGGCACGGCGCACCCTGCAGCGCAGGCTCGCCGTCGTGTTCCAGGGCGATGGCGGCTACGGGCTGTTCGAGCGGGCGACGGTCCTGGAGAACGTGGCGTTCCCCATGCGTGAGGTGGGCCGCGTTCCGCGGCGCCGGCTGGAGCACATCGCCCGGCAGGAGCTGGCCCGCTTCGGTCTCGAGGCGCGTGCCGATGATCGCCCGACGGACCTCGGGCGCGACGGGTGCAAGCGCCTGGCGCTCGCGAGGGCGCTCGCGCTCAGGTCGCCGCTGGTCGTGATCGACGCGCTGGAGGACGGGCTCGCCCCCGACACCCGGCGGCTCGTCGTCGACGCGCTGCGGGCCGTCCACGCCGAACGCGGCACCAGCCTGCTCGTGACGACTCGGGATGAGCATCTGGGGGCGGCCGTCGCGGACAAGATCGTGACCCTCGACGGCCACGGCTACTGCCGGTCGCCGAGCGCGCTGATCCGCAGGTAGCGCGACACCGCCTCGGCGCGGTTCGCGGCCCGGAGCTTGCGCAGAATGTGCTTGGCGTGGGACTTCACCGTGCCCTCGCTGATGACCAGCCGGTTCGCGATGCCCGCGTTCGTCTCGCCGGCCGCCATCAGCTTGATCACCTCGACCTCGCGGCGCGTGAGGAGCTGGTCCATCCTGGAGGGGGAGGACGCGAGCATCGCCGCGGCCCGCCCCACGGTCGCGGAGTTCTCGCCCTCGACGGTCGCGACGGCGATCTCCGTGTCGCACAGCTCGTTCATGAGCTGTTCCGTCGACTGCACCATCCCGCGGACCTGATCGCGCTGGGCGCGCATCCGCTCGGTGAGCACCGTGCGTTCGAACGCGTACCCGAAGCCCTCGGCGAACGCCCACAGCATCTCGCGGTCGAACTCGTCGACGATGCGCCGCTGGTAGTAGCGGTCGGCGTGGAGGAAGCCGATGACCCGACCCTCCGGCATGATCGGCGCGGCCACGTAGGAGAACGTGTCGCACGCGTCGGCGATCGGCCGGTACACGCGCGGATCGTTCTTGGCGTCCGGCACCTGCATGGGGATCCTCCGGCGGACCATCTCGGTCTCCAGCAGCATGTGGGTCAGCGCGACGGGGTTCTCCCGCGCGAAGCCCAGGAGCTCCGCAGCGCCGTCCGGGTCGTTCTCGTAGTGGACGGCCTCGGCGACGAGCTGGCTGTCGTGCAGCCGGAACAGGATCGCGCGGTCGAAGCCGCAGGAGCGGCACACCTCCAGCGGCGCGAGGTCGAGCATCGCCGAGACGGACGCGACGCCGCGAAGTCGGGCGAGGCCGGCCTGCATGCCGGTGAGCGCCTGCAGGCGGTCGGCGACCTCCGCGGTGTCGAAGTCGCGGCGCAGCTCCTCCAGGTCGACGAGCAGCTCGCACAGCTCGACGAGGGCGTCGCGCCCGAGCTCCCCCGCGTCGCGAATGCGGTCCTTGACCGCGGCGCACGCGACCGAGACGAGGCTGCGGGTGGCGCGCTCGGCGTCCGCCTCGCCATCCCAGACGTCCCAGTCCAGGACGCGCGCCGCGCGGTCCAAGGCCTCGACGGTCCGGACGCCGAGCCGCAGGTCCGTCGCCGTCGCCGAGACGCGGGGCGGCCACGCTGCCGCCGGTGGCGATGCGGCTCGTAGCGGTGCGACCTCCCCCATGGCTGGCACGATCCCTTCAGGCTAGATCAATCGGATTCCGACGGCGCCGCTCCGTTCGGACGGTCCGGCCGGAGCTCGGCCCACATGCTGAAGTCCAGCGAACGCATGATCGGGACGATCCGCAGGAACTTGCGGACGGGGCCCTCGTAGGCGAGCTCGCCGCGCGTGATGGCCATCGCCATCTGCTTCTGGCGGTTCACCATCTCGACGAAGAGCTCCGGCGTCCCGAAGAGCTCGACCTCGGCCGTCCCGATGATCCGGGGTTCGGCGTTGATCGGGGCCTTCGTCAGGTCGAGCGTCACGCCGGCCTCGTCCGAGAAGTGGATGTGGACGGTGGTCTGCGCCAGCGCGAGGCGCTCTCCGAGCAGCGGATCGTGAGCGCCGCCGTTGAAGAACTCGGCGGTCAACTCCGCCATGCGCTGTGGGTCAATAGGGGTCATTGTGGATGTCATCTCTCCGGCTGGCATCTCGGTCAACTGGCTCTCCTCCTGCGACGGAGCCGACGCCTCCCCGCGTCGGCCGGCGCTATCGTCGCTGCTGCTGGATCGTCTATGCGGGAGGAAGTCTGGTGGGCTCGGTGGAGCAGGAGTGGAGCGATGGGCCGCCCCTGGAGGATCCGGGGCTCGCCGCGACGGTCCTCGACATCTGGCGGGACGCGGCGGTTCTCGCCGCGGATGACCCTACCGGCGTGCAGGAGCCGCGAGATGTGGGATCCGCACAACAGATGCTCGTCGAATCCGGTGCATGGTTGGTAAGAACGCTCGAGGACACGTCGGTCGGCGAGGAGCACGATCGTCGCCGCGCGGTCGCCGCGCGACTGCTGTTGCGTCACGGGCGGGCTTTCGCCGACATCCGCGACGAGGGTCAGGCGCGGCGGCTGCGAGGCTTCGCGGCGGTGAACGCAGCTCTCGCGCGGCTGCGCAGCATCGGCGACGTCGAGCAGATGCTGACGCGGCTGCCGGTGGAGGTCGCCCGGTGCGGTTTCGACCGGGTCATGCTGACCACGATGAACGGGGCGGTGGGGACGGTGCACGGCTGCCACATCGAGGGCGACCCCGAGTGGGCGGCCGAGATCGTGCGGACGGGACGCTCGTCGCCGCTGGAGATCAACCACCTGCTGCTCGAGTCGGAGATGCTGCGGCGCCGCGGGCCGGTGCTGGTCCCGGATGCCGCGGCCGATCCGCGCGTCCACCCCGAGCTCGCGGCGGTCGCCAAGACCCGTTCGTACGTGGCGGCTCCGATCATGCCGCAGGGTGAGGTGATCGGCCTGATCCACGCCGACGCCTACGTCGCTCGCCGCACCGTGGACGAGGTGGATCGCGATCTCCTGTGGATGTTCGCGGAGGGGTTCGGCCAGGCGTACGAGCGGGCGGTGCTGCTGACGCGGCTGGGTGCGCTGCGGCAGGAGGTCCGCCGAGCCAACTCGTCGATCCTCGCGATCATGGACGACTTCTGCGACGCCGAGGTCGAGGTCGCCCGCTTCGACGACGAGAACCAGTCGGTCGCCCGCTCGGCCGCCGCGGTGTTCGTCGCTGCCGACAGCCGCCTCGAGGCGCTGCTCACGCCTCGCGAGCTCGACGTGATCCGACTGATGGCGCTGGGCGAGACCAACGGGGGCATCGCGCGCAAGCTCGTCGTGTCCGAGGGCACGGTGAAGTCCCACGTCAAGCACATCCTGCGCAAGCTCCGTGCCAGCAACCGGGCCGAGGCCGTCTCCCGCTACGTGAGGCTGACGCAGCAGGACGCCCAGCGCGGTTGACGCCCGGGGGGTCATGCGTGGCCCCCGTCGAGATCGAGGCTGGCGACGATCGCCCGGTGATCGTCACACACGCGCGCGTAGGACTCGGTGCCGGCAGCCGGATCCGGGAGGTCGGCGGTCAGCGTGGTCAGTGCCGCGGCGGCCTCGCGGGCGCGCTCCCCCCACGCGGCGAGCCAGCGCCGCAGGTGGGACCGGTTGGCCTCGCCGTGGGAGGGATGCTCGAGCAGCGCGCGCAGCGTGGCGACCGTCCAGTCCCGCAGCCACGCCTGTTGGATCTGCGTCGCCTCGGCGACGATCGGCGTGGTCGTGTCCCCCAGTTCCGAGGCCAGTCGCGTCCCCCACTCGAACCTGATCAGCTGGGCGACCAGCGGCTCGAAGCAGAGGTTGACGCCCACCAGGATCTCCGCCCAGTCGTCGCGCAGGGAGAGCCGCTCGAGCATCTGCCGCGCGGGCTGCCAGGCGCGGCCGCCGTGCCATTGCGCGCGGGCGCAGTCCATCGGTGTCTCCCGGCTGAGCGGCTCGAGGTCCATCGCGTAGAGCACCTGGGCCTGTGCCTGGCGCACGAGCATCGAGGCTTCGAGCGTGATGCTGCGGGAGATCTCGCCCCATTGGCAGCGGTCGGCGGCACGGTCGAGGACGCGGGCGGTCTCCTGCGACAGGAACGCGCAGACCTGGAGGTTGCTCGCGAGGAAGTCGACCCAGCGAGGGTCCACGTCGTCGAAGCCGCCGTCGCGTGTCGCGCGACGTATCGCCCGCTCGACGCGGTCACCGGCCACGCCTTCGCGTTCGATCACGAGGCCCCAGCGGCGGTTGATCTCCTCGAGCGAGACGCTCTCGGTTCCGCGCAGCACGGAGTGCACCGGAGGACCGGCAGGGTGCAGCGTCCCTCGGCGCGCCTCCACAGCCATGGCGAAACAGTAGTGCGGCGGTGACCCCCGCGCATGGCCCTCAGGCGGGTACTTCTTACCCCGATCGGGTGACGGCCTGCTTCGTACGGCCTGCGTCGGCGTGTGGGCGTCGACGAACGAGGCACGCGGGATCGCGGCGCGCCCGCCGGCCCGTGCGCTCGGAAGGGGGGGTGAGAATCCTCCCTCGGGGGGATGGCGGCTCGACGTGGCGCGACTACGGTCGTTGCACTCGAGCATCAACCACTCAGGAGGCTGTCGTGCCGTTCTTCAAGGACACCGAAGAGGTCTACAAGTACATCGGCGGCGTGTTCCGCGCGGCCAAGGACAACGAGGTCGGTCCGAAGCTGGCCACCGCCGACATCGACCTGCAGATCTACTACACGGATCCGGAAGCGCCGATGCTGATCAAGATGCACGGCGACAACATCGAGGTCGTCGACGGCGGGGACAACGAGGACGCGGACGTCAAGCTGTTCATGCCGTCCGACATCGCCGACAAGTACTGGCGCGGGGAGTACAACCTGGCGGTCGGTCTCGCCAAGGGGCACGTCAAGGCGAAGGGGCCGGTCAACAAGATCCTCAAGCTCGTGCCGCTCACGAAGCCGCTGTTCCCGATGTACCGCGAGATGATCGCCGAGAAGGACGGCGTCACCGCCTGATCTTCCGCGGCGGCACCGCCCGCCGCACGCCTTCCTCCTGTGGGAACGCTCACGTGGCCGCGAACCCGAAAGGGTCCGCGGCCACGACGCGTTCGTGCCAAGGCGTCCCGTGCCACCGGGAACACAGGTACATTGGCCCGGTGACCCTGGCCTCGATCGGCATCGGCTGGATGCTCCTGATCTTCTTCGGCGGCACGTTCGCGTTCTTCTTCGCGCTGGGGAAGATGACCTGGGGGACGGGCGCCGATCTCGTCGACTGGGATCCGGCCGAGCGTCAGGCCGCGAAGATGGAGCTCGACGCCGAGGACGCGATGGATCTCCTGGAGATCACCAACCGCCGGCGTCGCGCCAACGGGCTCGAGGAGCTGACGCAGGACGACGTGCTGGCGCAGATCGCGCGGCGCAACCGCGACGTCGGCTGACCTCGCGGACCATCGCTCGGCGGGGCGCACGACGCCCACGGGGCACCGTCCGTTTGTCGTGACCGCCCAAAAGGGGGGTGGAGATCCCCCCCTGGGAACGAGCGGGCGCCGTCGGTGGCCGCATATGCTGCACGAGCGGTGGGAGGACCGCGGGGCACCGTGCCCGCGAACTCCCGCTCGTGTGAACGAGGAGGAGAGGACTCGTATGGCTCGAGGGCTGGGGAAGAACGGAGCATCAGCGGCGATGGACGCGCAGTTCGCCGGTGGACGGCAGCTGGATCCTGAGGGCATGTCCCTGCTGGATCAGGCCGCCGAGTACACCGACGAGCACGCGTTGCATCAGGGCTCCGTGACCCTGCAGGAGCGTGAGCCCGGCGAGTTCTGGTCGATCGAGACGCGCAACGTCCACAAGGCGTTCGGCCGCGCGAAGATCCTCCAGGGTCTCGACCTCGGCATTCCCGAGGGCATGGTCACGGTCGTGCTCGGGCCCTCGGGCACCGGCAAGTCCGTGCTCATCAAGCACATCATCGGGTTGCTGTTCCCGGACAAGGGCGAGGTGATGGTCCACGGAGAGTCGCTCTCCAAGATGACCATGAGCCGGCTTCTCGAGGTGCGCAAGAAGTTCGGGATCCTCTTCCAGGACGGCGCGCTCTTCGGCTCGATGTCGGTCTACGACAACGTCGCCTTCCCGCTGCGCCAGCACACCGATCTCGGCGAAGGCGAGATCGCGGAGATCGTCAACGCCCGTCTCGCCGACGTGGGCCTCACCCACGCCGGGGGCCGGCTGCCGAACGAGCTCTCCGGCGGCATGCGCAAGCGCGCGGGCTTCGCGCGCGCTCTCGTCCTGGAGCCCGAGATCGTCATGTTCGACGAGCCGGACTCCGGCCTGGACCCGGTCCGCACCGCGCTGCTGTGCGAGCTCGTCACGCAGATGCACGAGCAGCACGGCGGCACCTACGTGATCATCACGCACGACATCGAGTCCGCGCGGCTCGCCGGCGAGTTCTTCGCCGTGCTGTGGAAGGGCCGGATCGTGCAGGCAGGGGAACGGGAGGAGATGTTCAACTCCGAGAACCCGTTCGTCCAGCAGTTCCTCAACCGCAAGTTGACGGGGCCGCTGGGCATGGAGTAGCGCCGCGCCGGCGTGAGGCTGGCGCGGGGGGAGTCGGTTCTCCCCCAGGGGGGGGATGCGTTCTCCCTCCACGGGCGATTTCCGCCCGCACGGTGATCGGACAGGCTCTGATCACCACAGGAGGGACCAGGTCAGGGGATCTGTGGTCGGAGCTTCGGGAGGAGCTATGCGAGAGGTGAGCGTCACATGGCGTCAGTAGCACAGAGGACCGTCGCACCACCGGTGCAGGGTCCTCCACGCGCGCCCGGCCGCAGCGGCAGGCGCATGGCCGAGGCGCCGCTCGGCGTCCTCGATCAGGTCGCCGGGATGATGCTGCTCGCGGGCAAGGCCGTGGTGGCGACGTTCACGCCGCCCTACAGCTGGAAGGACGAGTTCGTCGAGGAGTCCTGGCTGATCCTCCGCCGGTGCCTGATCCCGATGATCATCTCGACCATCGCGTTCGGCTTCGGCGCGCCCGGACTGCAGGCCGCCAACCTCACCCAGATCTTCGGCACCGTCGATCGCGAGGGCGCGTTCTTCGTGATGGCGTCGATCCGCGAGTTCGCCGGCTGGATCAACGGCATGGTGATCGCGGGCGTGGCCGGTACGGCGATCTGCGCCGACCTCGGGGCACGCAAGGTCCGCGAGGAGCTCGACGCCCTCGCGGTCCTCGGTCTCGACCCGGTGCGCACCATCGTCACCCCGCGCTTCCTCGCGCTGGGGATCATGACCCCGCTCATGAACATCCTGGCGCTGGCCTTCGGCGTGCTCGGCGGCTGGATCGCGACCGTGGTCGTCTGGAACGAGACGTCGGCCGGCTACGTCGCGACGTTCTCCTCGAACTTCACGTTCCCGGATCTGTTCGGGTCGGTGCTCAAGACGACGGGCTTCGGCTTCATCATCGCCATCGCCTGTTGTTACAAGGGCCTCAACGTCAAGGGCGGCGCCCAAGGCGTGGGCCGAGCGGTCAACCAGGCGGTCGTGATCGCGTTCGCCGGCATCTGGGTGTTCAACTCGCTGTTCACGAACGTCCTGCTGGCCGCGTTCCCCGAGACCGGCAACCTCCACTAAGGCACGGAAGGAGACGACGATGGAAGCATCAGTCATTCGCGCTCCGCGCCTTCGCGGGGACGTCGGCGGCCCGAGCGTCGGGAGCCGTGTGGGCGCCGGCTTCCGCGGCCCCGTCCGGAACATCCTGAGCGAGGCCGCCGAGATCGGCACGTTCTTCGGACGCACCATCATGGAGCTGCGCGGCGTCTGGCGCTACTCGGCGGAGATCATCCGTCAGGCCGGGATCCTGGTCACGGGATCCGCCGCGATCATCTGCTTCATGCTGTTCATGATGGGCGTGGTCTGCGGTACGGAGGCCAACTACGTCCTTCGCGGCTATGGCGCCACCGTGTACTCGGGCGTGTTCACGTCCTACTGCGCGATCCGGGAGATGATCCCGTACATGTGGGGCTACATCCTGTCCGCCAAGGTCGGATGTGGCCTCTGCGCCGAGATCGGATCGATGCGGATCCAGGACGAGATCGACGCGATGGAGTCCATGGGCATCAACCCCATGCGCTACGTGGTCGCGACCCGTCTGGTGGCCGCGTGGATGGTGTTCCCCTTCCTGTGGATCCTCGGGACCGCGTTCCACTACGTCGGCAACTACCTCATCCTGATCCTGCAGATCGGAGAGGTCTCGCAGGGCGGCTGGGAGAACGTGCACTGGACGTTCTCGACGCCCATCGACTACCTCTACTCGTTCCTCAAGATCTTCGTGACCGGCACCGTGATCGTGATGCTCGGGATGTTCTACGGCTACAAGGCCAGCGGCGGCCCGGTCGGCGTGGGAACAGCGACGGCGAAGTCGATGATTCTCAACCTCATCCTGCTCCACGTCTTCGGAGCCGGCATGACGATGTTGTTCTGGGGCCTCGAACCCAACGCGCCGGTCGGCGGCTGAGGGTCGAGCAGGGGTCCAAGGGAGGAGTTCGGAGTGGCAACGGCACAGGCGCCTCGGGTCGACATCGATCCGGGGCAGGGGGACAACGGCGGAGGCGGACGCCTTCGCAGGACGGGCGCGTACTTCATCGATCACCCCTGGGTGATCGTGGGGATCATCGCGTTCGTCGTCTTCGCGCTGTGGGTCTACGGCACCCGGACGCAGAAGCACGAGATCCGCGCGGTGTTCTCGGAGGCCGTCAGCGTCTACTCGGGCCTCGACGTCCGGGTGGACGGCCTGGACGCCGGCAAGGTCAAGAAGATCGAGAACGTCGACGGCCAGGCGATCATCACCCTCGGCATCGACGACGACAGGGTCTGGCCGCTGCACCGCGGCACGAAGGCGGTCATGCGCTTCGGGTCCACGATCGGCAACGGCACGCGCATCATCGACATCGAGCCCGGTCCGAAGACGGCTCCCGAGCTGCCCGACGGCGGCATCATCACCAACAAGGACACGGTCGAGGCCACCGAGTTCGACCAGATCTTCGACACCTTCGACGGCAAGACCCGCGCGTCCCTGCAGAGCATGCTCGAGGGCACCGGAGGAACGTTCGGCCCGCGCCAGAAGGAGCTCGGCGAGGCGGTCACCGAGACCGGCCCGGGACTCGAGGCGGTCGGCGGGTTCGCCGACGACCTCGTGCGTGACGCGCCCGCGCTCCGGGCGTTCGTCGCCAACACCAACCGCGTGACGCGGACGCTCGCCGCCCGCCGCAACGATCTCTCCGGCCTGGTGCAGGTCGCGGCGTCGACCTTCAACGAGTTCGCGCGCAACACCACCGGGATCAAGGGGTCCCTCGACGAGTTCGCCCCCGCCATGCGCGAGACGCGCAGCACGCTGGCTCGGCTCGACACCTCCGTCGGGCACCTCGACGCGCTGCTGACCGACCTCAAGCCCGGCGCGCGCGAGCTCGGCGGCCTCGCCAAGGACCTGCGCCCGTCGCTCGCGTCGCTGCGCAGGACGGTGCCGGTCGCGGTGCAGACGTTCCGCACCGCACGTCAGGCGTCGCCCGCGATCACCTCGCTCCTGGAGCGCTCGCAGCCCTTCTCGGCGAAGGCGACGCCCGCGCTCGCCGACCTGGCTCCGATGGTCGGCTGCATCCGTCCGTACGCGCCGGAGATGATCGGCCTGATGACCGTCTGGGCCAGCATGGCCAGCAACTTCGACGGCATCGGGCACTACGGCCGCATCCAGCCCAACACGTCGGCGACCGCATCGAGCGCGACGCCGCCCGTGAACTCGGGCCAGTTCACGCAGCTCACCGGCCAGGGCTACGCGTTGACACGACCGCCGGGCTACCAGGCGGGCAAGTCCTGGTTCATCCCCGAATGCGGCATCACGCCCGATGGCATCGATCCCACCAAGGACCCGTCCGACCGATGATCTCGCGCTTCGCACCCACCGCGGTCGGCCTGGCCCTCGTGCTCCTGGTCGCCATCCTGATCGCCGGCAAGACCGGCGGCGACGACAAGTACGTCGCATACGCGACGTTCAAGGACGCCGGCGGCATCCTGAAGAACTACAACGTGAAGATCGGCAGCGTCGCGGCCGGCAAGGTCACGGACATCCGCCTCGACGACCAGGACAACGCGGTCGTCAAGATGGAGCTCGACAAGGGCGCGGCACCGATCGGGGACGGTGCCACCGCGAAGGTCCGCCCCGTCAACCTGCTCGGTGAGAAGTACATCGATCTGGATCCGGGCGACCTGTCGCGCCCGAAGCCCGAGGGGTCGATGATCCCGAGGTCCAAGACCGACGTGCCGGTCGAGCTCGACGATGCCATCAACATCCTCGATCCCGACACCCGCGGCGCGCTGCGCATCCTCATCAACGAGGCCGGCATCTCCATGGCGGGCCGTGGCGCGGACTTCAACCGCACGCTCGACGAGATGCCCCGCGCGCTGGACAGCGCTCGTCAGGTCGTGACCGACATCGACGACGAGAACGAGGCGCTCGAGCGGGCCATCGTCAGCGGCGATCGGGTCATCGCCTCGGTGAACGCCGGGCGTGAGGACTTCGCCGCGCTCATCGACAGCGCCGCCGACGCCCTGCAGACCGTGGCGGACCGCCGCAGCAAGCTCGGCGAGACCGTGCGTGGGGCCCCGCAGGCGATCGACCAGCTGCGTGGGACGCTCGAGCGCCTCCAGGCCGCCTCGACGCAACTGACCCCCGCGGCCCGTGACCTCAGGGCGACGACACCCGCGCTGGCGGCGACGCTCGCGCGGTCCCCGCAGTTCGCGAAGGACGCCTCGGAGACCCTCGCCACCGCGACCCGTGTCGCGCCGGCCCTGTCGAAGCTCGGTCGCCGCAGCACGCCGACCCTCAAGCTGCTGCGGCCGACCGCGCAGCGGCTCGCGACGTTCACCGACGAGTCCCAGCCGCTGATCGACACGCTCGACGTGAAGCGCGGGTGGATCGACTTCATCTCGTTCATGAACGGGTGGACGCGCGTGACCGACAACGCGGACGGCCTCGGCCATCACTTCCGCCTGCGGATCATGTTCGACACCGAGGCGCTGGCCTCCGCGATCTCGAAGTTCGCGCCCGTCCCCGTGGCGAAGCAGCGCAAGCAACGCGCGGCGAAACCGACGAAGCGCAAGCCGGCGAAGGCACCGGCACCGGCTGACGCCGCTCCGAGCAAGCCCGCCCCGTCCCCGATCCCGAAGAAGCCCGTGAAGGACGCGCTGGAGTCCGGGCTCAAGGGCGTCGGCGACTCCGTCCAGGAGGCCGTCGGCGGACTGCTCGGCGGTCTCCAGACCAAGCGCGGTACAGGGTCAGGGTCGTCGCAGAGCGACCCGGCGAAGCTCCTCAACTACCTCCTGGGTCCATGAGAACACGTTTCCAAGAGCGCCCCGCCGCTCAGCAGCGCGGCCGTGGCTTCATGATCGCCCTCGGGCTCCTCGGCATCGGCATGACGCTGGTGTTCGTGGCGATCGGCTTCAACGCGCCCAACAGCATCCCCGGGCGGGGGTACTACAACCTCCAGGCCGAGTTCACGGACGCCGACAACATCGCGCCCCATGCGCAGGTGCGCCTCGGCGGCAAGATCGTCGGCCAGGTGCTCAACCCGCGCGTCGACGACGGCAAGGCGGTGGTCGACCTCCAGATCGACCCCAAGTACAAGCCGCTGAAGTCCGACTCGGTGGTCGAGGTCCGGCCCCGAAGCGCGGTCGGCGTGCGCTACGTCGACATCCGCTCCGGCAAGAGCGGCGAGCCGCTCCCCGAGGGCGCGACCATCCCTTCGAGCCAGACCAAGGCCACGCGTGCGCTGGACGAGGTCCTGGGGACCTTCGACCCGGAGACGCGCGTCAAGACGCAGCAGTTCCTGCGGGAGTTCGGCAAGGGCATGGCTGCTCGCGGCGAGGATCTCAACGAGACGATCGGCGCCGCGCCGGACATGCTCCGTGGTACAGATGAGGTCCTCGGGGCGATCGCCGACCGTCAGGACGCCGCCGGCAACTTCGTTCGCGGCAGCGCGATCGCCGCGGCATCCGCGGACCCCGTCCGCGAGCAGATCCGGCTCGGGTTCGCGCCCGAGGCCAAGGCCCTGCGACCGTTCAGCGACCGCGGGGACGAGTTGCGCGCGACGCTCGATGCCGCTCCCGGCACGTTCTCCACGATGTCCTCTCGGCTGCCCTCGGTGGACGCCCTGGTGAAGGAGACCGAGGGGTTCGCGGCGCGCATGCGTCCGGTCCTGAAGGCCGGCCCGGGTGCCTTCGGTCAGACGGCGGCACTGCTGCGGGAGGCCCGTCCCGGCCTCCGGGACGCCGACGCCACGCTGAGGCTGGCCGACCGCGCCGTCATCCCGACGCTCGAGCTGCTCGACACGACGCGGCCGCTGCTGCCGCAGCTCGAGTCGACGCTCGACAACGCGAAGCCGACCGTCGAGCGGCTCGGCCGCTACGGCTGTGACTTCATCGAGTGGGGTCGCCGCTGGACGGACGCCCTGGCCTGGGGCAACGCCCAGGGCGGCTACCTCCGCTTCAACGTGATCACGCCCTCCCCGGAGTCCGTCACGGGTCTGGAGGGTGCCGCTGCCGCCATCGGGGCGACCGGCACCAACCGCAGCCCGTATCCGCCGCCCTGCACATCCAACACCGAGACGCCTTCACCCACCGGCGGCACGGTCAACGCGACGCCGGAGGGTTGACCATGCGCGGCTTCATGAAGCGGTTCGAGTTCATCCCCGGCACGCACCGGCCCAAGCTGATGCGCAACGGGGCGCTCTTCCTCGGGTTGTTCGGTCTCGTGATGATGTTCGCGTTCCTCGGCGGGACGCTGCCGTTCCTGCCGAAGGGCGGCGACACCATCAAGGCCGAGTTCCGCACGGCGGCCA
The DNA here is from genome assembly GCF_041602235.1 of Paraconexibacter sp. GTDB lineage: Bacteria > Actinomycetota > Thermoleophilia > Solirubrobacterales > Solirubrobacteraceae > Paraconexibacter. Next base: position 19,468 of record NZ_JBFIGP010000022.1, read on the forward strand.
ACGTCTCCCCGAAGACCCCGGTCCGCGTCCGCGGCGTCAAGGTCGGCAAGGTCGAGAAGGTCGACCGTCGTGAGAACGGCGAGGGCGTCGTCGTGACCATGCGGATCAACAAGGACAACGGCGAGATCGATCTGCGTCGCGACGCCCGAGCGAGCATCTACTGGCGCACGCTGCTGGGCTTCGCGTTCTACATCGAGCTCGAGCCCGGGGCCGACCCGCAGAAGCTCGGCGACGAGACGATCCCCATGGAGCGCACCACGGCCCAGGTGGAGCTGGACCAGGTGCTGGCCTCCGTCGACGCACCGAGCCGGTCGGGCATGCAGGCCATCTTCCGCGAGTTCGACAAGGGGTTCGACCCCGAGAAGGACTCGCAGGCCGGCCCGACCATCGACAACCTCGGCCCCGCCATGCGACAGGTCGGACCGGGCCTCGACGCGCTGCGCGGCACCCAGCGGGGCGACCTCACCCGCGTGATCCGCAACTCGAGCAGGCTCATGGGCGCACTGGCCCGCAACGAGCTCGAACTGGGACAGGTCATCACCAACGGGAACGTGGCCCTGGGCGTCACCGCCGCGCGACGCGCGGATCTCGGCCAGATGCTCCAGCAGGGTCCGGCGACGCTGCGTGACACCCGCTCCACCATGGTCCGGCTCCGCACCACGCTGAACGAGCTCGACCCCATCGCCGAGGATCTGCGGCCCGGTTCGCGCAAGCTCGACGACGCGTCGGCAGCGCTGCGCCCTGCGCTGCGCGAACTGACCCCGCTGCTCGCGCGCACGGATCCGATGCTGCGGTCGCTGCGTCCGGCGCTGTCGCGGCTGGGAGCCGCCGGCACCTCCGGGGTCAAGCTGATGGACGGCCTGGACCCGACGTTCGACCGGCTCAACGACAAGCTGATCCCGGCGCTCGACACCAAGAGCGACGTGACCGGGCTCAAGATGTTCCAGGCGATCGGCCCGACGTTCGCGGCGGTGCAGTCGAGCTCCCAGCAGTTCGACAGCCGCGGCCACGTCCAGCGGTTCCACGCGATCGAGACCAGCGACAAGGCCATCGGCGCGATGCCGTGCTACACGGACATCCTCCAGGGATCGCCGACGCTGGACTGCTCGGATCTCCAGGCGATAGCGGCCGCGTACCTCGGTGGAGGCCCGGCGACCAAGAAGCAGCGCCTGTCCTCCCGCCCGCGGCCGTCCACCACGTCGTCGGGATCGTCCCGGGCGCCGTCCGGCGGCGGCGATGCCGCAACACTCGTCAAGAAGCTCGCTGATGCGATCGGAGGTGCCCTGTGAACTCACGGCTGCTGCTGGAGATCAGGCGGTCGCTCCGTCCGTTCGTCTTCTTCCTGATCCTCGCCGTCCTCGGTGTCGCCGCGTTCGCCGGCATCTTCCGCAACCTCACGTTCTCCCGGCCGTGGGAGGACTACCGTGAGGTCAGGGCCGAGTTCGACGACGTCAAGGGCGTCTTCCCGGGAGGCCATCAGGTCCGCATCAACGGCGTCAAGGTCGGTGTCGTCTCCGAGTCCAAGCTCGTCGACGGGCGCGCTGTCCTGACGCTCAAGATCGAGGAGAAGTGGGGCCCGATCTTCCGCAACGCCCGCATGCGGATCCGTCCGGTCACCCCACTGCAGGACCTGTACGTCAACGTCATCGACCGCGGCGACAAGAGCGCGGGCGAGGCCACCAAGAAGGACATCATCGCCGGCGAGCAGACGAGCACGCCGGTCGACATCTCGCGGGTCCTCGACACCTTCAACGCCGATACCCGCGAACGGATGACGATCCTCCTGAGCGAGTTGAGCAAGGGCCTGGACGACGGCGGGGTGAAGCTGCGGGAGACCTTCGCCGCGACCGCGCCCTTCCTCAAGGTCGCGCAACGCACGACCGAGGTGCTGGCGCGCCGCGAGCGCAACGTGCGCCGGCTCGTGCACAACTTCGGCACCCTCAGCGACGCGCTCGCCAAGAAGGACAAGGAGCTCAACACCTTCGTCACGGCCGGCAACGCGACGCTCGGCGAGCTCGCCCGCAACGACGAGCGCTTCGGGCAGACGTTCACCAGCATCGCCCGGCTGCTGCCGGTGATGCGCAGCTCGTTCGCGAGCGTCCGCACCCTGTCGAGTGAGTTCGACCCGGCGCTGCGTAGCCTGCAACCCGTCGCCGCCGACCTCGAGTCCGGTCTCGACGCGCTCCAGAAGTTCGGGCGCGAGTCGCGACCCGCCCTTCGCGCACTGCGCCCGGCGGTGACCGAGCTCGACAAGATGGCCAAGCAGCTCGCTCCGACCTCCACCTCCCTGCTGCAGGCGTTCCAGGGACTCGAGCGGCAGGCACCGGCGTACGACCGGCTGACCATGCAGACGGACACGTGCATCAAGGAGCTGCAGCGCTTCTTCCCCAACACGCAGTCGGTGCTGAAGTTCGAGGACGCCTACGGCGCCTTCCCGCGTGCCCAGCTGACGTACGACTCGGACACGCCTGGAGCACTGATGCCGGGCTCCAACCTCCGCAGGCTTCCCTTGTGCACGGACAGCCTCGGCGGCGTCGCCAAGCCTCAGGACAGGAAGTAGGTCATGCGCGTCAACAACCTCCGCGGAAAGACCCTCGGCCTCATCGGCTTCGCGCTGGTCTGCGTCGCGATGTTCCTGTACCTGTTCGTCTCCGCCGGCGGCCGGCTGCGCCTCAACGACCCGTACAACGCCAAGGCCCTGGTGCCCGACTCCTTCAACCTCGTCCCGAACTCGGACATCCGTCGGGACGGCGTGAAGATCGGGCGCGTCCGGACCGTCGAGCCGATGGGCGGGCTGTCGGAGGTCAAGTTCGAGATCGAGAAGGAAGATCACCAGCAGCTGTATCGGGACGCCACCGTCAAGGTGCGCACGAAGACCCTGGTCGGCGAGTCCTACCTCCAGGTCGTGCCGGGGAACCCCAAGACCGGCAAACTGCCCTCGGGGGCGACGCTGCCGCTGGAGGCCAACCAGGAGTCCGTGCCGCTCGAGCGGATCCTCTCCACGATGGACCCGGAGACCCGTCGTGAGGTCCGCAGGAACATGCGCGGCCTGGGCGGCGGTCTCGACGGCAAGGGCGGCGAGCTGAACCGGACCTTCGGGGCGATGAAGCCCGCGGTCGCCAGCGGCGGTCGCCTCATGGACGTCCTCGAGCCGCAGAAGCAGCAGCTCGCGGCGCTGATCGACAACACCGGCGAGGTCCTCGAGGCGTTCGGTGAGCGCGAGGCGGCCTTCCGCGGCCTGGTGACCGACGCCAAGACGACGGCGGAGGCCGCCGCCGATCGTGACGCGCGACTGCGTGACGCGATCGCCGAGCTGCCGGCGACGCTCGACCGGGCACGGAAGAGCGTCAACACGCTCGCCGGCTTCTCGGCCCGGGCGACGCCCACCGTCCGCGATCTGCGGCTCGCAGCGATCGACCTGGCACCGGCGATCCGCGATCTCGAGCCGACGTCGCGCACGACGCGGACGCTCTTCGCGGAGCTCGAGCCGTTCCTGGAGCGGATCGATCCGCTCCTCAAGGAGCTCACCCCGGCGTCCAAGAGCCTGGCCAAGCTGGTGCGGCCGACCGACGCGCTGCTGCGCCAGCTCAACCCGATGCTCGCCTACTTCAAGCCGTACGCGCCGGACATCACCGCGTTCTTCACCAACGTCCCGGCGCTGTTCGCCAGCCGCGACGCGGTCGGCGCGCGTGGTCGCGTGTTCCCGGTCGGCGGACCGCAGGTCTTCTCCGGGCTCACCACGACGCAGCGGCAGGTCCTGGAGACGCTGCTGAAGGCGACGGGTGGGGAGGCGTTCTACAACGTGCGTACCAACTCGTACCCCAAGCCCGGCGCCGTCGGCAAGGAGTCCTCCTCCGACGGGCAGTACCCACGAGTCGAAGCCGACAAGTAGGACGCGTGCGCGCGCGCAGGACGCTGGTCGTCGCGGCGGCTCTGCTCGTCGCCGCCATCGCCGGCGTGACACAGCTGCCGCAGGCAGCGTCGACCGACCTGCTGGTCGGCGATGGCTCATCGATCGGGCGTGCGCAGAGCACGCTCGATCGGCGCTTCGGCGCGGAGCCGATCGTCATCACGCTGGGCGCCGACCTCTCGCGGACGCTCTCCTCGAGCAGCCTGGTGAAGCTGCTGGAGCTCGAGGGGCGGCTCTCGCGCCTGGACGGCGTGCGTGCCGTGTACGGGCCCGCGACCTTCCTGAACCAGACGATCGCGCAGACCGAGACGGTGCTGAAGCGAGAGCTCGGGGCGGTCGACGACGAGGCCCGGAAGGAGGCCGACGCCGCGCGCGCGGCCGCACTCGCGGCCGGCGCCGGCCGTGCGGAAGCCGACCGGCGCGCGGCGGCGGCGCGCGAGCGCACCATCCGCGCGAAGGCCAAGGACTACGAGGACCTCATGGTCCGGCTCGGCTCCGTCGGCCTGCCGTCGCTCACGAATCGCTCCTACGTCGACGGCGTCGTGTTCGGCTCGGGCGTCGAGCCGAAGCAGCGCTTCCGCTGGCTCTTCCCGGACGCCGAGCACGCCCTGATCATCGTGCGCCCGGAACCCGGGCTGGGCGAGGAACGGACCCTCGCCCTCGGGCGGCGGATGGCCTCCCTGACGACGGCGGCGAAGCTCGAGGGCGTCCGCACCGGGGTCGGCGGGTTCCCGCTGCTGGCGGCAGCGCTGGAGCGGGAGACGCGCAGCGAGATCCTGCGTCTCGGTCCGATCGCGGTCCTCGCCATGCTCATGCTCCTGCTGCTGACGCTGCGTCGGCGCCGAGGCCGCTTCATCCCGCTCGTGCTCGCGCTCGGCGGCACCGTGATCGCGACCGGGCTCAGCTGGCCGCTGGGCCTGGGCCTCTCGGTGTCGACCGTCGCCGCGCTCCCCGTCGTGCTGGGCCTCGGGCTCGACTTCGCGATCCAGCTCCAGGCCCGCTTCTGGCACGAGCGCCGTGGAGGGATCACGGCCCAGGCCGCCGCGCTCCGCGCGCGCCGGTCCGTCGGGCCCACGCTGGTCCTCGCCGCCGGGGCCATGTCCCTCGGCTTCCTCGTCCTCGTCGCGACCTCGGTGCCGCTCCTGGATCGACTCGGTGCCTTCCTGGCGTTGGGGACCGTCACGTCGGTCGCGGCGGTGCTGCTGGTCGGACCGGCGCTGCTGGCGCACACCGATCGCGGGGTCACCGTCCCGCTCGCCCTCCCGAGCCGCGCACGCCTGGGCTGGGTCGCGCCCCCGCCGGCGCTGCTCGCCGTGATGGCGGGCCTGGCTCTCGGCGGCTTGGCGCTCAGCGGCGGCACCCGACTCGAGACCGACCTCCGCACGCTCGCGCCGTCCGGGCTGTCGGAGCTGCGCGGCGTCGAGGCGCTGCAGCGCGATCTCGGGACGAGCGGTCAGGTGCGCATCGCCGTGCGCGCGGACGACGTGACGGATCCCGCCGTCGTCGCCTGGGTGGGCGAGGTCCGCGATCGGGCGCTCCGCGCCGATCGCCGCCTGCAGCCGGGACCGAATCTCGCGGACCTCGTGTTCGCCGGCGACCAGCCCGCGACGATGGACCGGGCGGCGGTGGACGGCATCCTGCGCCTCCTTCCCCGCTACTTCACCGACGCCGTGATCTCCCGGGACCGCAAGGTGGCCGAGCTCAGCTTCGGGATCCCGCTGGTGAGCGTCGCCGAGCAGGGCCGCATCGTCGATCGCATCCGGTCGGCGATGGCCGGCCCTCCGGACGGCACGCAGGCGACCGCGACCGGGCTGGTGACCGCTGCGGCGGCGAGCACCGACGCGCTGGAGTCCACCCGCCCGGAGCTGCTGCTGGCGGCCGCGTTGCTCATCGCCGTGGCGCTGCTCGCGGCCTGGCGCGATGTGCGGCGCGTGGTGATCGTGCTCGGTCCGGCACTGGTGGCCGCCGGGCTCGCGGCGCTCGTGCTGCGGGTGGTCGATCTGCGCCTGACGCCGCTGGGCGCCGCGCTCGAGCCCCTGGTGCTCGCCGTCGGGGTCGAATTCGGCATGCTTCTCGACATGCGCTACCGACAAGCCCGCCGCGCCGGGCTCAGCCCGGCTCGCGCGCGGGAGGACGCGCACCGTGAGATCGCGCCCGCCGTCCTGCTGTCCGCATCCACGGTCGCGGTCGGGTTCGGTGTGCTGATCGCCAGCCGGCTCTCGATGCTGAGCCAGCTCGGCTGGCTGGTCGCGCTCGAACTGATGCTCTGCGTCCTGGTCGCGATCGCGATCGTGCCCGTCCTCGCCGAGCGGCTCGATCGCGGTGTCAACGGTTCCGCGCACGTCCACGTCCCCGCGTTCGCCGACCGCCTCACGCGGCGCGTGCGCACGTTCGGCTCGAGGAAGGTCGCCTGATGCCGCAGCTGCAGGTTCGCGACGACGACGGCGGCCGCGACGTCGCCCAGATCCCGCCCGTCGACACCGAGCAGGAGCGCCGCTACGGGCGCGTGGCGGGGACGCTCGGGCTGCTGTCCGTGGTCGCGACGTTCGCCGCGCTGCCGATCGGCGCCAGCGACGTCGGCCGGCAGGCGGGGGCCGCCAACGACCGCACGTTCCTGCTGGACGTGGGCGGCAGCGGTGGCGGTCAGGTCGCCGCGCTCGTCCTGCGCTCGCTGGGCCTGCTGCTGGTCATCGCGATCGCCGTCTTCTTCTACCGCGCGATCAAGGGCCGCAACCCGGCGCACAGCGGCCTCATCGCCGTGGCGGGCTCGGTCTCCGCGGTGATCATCGTGGCCTGCACCGTCTACACGTTCTTCCAGGTCCGCGACATCGGCAGGGAGTTCGTCGACTCCGGTCCGCGCACCCTCGACCGCGCACAGGACCTGCTGGAGGCCGGGCGCCAGGAGAGCACCCGCCGGGTGGTGAACGTCGTGCAGGGCCTGGCCGGGCTGGCGTTCGGGGTGTGGGTCTCCCTGACGTCGCTGGAGGCGATGCGGGTCGGGCTGCTGACGCGCTTCCTCGGGGTGTTCGGCATCGGAGCCGGCCTCGCCTCCGCGGTCGGCATCCCGGTCGCGCCGGCGCTGTTCATCGCCTGGATCGGCAGCCTCGCGACGCTCGCCGTCGGCTACTGGCCCGGAGGACGCCCGCCTGCGTGGGACAGCGGCCGGGCGGTCAGCTGGGACGAGGCCGACGCCATGGAGCGCTCCGCACGCACCGCCCGCCGGGAGGAGCGGGAGGCCCGATGACCCGTACCGACCAGGGCTCGGGCTCCCGGCCGCCGCTGCCGCCGATCCTCGACCTCCCGGGGGTCGACGAGGGACCCATGCGGCGCGACCTCAAGCGCCAGATCCAGCAGCTCGAGCGCGAGATCGCGGCCTTCCACGTCGAGAACTGCCCCTACGAGGCGTTCCAGACCTCGCCGGTGCGCGGGCCTGCCGTGCTCAGCAACGCCCAGCTCGAGCAGGTGCGCGACGAGCTCCTGGCGATCCGCTCCGAGCTGCACGAGCGCGTGACGCGACGAGCGGTGGATCGGATGTCGGCCGCGATGGAGCCCG
>NZ_JBFIGP010000023.1:0-26417 GCF_041602235.1 Paraconexibacter sp.
CGGCAGGTCCGGGAAGCGGGTCGTCTCGATCCCCTGCCCGGCCAGCGCCCTCGCCGCGCGATCCCGGGTCGTGGCGTCGGCCAGCAGGACGAGGAACGCGTAGTGCGTGCCGCGCCCCACGTCCTCGTCGGTCCACGGCACCGAGACCCCGTCGACGTCGGCCAGCGCCGCACGGTAGTCGGCCACCATCGCGCGGCGGGCGTCCAGCTCGTCGGTCAGCCGGTCCAGCCGGGCGAGCGCGAGCGCGGCACGTGGCTCGTCGAGGCGGTAGTTGAACCCGATGTCGAGGATGTCGTAGCTCTCCGCGTGACCGCGGTGGCGGTCCCACGTCACCGACGTCATCGCGTGGGAGCGCAGGGACTTCACCTTGGCCGCCAGGGTCTCGTCGTCGGAGACGACCATGCCGCCCTCGCCGGTCGTCAGCTGCTTGCGTGCCGAGAAGGAGAAGCAGCCGAGCGTCCCGACCGTCCCGACCGGCGCGCCGCCCGTCGATCGGGCTCCGATCGCCTGGGCGCAGTCCTCCACCACGACCAGGCCGTGCTCGCCCGCCAGCCCCGCCACCGCCTCGATGTCGCAGGCGTACCCGGCGAGGTGCACGGGCATGATCGCCCGGGTCCGCGGCGAGATCCTGGCGAGCGCGTCGTCGACGTCGAGGTTCGGGTCACCCGGGCCGACGCTGTCGACGAAGATCGGCGTCGCGCCGACCGCGCGGACGGTCGCCGGCGCGGCGACGTAGCTCAGCGCCGGCAGCAGGACCTCGTCCCCCGGACCGACACCGGCGGCGATCAGCGACAGGTGCAGCGCGGCGGTGCCGCTCGACACGGCCACGGCGACCGCGGAGCCCGTCCGTTCCGCGAAGCGGCGCTCGAACTCCTGCGAGCGGGGCCCCATCGTGAGCCACCCGTCGCGGTAGGCGGTCAGGACGGCCTGGACGTCGGACTCCGGCATGCTGACGTCGTGCACCGGCAGGTCCCAGGCCATCACGCGCCCCCGTCCAGCGCGGCGAGCTCGGTCCGGATGGCCGCGACGACCCGGCCCTGCTGCTCCTCGGTCATGTGCGGGAACAGCGGGATCGTGACCTCCGTGCGCGACCAGCGTTCGCTGTGCGGCAGGGAGATGCCGGGCCAGCGCTCGCGGTAGGCCGTGAACTCGTGGACCGACGGGTACAGCAGCGAGGTCTGGACCCCGTGGCGCTCCCGCAGCGCGATCCGCAACGGTCCCTGCTTGTCGAGGTCCTCCAGCACGATCGGCATCACGTAGCACGAGGAACGCATGACGGCATCGTCGGTGTACGGCAGCACGACGCCCGGCACGTCGGCCAGCGCGCGGCGGTACGCGAGGGACAGCTCGCGCCGTCGCGCGACATCGCGCTCCAGCCGGCCCATCCGGCTGAGCAGCAGCGCCGCACGGGGCTCGTCCCAGCGGTAGTTGAAGCCGAGCTCCGACACGTCGTAGCCGGCGGGCTCGGTCGCCTGCGAGCGCTCCCACGCGCTCGAGGACAGGGCGTGGTCGCGCAGCCTCCGGGCGAGCGCGGCGACCCGGTCGTCGTCGGTCGCCAGCAGTCCGCCCTCGCCGACCGAGAGCACCTTGTTGGAGAAGAAGCTGAACGCCCCGGCGAGCCCGAAGGTCCCGAGTCTGCGCCCATCGACCGCGGCGTCCGGCGCGTGGGCGACGTCCTCGATCAGGGCCAGGCCGTGCTCGTCGCACAGCGCGCGGAGCTCGCGGACGGGGGCCGGGTATCCCGCCATGTGGACGACGCCCACGGCCTTCGTCCGCGGCGTGATCCGGCCGGCGACGTCCTGCGGGTCCAGCGACGGATCCTCCGGCCCGATGATGTCCGCGAACACGGGGGTCCCGCCCGCGTACACGACGGCCGCGGCGGTGGCGGCGAACGTGATCGACGGCACGATCACCTCGTCCCCGGGCCCCACGCCCGCCGCGAGGTACGCGAGGTGCAAGGCCGCCGTGCACGAGGAGACCGCGACACCGTGCGCGCAGCCGAGGTGCTCCGCGAAGGCACGCTCGAAGGCCTCGGTGCGTGGCCCGGGCGCCAGCCAGCCGGAGCGCAGCGCCTGCGCGACGGCCTCGAGATCCTCCGGCTCGAGCTGGAGGTCGAACAGCGGGATCTGCGGGAAGCCCTCCGACCCGCTCACGGGATGTTCTTGAACTTCCCGTCGAACGGGTCACCGAACAGCCCGGCCTCCAGGCCCTCGATGATCTCGCCGATCCCGTCCGGGACGGTCATCAGCGTCTCGAAGCCGAGCACCGCCTTGATCTTGTCGAAGCTCACCTTGTAGTCGCGGGGGTCCTCGTCGCGCTTGACGTAGGAGACGTTGCCCGAGTCGGTCTTCTTGGCGATCTCCTGCACGAGATCGAGCTTGCGGTAGTTCTCGCCGGAACGCCCGGCGTTGAACACCTGCCCGGCGACCTTCTCCTCGGGCGCGTCGAGCACGGTCCGCACCGCCCGGCCGGCGTCCTTGACGTGCACGTAGGGACGCCAGAACTGCTCGCCGAAGACCTCGAGGTCGCGATCGGCCCAGAGGTCACGGGTGAACTCGTTGACGGTGAGGTCGAACCGCATGCGCGGGGCGACGCCGTAGACCGTCGCGAAACGCAGGCAGGTCGGCTTGAGATCGCCGAAGTCGCCGCCCAGCAGCGCCTGCTCGATCCCGACCTTCTGCTCGGCGTACAGCGACACGGGGGCGAGCTCCCCCTCCTCCGTGATCGGCACGGTCGGATCCGCCATGCGACCGTAGTTCGAGCACGTGGAGGCGAACACGAGGCGCCCGACCCCGAGACGCTGCGCGTCCGCGACGACCGCCTGGGCTCCCCCGACGTTCACCTCGTTGGAGAGCTCCGGGTCCAGGGCGCATGCGGGATCGCCGACGATCGCGGCGAGGTGGACGACCGCGTCGGCACCGCTCATGGCGCGCTCGCGCGCCTCCGCGTCACGCATGTCCGCCCGGTGCACCTGGACGCCCTTGGCCTCGAGATCCGCCGCGACGTCCTCCTGGCCGTGCAGCAGCGAGTCGAGCACCCGGACCTCGCGGCCGCTCTGCAACAACTCGTCGCACAACAGCGCGCCGATGTACCCCGCGCCCCCTGTCACCAGCACCGTCTCGCCCATCTCGCTCCTTCGTGGTCGTCGTTGTCGTCCGTCGTCGGGTGCGTCAGGCGCGCGACATGCGCGTGCTTCCCTGCGCGTCCGGTTCGGACGAGCCGTAGTAGTCGTACCCCGAGTCGAGTCCGCGAATGCCGTTGACCACGAGACCGAGGTTCCGGAGCCGGTGACGGTCGAGGACCGCACGGGTGCGGCGCGCCTCGTCGCGGGTGGTCTGGTAGGCGCGCGCCACGATCAGGCAAGCGTCGACCTGCGGGTGGTCCAGCAGCACCTGGGAGTCGGCCACCGGCAGCAGCGGCGGCGCGTCGAGGATCACGACGTCGACCTCGGCAGCCAGCTCGCTCAGCAGCGCGCCCATCTCGGGGCTGCGCAGCAGCTCGGCGGAGTTCGGCGGGAGCGGACCGGACGGCAGCACCTGGAGGGTGCGCAGCCCCGGGAGCACGGGACGCAGCAGGTCGCGGACGGGGATGCCGCCGACGAGGGCGGAGGTCAGGCCACGCGTGTCGCCGCCGAGATCGAACTGCTGGTGGAACGTCGGGCGCCGCAGGTCCACCTCCACGAGCGCGACGCTCTGCCCCGACAGCGCGATGGCCCGCGCCAGGCCGGCCGCGACGGTCGACTTGCCCTCGGCGGGCACCGCGCTGCTCACCAGGACGACGCGGACCTCTCCCGGGCCGCCGAGCAGTCCCAATCCGTTGCGCAGGATCCGGAACGGTTCGAGCGCCGCCTGCCGGTCACGCTGCGTCGTGGGATCGCGTGGCCGCAGCGGGATGCTGGTGAGCGCACGGAAGCCATACAGGTCCTCGAAGTCCTCGATCGACTTCACCCGCCGGTCGAACAGATCGATCATGAACGTGATCCCGATCCCGATCGCCAGCCCGAACATCAACCCGAGGATCGCGTCGCGGCGGGGCTTCGGGGAGGTCGGCGTGCCCGGCAGGAGCGCGCGGTCGACGACCTCCGCGTCACCGGTGCTCACCACGCGGAGGGCCGTGATCTTCTGGAGCGCCTGCGAGAGCTGCGCGCGCTGCGTCACGTCGTCCGCCGACAGCGAGGCGATCTGGCGGGTCAGCAGGCGCTCGCCCTCCGCCAGCCGCTGACGGTCGGCCGCTGTGCGGTACGCCACGTACTCGTTGGCGAACGCGTTCGCCAACGCTCTCGCCCGCTCCGGGTCGGGATCGGTCGCGGTCACGGAGATGAGATCGGTGTCGGCCTCGGCCTCGGGGCTCACCTGCGCGGCGAGGCTGTCGGCATCGTCCGGGAGCTTCAACTGCTCCTTGACGCGTCCGGCCACCTCGGTGCTGGTCACGAGCTTCAGCGCCGTGCCCTGCACCCGCTGGGGGTCGAGCGTCCGGACCGACCCGGAGTCGATCAGGGCCGTGAGGTCGGTGGTCGCCTGCCCGACCAGCAACCGCGACGTGGCGCTGTACTCCTTGGTGGCCGTGAGTGACAGCCCCAGGCTGATGATCAGGCAGACCGCGACCGAACCCGCGACGATCCACCAGCGCTCGCGGAGCACGCGCGCGGCGGAGACCAGAGCAGAGGCCTCCTGCCGTAGTGCGCGTTCTTCCGAGCTCAACTCCATGGACGGGGCATGCTACCCGGACGCGCGGCACCCGCCGCTTGTACGCTGATCCGATGGGCAGCCTTGCGCTCTCCAGGCGACCGCTGTCCCCGGTGGGCATCGTCCTCGGGCTGCTGGGCGCCTGTTTCGCGATCCTGGCCCTGCAGCGGCTGGGCGCGACCGCGATCGCAGCAGCGGCCGCCGCCGTCCTCGCGGTCGCGCTGCTCGCGCGCCCCGTCGCCGCCGTCGGCACCATCGCGACGCTCGTCGTCCTCGTGGAGCAGGATCCGGGATGGGCGACCGGCGTCGCTGAACGGCTCTACGGCCGGATCGCCGGCTTCAAGGCCTTCCCGCTCGAGGCGCTGCTGGCGGTGGCGCTCGTCGCGGTGGTCGCCGACGCGCTGCACCGGCACCGGCTCCACGGCCCCGGACCCTTCTCCGCACCCCTGGTCGTCCTCGGGTTCGCGATCCTGGCCGGTGTCGTGACCGGCTCGACCGGCGGCGCGGACGGCACCGCCATCCTGGAGGGTGCGCGCACCCCGCTGCTGCTGCTCCTGGCGCCGTTCGCGTCCGCCCACGCCTTCCACCGACGACGGGACCTGCGTCGCGTCCTGCGGTGGCTGACCGTCGTCGCGGCGTGGAAGGCGGTCGTCGGCCTCCTGCTGCTGGCCCTGGCCATCACGCCGGTCGCTGTCAACGGGGAACGGGCCACCTACCTCGAGTCGACCGCGAACTTCGTGGTCATGACGTTCCTGCTCGGCGTGCTCGCCGCGCGCGTCTCGTCCGTCCCGATCTCGAAGTGGGCGATCGCCGCGACGCCGCTGGCCATCGCGTGCCTGCTGTTCTCCTACCGTCGCAGCTACTGGATCGCCACGGTGGCCTGCGTCGTCGTGATCGTGCTCATCGCGACCTCCCCGAACACCCGCCGGCTCCTCATCCCCGCCGTCACCGTCGTCGTCCTGGCGCTGGTCGTCGCGTTCAGCAACGGCAGCACCGTCGAGCTCAGCGGGCCGCTGGGCGAACGCGTCGAGCAGCTGAGCCCCAGCAAGGTCCTCGCCAACGCCGAGGACCGCTACCGCATCGGCGAGCGCAAGAACGTGGTCGCGGCGGTCCGCGAGTCCCCCCTCGCCGGGCTCGGCATCGGCGTGCCGTGGCGCGCCGTGCACCCCTTGTCCGTGGAGCATCCGGACGGCCACCTCTACAGCCATGTCGCGACCCTCTGGTTCTGGATGAAGTTCGGGCTGCTGGGCCTGATCGCCTACGTGGGCCTGATCCTGACCGCGGTCCTCGTCGGGGCCCGGATCTTCCGCCGCCACCCGGACCGCATGATCGCGGCCGCCGGGCTGGCCGGCGGCGTCGCGATCCTCGGTCTCGCGATCGCCGAGACCACCGCGACGTTCATCGGAGCCGAGCCCCGCATGAGCCTGATCGTCGGGCTCATGCTCGGGCTGCTGGCCGCAGCAGACCGCGACGCGACGGCGCCGCGCCCCGTCACCCTCGCCTGACGCCCGCGATCACGGCGCGCCACCGCTCCTGCCAACGGGTCAGCCCGTGCTCCTCGCGCACCAGCGCCGCCGCCGCCTCGACGGGCGGGCCGGCCCCGGTCGCGATGCGCTCGAGCGCCGCGACGAGCAGGTCCTCCCGCGGCTCGACGACGAAGGGCGCGTACCCGGGAACCCGCGCGCAGAGCGACGCCGCCCACCCGGTCGGCGTCGTCACGACCGGGATGCCGCAGGCGGCCGCCTCGATCGCGATGAACCCGAAGCCCTCGTAGCGGGTCGGGAACAGCAGGACGTCGGCGGCGGCGTAGGCCCAGGGCAGGTCGTCGTGTCCGAGCGCCCCGAGGTGGTGACCGGTCGCGGGACGATCGGGTCCGGCGACGGCCAGCGTGAAGCCGGCCCGCGAGCAGACGGGATCCAGCAGGTCGGACCCCTTGCGCTCCTCCAGGCGCCCGACGTAGAGCGCGAGACGCTCGTCCGCCGGCAGTCCGAAGCGGGCCCGGGCGGCCGCTCGGTCACGCGGACGGAAGTGCTCGTGGTCGACGCACAACGGCACGACGGCATCGACCCGCTCCCGGTACCAGCGGCGCACCTCGGCGGCGGTCGTGTCGCTCACCGCGACGGTCGTCGCACCGACCGCGGCCCCGGCCTCCGCCGCCGCGGCCCCCACGATGTGCGGCCAGAAGACCCGCGGCCGCAGCGACCGCTCACCGCGACGGACGTGCTCCACCATCGTGCCGTGGTAGACGTGGATGCGCGGGACGCCCCGGGGCGCGCCCAGCCCCAGGGTGCCGTTGCTGACGATCAGGTCCGGGCGCCGCGTCCGAGCCTCCCGCAACGCCGCCCAGGAGCGCGCCACGTGGTGGACGCCCGACCGCTCCGCCCACCATCCGGCCTCGTAGCGGGGGCCGATCTCCTCGACCCGCCACCCGTCAGCGCGGAGCACGTCACCGACGAGCCCGCAGTGATGCTCGACCCCTCCGACGCGCGATCCGGGGCTGGGGCTGACCACCATGGCCAGCGGGCCGCCGTTCATCGGAGCCTCAGCGCGCGAGCGACGCGGAGCTTCCCGTGGTGGCTCCAGTACCCCAGCAGGTAGCGCACCCGCTCCCGGGCGAAGCGCCGCTGCGTCGCCTTCGGCGGACCCGCGAGCCCGTGCTCGTGCAGCCAGTCACCGTGCCGGTCGAGGAATCGCTTCGTGTTGCGCACCGACGACAGCTCGTACCGCGCGCGGGGCACGTGCACGCCGCCCGGCCAGCGCTGGAGCTGGTAGGCGTAGGTGTCGGGCGTCAGGATGCTGCGGAACCCCGCACGCACCGCGCTCACGAAGAAGTCGGTCTCCTCCCGGTAGGCGTTCCCCCCGTACCCGGGGTCGTAGCGCACACGATCGAAGACGTCCCGCCGGATCAGGGCCAGCGCGCACAGGAAGGGCGTCTCGAGGTCGCGGGCCGGGAAGCGCGTCACCTGATCGAGCTCGATGTGCTCGACGGTGTCGCGCCGTGCCTCGGCGAGCGCCTCCTCGATCGGACGGCCGTCGGTGAACAGCCAGGGCGCGCTGACGATCTGCGCGTCGTGTCGCCGGGCCGCGGCGAGCAGCTTGGTCACCATGTCCGGCGGGAGCCGGCAGTCGTCCTCGCCGAACATCACCCAGTCCCCGCTGGCGTGCTCGACACCGACGTTCCTGGCGCCGGGGGGACCGAGCCGTCCCGAGGTCCGCACCACCCGCAGACGAGGGTCGTCGATGGTCGCCAGCCACTCCTGGGTGCCGTCGGTCGACCCGTCGTCGACCACCACGATCTCGTCGACGCCCTCGACGGCGAGATCGAACGGCATGGTGTCCTTGAGTGCCGGGAGCCGCTGGTAGGAGGGGACGATGAGCGAGACGCTCGGACGGTCGGCGGGCACCCGCGGATCGTAACCGGCCCGGTTCTCGCGACCGGCGGCCTAGGCTTCGGGAGACCGGCGCAGGGAGCGGATCTCGTCGGGTCGCACCGCCCCCGACACGAGCGCCGCGCCGGCGTACGCGGCGGTCGAGATCACCAGGGCCGGGACGAGCCCCAGCGGACGGGACGCGTAGGCGGCGCCGAACATCGCCGCTCCGGAGACCAGCACCGCCGCGATGCGGCCCAGGTCCAGCCCGGCCCCCAGCCGTGAGAGCCCGGTGCCCAGCAGCAGCATCATGGTGAGCGACTCCGTCGCGAGCGTCGCCCACGCCGACCCGTAGGCCCCGTGCGTGGGGATGAGCAGGAAGTTCAGACCGAGGTTGAGGAACGCGCCGATCGCCGCGTAGATCGTGATCCTCCAGCGCAGGCCGAGCACGGGTGCCAGGAACCCCGCGAGGGTGCCCAGGCAGATCGGGATGAAGGAGGCCATCAGGAGGGGCAGCAGGCCGGACGCGCGCGCGAACTCGGCACCGTAGAACAGGTCGATGATCCGGTCGCTGAGCGCCAGCGTGACGGCGAACCCGGCGACCGACAGGAGCAGCATCACCTCGCTCGCCCGGCGGACCAGGCGCACCACCCGGTCATGCTCACGACCGTGGATCGCGGCGATCACCGGGAACAGGACCGTCATGATCGTCCCCGGCAGGAAGACGAGCGGGTCGAGGAACCGGTAGGCGGCGCCGTAGACCCCGGCCTCCTCCTTCGTGGACAACTCGATCAGCAGCACCGCGTCGACCTTGTAGTAGATCGTCACGAAGATGCCGCCGAGCCCGATCGGCAGGGCGATCTCCATGAGCCCCCGCCACCGCTCGCGGACACCGCGCCACGCGACCGTGGCGTAGCGGCGCGTGACCCGGACCTGCAGGACCGCGATCAGGCTGATCAGGGCCGAGTAGCCCACCGCGAACCCGACCGGCCCGGCGCCGGCGATGGCCAGACCGGCCGTGATGCCGAGCCAGAGGAGCGACTGCAGCACCGAGATCCCCACCGGGATACCGGGCCGCAACCGCGTCTGGAAGACGCTCATGAGCACCGACGCGCCACCCGCGAAGATGGTGATGAGCAGGATGTAGGTCGTGGTCCGCAGACCGTCGCCGGGCGAGAGCACCAGCGGCACGCCGATGGCCGCGACACCGACGAGCACGAGGGCGAACAGGGTGCGCAGGCTCGAGAGCGCGCTGAGCCACTCGCTCTCGTGCTCGGGGTCCTCCGCCATCCGCTGCATGGCCGCGTTCAGCAGCCCGAACTCGGTGAACGCCGCGGACAGCCCGACGTAGGCCAGCGCCGCGGTCCACACGCCGAAGCCCGCAGGCCCGAGGGTCCGCGCGATGAGCGGCAGCGTGACGAGGCTGACGACCAGCGCGACGACACGGCCCGCCATGCCGACGCCGATGGTGCCGACGATGCGGCGCCCGCCTGCCGTCCCGGCCTCCCCGGAGGTACCGCCCCCGAGGGCGGCGCGGAGCTTCACGATGCGAGGAGCCACGCGCGCATCTTCGCTCAGCCCGCGGCGGCCGCGCGGGCGGCGCGACGGACCGCCCGGGCGGCGGGCTTCTGGCTCCCGTCCGCTCGCAGCAGCCCGTAGTGCTGCTGGGAGGTTCCCCGTCCCGCCGGCGCGAAGTCGCGCAGGTGGTAGAAGAACACGCCCTCCACGATGTCCCGGTAGCGCGTGGACACGACGTCCAGCGCCTGCTTGGTGTACTGGACCTGCCGCGACTCGCTGACGCAGTCCGGTCCTTCCTCGCAGGTGGTCCACCCGATCTCCGTGATCCACAGGCGCGGTGTCGTGGCGCCGTGGCGGCGCAGCGTCGCGAGGATCTCGTCCATCCGGGTGAACCGGGTCCGTCGTGGTCCGCCGGTCGCCGTCGGCGAGCGCGGTGTGTACGGATGCACCGCGACCCCGCCGACGGAACCGGCGAGATCCGGGCGCGCGGCGAGCACGTCGGCCGTCCAGTCGCCTACGGTCCCGTCGGGCCGGTCGTAGGTCGTCTCCGCGGCCATCAGCACCTGCACGTCGGGATTCGCGCCTCGCACCGCCTCGACGCTGGCCGCGACCATCTGTGCGTAGCGCTGCGGATCGGTGCCGCCCCTGGAGAAGAACTCGAGATACGGCTCGTTCCACAGCTCGATCCGGCGTGGCGCCAGGCCGTCGTCGAGACGCGACCGCAGCTGCCAGAACCGGCCCCCTGGGCCGTACCGCGCGGCGACCAGCGCGGCGAAGCGGGCGAACGCGGTCGGGTCCCGGGGCAGGCCGAGCCGCTGACGCCCGGCCCAGGAGGGCGTCTCGAGCACCAGCGGGAGCACGCGGATGCCGCGCTGCGCCGCGGCGGCGAAGATCCTGTCGGTACGGGCCCAGGTGCGCCGACCCCGGGTCGGCTCGACCTCCGCCCAGCGGACCTCCTCCCGGACCCAGCGCACGTCGAGGCGGCGGACCTCGTCGAGCTCCGCCACCCCTCCCCCCAGCGCGTTGGCGACCAGGCCGACCGCAAGGCCCGGGCGCGCCGGGTCGCCCGCGTCCTCCAGGACCGAGACCAGCGCCGCTGCCGCGGTCGTCACCACCAGGACGGCGAGGATCGCGGCCGTGATCACACGACCGGCGGGGCGAGCGCGGCGAGACACCCGACCAGCGTCGCACACCATCTATCGTGACCTCACCGATGCGCGCGCTCGTCGTCCTCTCCCACCTGCCCCTCCGGGAGGGCTCCGCCGCGGGCCGCTGCGCCGTGGGCCTGGTGCAGGGTCTGCGAGAGCACGGCGTCGAGCTGGACGTGATCGCCGCCCGCGCCCCCTGGCAGGACGACGCCGCACTGGACCCTGCCCTCGGGGTCGAGGTCGTCGAGGTTCCCGACGCGGCGGGCTGGGGCGGGCGCATCGCGCGGCTGCGCCGGCCGCGTACCACCTTCGCGTCCGGAGACCTCCTGGCACGCACGCTCGAGCTGGCGCGCCGGGCGGACGTCGTGCACCTCGAGGAGGTCGACGCCGGAGCGCTCGGGCCGCACCTGGACCACGACCGCTGGTCGGTGCACCTCCACTGCCGCAGCGCGCGCGACCTCGCCTACGCACCTCCATGGAGCGTTGCGGGACGTGCCCGGATGGAGTACGTGCGCGCGGAGCGCCGCCTGGCCCGCATCGCGCCGAACCTCGTGGCCAACACGCCGGAGGTCGCCGCCGAGTTCGGACGGCACCGGCACGGCGTCACCCTCATGCCCCTGGCCCTGGACCCGGACGCCTACGTCCCGTCCACCCCGGTGCACGCTCCGGTCGCGGGCCTGATCGGCTCGGCCACCTGGGCGCCCACGGCGGACGCCACCCGGCATCTCGTGCGCCACGTCTGGCCCCGCGTGCGCGAGCTCCTCCCGGACGCCCGCCTGCGGCTGGCCGGACTCGACATGAACGCCGAGACGTTCCCCGACCTGCCCGCCCGGAGCCCGGGCGTCGAATGGGTCGGGGAGGTCCCGTCGGCGGAGGGGTTCCTGTCGGAGCTCGCGCTGATGGTCTACCCGCTGGGCCGGGGCAGCGGGACCAAGGTCAAGGTGCTCGAGTCCCTGGCGCTCGGCGTGCCGGTGGTCACCAGCAGCTCGGGCGCCGAGGGGCTGGCCCCGTCGGAGGCGGTCCAGATCGCCCGGGACGACCGGGCCATCGCCGAGACCACGGCCCGTCTGCTCGCCGACCCGGGGGCGCGGGCCCGGTTGCAGGCGTCCGCGCGCGCGGCGTTCGTGGACCATCACGCGCCGCAGGTCGCGACCGCTCCCCTCGTCGCGCTGATGCGCGAGATCGCCGCTCCGGCGTCCTGACGGCGCCACGCGGTCCGCTCAGGCGGCGAGGACCTCGCCCATCCGCCGCAGGAACACCTCCGGGGCGAAGCCGCGCGCGTGATCGCGCAGCCGCGCCTGGGACAGCTCCAGCGCCTCGAACCGCTCGATCGCGGCAGCGAGCCCGGCCGGCGACGGGTCGTCGTACAGCACGCCCGTCTCGCCGTCGACCACGGAGTCGCATGCGCCGCCCTTCCCGTAGGCGATGACCGGCAGCCCGGCCGCCTGCGCCTCGACCGGCACGATCCCGAAGTCCTCGAGCCCTGGGAACAGCAGCGCCCTGGCGCGGGAGAAGAGGCTGGCGACCTCGTCGTCCGACACGCGGCCGGCGAACGTCGTCCGCGGCCCGGCCACCGCCTCGACGCGCGGAAGGTCGCGTCCGGTCCCGGCGACCACGACGTCCCGGCCGAGCAGCTCGCACGCCGCCACGGCGACGTCGGCCTTCTTGTACGGCACGAGCCGACCGAACACGAGATAGAAGTCCTCGGGGGCGCGGGGGCGGTCGAGGAAGCGCTCGACCTCGACGGGCGGGTGCACGACGGTCGACGCGCGCCCGTAGGTGGTCCTGATGCGCTCCGCCACGAACGAGGAGTTGGCCACGAAGGTGTCGACCTGCGCCGCGCCCCGGAGATCGGTGCGGCGCAGCCGCGGGATCGCCGCCTTCAGCACGGCGCCCCCGACACGGCCGAGCTGCTCGCCCTCCAGGAAGCTCGGATCCCAGATGTAGCGCATCGGCGTGTGGCAGTAGCAGACGTGCCGCACGTCGCGACCGGCGCGGTCGTGGGTGCGGACGTTCTTCGCGCACGCGTGGTTCGAGGACACCACGAGGTCGTACCGCGACACGTCGAACGACCGGAACGCGTGGTCCATCAGCGGCAGCAGCTTCGGGTAGTGGGTCCGCGCCCCCGGGATGCGGTCGAGCCGCGAGGGGTGCACGGGCCGGTCGGTCAGCGCTCGCGGCCAGCCGCCCTCCGGGTCGTAGACCGTCGTGAGCAGCTCGGCCTGCGGGAGCAGGTCGAGGAGCGCGACGACGACCTTCTCGGATCCGCCGGGGATCGTCAGCCACTCGTGCGCGATCGCGACACGCGGGTAGCGCTCGGCCAGGGTCTCGGCGAGAGGGTGCGGCACGCGCACGAGTATCGCCGGTTGCTACTCGACGGAGCGCAGCGCGGCGGTGAACGTCCTCGCCAGGATCTTCAGATCGAGGCTGAGCGACCAGTGCTCGATGTACCAGTTGTCCCATTCCACGCGGTCGGCGAGCGACGTCTGGCCGCGCAGTCCGTGGATCTGCGCCCAGCCGGTCATGCCCGCCCGCACGCGGTGACGCTCGTCGTAGCGGTCGATGTCGCGGACGAACAGCTCCACGTAGTCCGGTCGCTCCGGCCGCGGGCCGACGAGGCTCATCTCCCCGCGGACCACGTTGATGAGCTGCGGCAGCTCGTCGAGCGAGGTCCGTCGCATGATCCGCCCGATCCAGGTGCGGCGGTCGTCGCCCTCGATGCCGCCGGGAGCCTGGCCCGCGTCGGGCCGGTAGCGCTCGCGTTCACGCGGCATCGCCATCGAACGGAACTTCAGGAGGTCGAACGCTCGCCCGTCGCGACCGACGCGACGCTGCCGGAAGAGCACGGGCCCCGGGGAGCTCAAGCGGACGGCGAGCGCGAGACCGAGCAGCACCGGCGCGGCGAGCAGGATCAGCCCCGCCGCGATCACGCGGTCCATCGCGTGCTTCACCGCGAACTGCCAGCCCCGTGGGTCGGTGCTGTTGAGCGCGAGCATCGGCAGCCCGCCCAGCGTCTCGTACACCGCACGGTCGTTCATCGCCTCGAACAGGCGTGGGATCAAGGTGACGGTCAGGCCGATGTCCTTGCAGCGCTGCACGAGATCGACGTGCGCCTGATCGGGCTCCGCCGAGAAGGCGACGACGACGTGCTCGACCTCGGCGAGGTCCGCCATCAGCTCCAGGTCCTGCGTACCCCCCAGGACCGGCACCGTCGGGACGCCGGTGGCCGCCTCCGGCCGCGGGCTCGCATCGAGGAACCCGACCGGGCGCAGCCCGTACTCCGGAAGCTGCTGGAGCCGACGGGCGACGCGTTGCCCGACGATGCCCGCACCGACGACCAGGGTCCGGCGGCCATGTCCCCAGCGGGTGCGCGCGGCGTACTGCAACGCCACGATCACGATGCGGCCGGCGCCGACGAAGCACGCGGCCAGCGCCCAGGCGTGGATCAGCACCGGGATCTCCAGCGTCTCGCCGAACACGTAGATCTCGGCCACGGCGATCGTCATCGTCGCCAGCGAGACGGCCCCGAGGATGGGCGCGATGGCGTCGAGCACGCTGGGCCGCAGCCGGCGGGCGTACATGCCACGCGCGGCGAGGGTCAGCATCACGAGCGCGGGGAACGCCAGGAGCGGGAGCGCGGCACCGCCCGTGACCGGCTCGCCGGGCCACCGGATCGTCAGGAGGACCGCGAGCGCCAGCGCTCCGAAGTCGACGGCGGGCCGAAGGAACGGGGCACCATCGCCTTCGAGCCACCACGCGAGTCGCGGGTGGCGGCGCGGCCTCGGGGGCGCGATGGCCGGCCCGCGCCGCTGCAGACTGTCACGGCGGGCAATCGCCGGGGCAATCGGGGTGGGTGGAGATCCTGGTCCAGACAGATCGGTCGGCCTCATGCCGCGTCAGGCCCTCCCGCCTGCCAGCGTCCGAGCCGGCGCGTCGCGACCGCGACGAGAACGAGGGTGATGGCTGCCGCGAGGAGCAGCCCGAGATCCTTGGCGTCGAACGGCAGCGCGCCCGCGCCGTCCGCGGCGGGGTAGGCGAGCCGTGTCGGCGCCCCCGGCGATGAGGTCTGGGTGAACGCGGGCGGCACCGGGTTCAGCACCTGGCGGCCCGACGACTCCTTCGTCGCCGTGGACCCCTCGGACCCGCGTTTCGGCGCCGCCGGAGCCCCCTGGACCGCGCCCGCGGTGTCGGGGGCGGCAGTGCCCGGAGCCGTGACCGCGCCGCTGGGCACCGCCGCGCGCAGCGAAGGCGTCGCGTCCCCGCCTGCGCCGGACCCGCCGCCACCTCCGCCGGATCCACCGCCCAGCAACTGCGCGCCGAGGATGACCTGCTCACCGCCGCCCGGCCCGGAGTAGCCGCTGAGCAGCGACCCCTGCGCCTGCGCGGTCGCGGGCGCGACCACGAGGCTGCTCGCGAGAAGTGCGACGGTGGTCTTGACGTTGAAGGTCACGGAAGTGGTGATACCCGGTTCGAGATGCGGTAACCCGTCGCGAACCCCCGATACCCGATCCGGTTCATCCGTGAGACCGCCCACCCTTGGTATGCACTGATGAGCGTAGCGCCTGCATCCCCGTTGTCCACGGGCCGGACCGGGATCTGGCCGATCGTTCTAGTACGCCTGTTTCCCGCTCATGGCGCCAGCGGCGCGGCGCCCGCGAGGATCGCCCGGGACAGCGACGGCAGGTCCACGATGCCGCCGTCCCTCACGACGTCCAGCGCCGCACGGGCCAGGCGGTCCCGCGGGGCGAGCGCGACGGCCCGGCGAAGCAGGGTCTCCGCGCGATCGCGATCGCCCTGGACCGACGCGATCGCGCCGAGCTGGAGCGTCGCGTACTGCCCGTCCGGGACCCGGCCGAGCGCCCGCGAGAACGCCGCCTCGGCGCGCTCGAGGTCCCCGTAGCGCAGCGCGATGCTGCCCTCCAGCAGTGCTGGACGGTCGCTGAACGGGTCGAGGTCCGCCGCGCGGTCCAGGCGCGTGTAGGACTCCAGCGGTCGCGTCGCGAAGCTCTCCGCCGCCGCGGCGATCTCACGGTTCGCCGCCCACGGACCGAGCACCATCAGGCCCAGGGCGCACAGACCGACGGCGAGACCACCGAGCTCGGCCGGCGTGCGAAGGCGGAGGACCGCCGACCGCGGTGGCTCCGGGCGCGGCACCAGCGCGCAGACGACGCCCAGGAGCGCGAACGTCGGCGCCCCGAGACCGGCGAACTCCCAGAACCAGTCCGCGGAGCCGTGGACCAGCCAGTAGAGCACCGACCCGAGGGCGCCGCCGATGACGGCCCTGGCGAGCGCGTCCCCGGCACGGAGTGCACGGGCCGCCGCGACGGCCGCGGCGATCAGGACGACGAGCAGGATCGCGGCTCCCACCAGGCCGTACTCGCTGAGCGTGCGGAGCTGGACGCTGTGCGCGTAGCGCGGCGTCTCGGTGCTGCGGCCCCGTCGGAGGTACGCCTGACGGAAGGAGCCGCCACCGTGCCCGACGACCGGCTCGTCCTGGAACTGCTTCAGCCCCACGCGGTAGAAGTCGTAGCGGTTGGAGCCCAGCCCACCCACCAGGCGACTTCCCGAGGTCGCGTTGTCGCCGTACCCGCCCTTGAACGAGTCCCAGCCGTCCTGCACGCGCGACACGGGGTTGCCCGCCAGGACCAGGCTCGCGACGAGCACGCTCGCGACGACCCCACCGGCAGCGATCCGGCCGCCCAGCCGCAGCCGGTCGACGGCGGCGGGGCCCGGGGGTCGCCGGCTCTCCCAGGCGGCGAGCGCGCCGACCACGAGCGCGGCCGCGCAGGCGCCGGCGAACGTCAGGAAGGCGACCCGCTCCAGCGCCGGGGACGCGTCCCCTTCGCCGGTCTCGCCGAGGAGGTCGGCCACGTCGAGCACCGAGGGGATCGCCGGTGCCGCCGCCAGAGCGACGACCGTGAGCACCCCGATGTGCCGGACGCGCCCGGGGAACAGCGCGAGGAACAGCACCAGGGTGATCGGCAGCGCGAACAGCGATCCACGGCTCTGGCTGAGCAGCGCCAGGGGGATCAGCAGCGTCGCGCCCGCAGCGAAGGTCGCGCGCAGCACCCACGGGACGCGGGCGCTCGCCGCGAGCGTCACCGCCGGCCAGAGCACCATCAGCCACAGCGCCGCCGCCGCGTTGGGGTACCCGGTCGGGTCGGCCAGGCGGTCGCCCCGGCCGAAGAGATCCGTGGCGTCGTGACCGGTGCCCGCGAGCTGCAGCAGCATCACGAAGCCGAGCGCGAGCATCACGAGCGTCCAGGCGCCCACCACGATCGCGGCCGTGCGCTCGCGCTGCCGCCACAGGCCGAAGACGACGAAGACCGCCAGGTACATCAGCGTGCGGTTGGCGTCCTCCAGCGCGGCCCCGGCGTCGTCGGCCCACGCCATCGATGCGTAGCTCCAGACGGTGAACGCCGCCAGCCCGCCCGCCACGATGCGCACCGGGGCGGGGACGTCTCCCCAGGCGTTGGGGATCGTCGCGAGGCCGACCCCGAGGAGGCCGAGCGCCAGCAGCGCGACGGGGGACCACGCGCTCACCGGGTACCCGCCGTCGTCGAACACCCACAGGCCGAACGCGGCGACGATGACCAGGCACGGGATCGTGACCGGTGCGGCGCGGAACAGCCCGGCCACGTCGCGCGTCGGTCTCACTCGCGCAGCTTGCGGTTGATGGCGTCGATGGTCCGGTTGATGCGGGAGCTCGTCGCCGCCACGTCGGTCGAGAGCTGGGTGCGGGCGGCGAGCACCTCGGCCGGATCGTCCGACGCGAACGCCTTGCGCGCCGACGCGATCGTCTTGCCGTAGCCCGCGATGGCGTCGATGAGCTGGTCGTGCAGCGACTGCACCTTCGCGGGGGTCTCGACCGCCTTGAGATCCCGTACCACCGCGTCGATGGCGTCGCCGAACTGCTCGAGCGTCTTGCGGTCCTGCGCCGCCGAGCTCTGCGCGGTGATCTGCGTCTGCAGCGTGTCGAAGGTCCGCGCGAAGTCGTTCTGCGCCGTGTTCACCGCGTCGACGTAGGCGTTGCTGGCCTCCACGTCGTCGCCCCCGCATCCGGCGAGCGCGACGGCCAGCGTGAGCGCCGCGAGGCAGGCGCAGCGGAGAAGGGTCGGCATCGTCGGCTCCTGAACGGTGGTCGGACGGTGTGATCGGTCGAGCATCCGGCGAACCGGACGCCGGGAAGGGTACCCCCACGTGGGACGGCGGGCGGACGAAGGTCGTGCTCGGTGCGCGATCAGGGCCCGAGCCGTGACACAGGCGACGCGCCGGACCGCGCGGGCGGGCGGTGGCCCGGCGGCTCGTCCGGGACACTGTGCGCCGATGCCCGCCCGACTTCCCACCGGGGACCCGGCCCCCAGCGACGGGGCCCTGCCCGAGTCCGCGGCCGGCGCGGTCGGCCGGCGACCGCTCAGCCTCTACGTCCACGTCCCGTTCTGCGCCACCCGTTGCGGGTACTGCGACTTCAACACCTACACCCCGGGGGAGGCGGGCGCCGACGCCACCGCGACCTACGTCGATGCCGCGGTCGACGAGCTGCGCCTGGCCGCGGAGCGACTCGGGGACCGGCGACCACCCCTGCGGACCGTGCACTTCGGCGGAGGCACGCCGACCCTCCTCGCACCCGCCCAACTCGCCCGGCTGCTCACCGTCGCCCGGGATGAGGTCGGGATCGCTCACGACGCGGAGATCACCATCGAGGCCAACCCCGAGAGCGTGGATGCCGCATCGCTCGAGGCGTACCGGGCGGCCGGCATCGACCGCATCTCATTGGGCATGCAGAGCGCCGCCCCGCACGTGCTGGCGGTCCTCGATCGCGCCCACACCCCGGGACGGGCCGTGACCGCGGCGCGTGAGGCGCGGGCCGCCGGCTTCACCGTGGTCGGCCTGGACCTGATCCTGGGCACCCCCGGCGAGACCGACGACGACTGGGCAGCGACGCTCGACCTCGCGCTGTCCGCCCGGCCCGACCGGATGAGCGTCTACGCGCTGACGGTCGAGCCCGGTACCGCGCTGCACGCGCGGGTCCGGCGGGGCGCCGTGCCCGCTCCCGATCCCGACGTGCAGGCGCGACGCTACGAGCAGGCGGACGCCGCGCTGGGCGCGGCCGGGCTCTCCTGGTACGAGGTGGCGAACTGGTCGACCGGTGCAGCCACCCGCAGCGCCCACAACCACGCCTACTGGGTCGGCGACGACTGGTGGGGCATCGGCCCCGGCGCCCACTCGCACGTCGCCGGCGTACGGTGGTGGAACGTCCTGCGCCCGGCGACCTACGCCCGCAGGCTCGGAGACGGGCTGTCCCCGGCGGCGGGTCGCGAGGTGCTCGACGCCGAGACCAGGCGCATCGAACGCGTGATGCTCGAACTGCGACTCGTCGAGGGCCTCGACGCCGCGCTGCTGAGGCCGCGCGGTCGCGAGGCGGCGCGGCGCGCAGCCGCTGCCGGACTCCTCGAGCGCCGCGCGCTCGAGCACGACGATCGCTGCGTGCTCACGCTCCCCGGCCGACTCGTGGCCGACGCGCTCACGCGCGACCTCGTGGACTGAGCGCCCACGCGGACCGCGCGGAGTCGGACCGGGGCGGTGCTCGCGGGCCCGCGGTCTCCGAGGCGACGTGTTCACGAGCCCGAAAGATCGTGGGAGTACCGTGTGGACATGCTCTTCTCCCGGAAGCCGGCGGCGATCCCGACCGCGCAGGACGCTCTCCCCGGCCGCGACACCGAGATGCCCGTCGCCGCCACCCACCTCGTGACCGGCGCGACGCTCAAGCCGCCCTTCCCCGAGGGCAGCGACACGGCGATCGTCGGGCTCGGGTGCTTCTGGGGCGCCGAGCGCCTCTTCTGGCAGACGCCCGGCGTCATCACCACCGCCGTCGGCTACGCCGGTGGATCCACCCCGAACCCGACGTACGAGGAGACGTGCAGCGGCGGGACGGGGCACACCGAGGCCGTCCTGGTCGTCTTCGATCCCAGCGTGGTCTCCTACGAGGAGATCCTGCGCGTCTTCTGGGAAGGACACGACCCGACCCAGGGCATGCGGCAGGGCAACGACATCGGCACCCAGTACCGCTCCGCGATCTACGCGACGAGCGACGCGCAGCTCGCCACCGCCACCGCCTCTCGCGACGCCTACCAGCAGGCGCTGCGCCAGGCGGGCCGCACCGCCGAGATCACGACCGAGATCGCCCCCGCAGGCCCGTTCTACTACGCCGAGGACTACCACCAGCAGTACCTCGCGAAGAACCCGAACGGCTACTGCGGCCTCGGTGGGACCGGCGTGTCCTGCCCGATCGGGATCGGCGTCCCCGCCCAGCCGCAGACACCCGCCTCCTGACGGCGGGAGCTCGCGCCACCCCAGCACCCGCGACCGGTGCGGCGGCGCCACCCTGCCGCGCGCCTCGCGGCCGCCGCGGCGCGTAGCCTGCGCGCCGATGCTCGTACTCCTGCCGCCCTCGGAGGGCAAGACGGCGCCCGACGGCGGCGACCCGGTCGACCTCGCGACCCTCGCGCACGCGCACGCGCTGACCTCGACGCGGGAGCGGGTGCTCACGGCTCTGGAGGCCGTCTGCGCCGGGCCGCGCAAGAGGGCGCTCGAGCAGCTCGGGCTGTCGACGGGGCTCAGCGCGGAGGTCGAGCGCGATCTCGGCCTGCGGACCGCGCCCGCGGCTCCGGCGGCCGAGGTGTACACGGGCGTGCTCTACCAGCACCTCGACCTGGGGTCGCTGACGCCGCAGGCCCGCGCCCGTGCCGCTGAGCGGGTGCTGATCGCGAGCGCCCTGTGGGGTGTCGTGCGGCTCGACGACCGGATCCCCGCCTACCGGCTGTCGATGGGGGCGAAGCTGCCGAAGCTGCGGTCGACGCTCGCCGCGACGTGGAGGCCGGCGCTGGCCGGCGCCCTCCCCGACGAGGGGCTCGTGGTGGATCTGCGCTCCGGCGGCTACGCGGCCGCCTGGCAGCCGAAGCGCGCGATGCTCGTCGCCGTCCGCGCCTTCAGCGAGACCACCGGGCCCGGTGGCAGGACCACGCGCAAGCCGATCAGCCACATGGCGAAGGCCACCCGGGGCGACGTGGCCCGCCTGATCGCCCAGGCCCGCAGCGACCCGCGGGATCCGGCGGCCCTCGCGGCGCTCGTCGAGAGGTCGGGACGTACCGTGGAGCTCGGTCCACCGGGCCGAACGGGTGGGTCGTGGACCCTCGACGTCATCGAGCGCGGGTAGCGGGCACCTCGGTCAGGTCGACCAGGCCGCGGGGCGGCCGTCGTGCGACGAGGTACGCGGCGCCCTGCTCGTGCTCCTGCCGTGCCACGGCGTCGACCCCCGGCCCGAGCTTGATGGCGCCCGTCAGCAGGGCCCACACCCCGGCGTCCATGTAGGTCAGCCAGAAGCCGGTGAGGAAGCTCAGGCCGACCGCCAGGGCGCAGAAGACGACGATCTCGGCGAGCAGCCGCAGCAGGAGGCTCCGCCGGCCGCAGGGCGCACGGGCCGGCGACGCCTCGGCGATCGGCACGGACGTGAACCAGGCCGCAGGATCGCGGAACCGCACGCCGCGACGGAGCTTCAGGAACACCCCGGTTCCCGTGAGCATGATCAGGCCGCTCATGACGGCGTCCGCCGGACCCTGATGGCCGGACAGCAGCCCGAACGCGAACATCCCGGCCCCGACCACGACGCCGGCCCATCCCTCCCAACGCAGATAGGTCCGGAACCGCATCGTTCGACCGACGGGAGCCTCGAGGCGTTCAGCGGGCGGGCAGCGTGATGCGCAGGGCCGTCGCCGTGGCGCCGGGCGAGGCCGCCGCGATCGTCGCGTCCCGGGCGTCGGCCGGCACCAGTCCGAAGGACCCTGCTTCGAGTTCCTGTCCGGCGACGACCAGCCCGCCGTCGAGCGCCGCGACGATCGCGCACTCGCCGGGGTCGGTGACCGGTCGGGGACGGTCGACCTGCCAGCGCTCGACCACGAACAGGTCGCCCGCGACCAGGGTCTCCCCGTCCGGGACGACGAGCGAGGGCTCGACGTCGTCCCAGTCGATCGACCGCATCGACTCCTCGATGTGCAGGTCGCGCGGCTCGCCGTTGAGGCCGGGGCGGTTGAAGTCGAACACCCGGTAGGTGGTGTCGGAGTTCTGCTGGATCTCGACGATCACGTTGCCGGCCCCGATCGCGTGGACCCGGCCGGACGGCAGGAACATGACGTCGCCGGCGTCGACGTCGATGCGGTGGAGCATCCCGCTGACGTCGTCGCCACGACCGAGCGCCTCGCCGAACGCCTCACGCGTGACCCCGCGGCGCAGGCCGGCGTACAGGTGCGCATCGGGCTCCGCCGCGACGATCACCCACATCTCGGTCTTGGGCTCCCCACCCAGGTCTGGGACGAGGGTCGCCGGCGGGTGGACCTGGACGCTGAGCGTCTGCGTGCAGTCCAGGAGCTTGACCAGGATCGGGAAGCGATCCCCCCAGCCCTCGGCGCGGCTGCCGAAGATCGTGCGCCGTTCGTCGCTGCGCCACAGCTCGCCGAGGCTCCTGCCCGCGTGCGGCCCGGAGGCGACGATGCTCTGCTCCCCGGGTCGGTCGACCAGCTCCCACGACTCTCCGATGACGCCCTCGGGGAGCGGCTTCCCGAAGATCGACGCCAGCCTGC
The DNA here is from genome assembly GCF_041602235.1 of Paraconexibacter sp. Taxonomy (GTDB): domain Bacteria; phylum Actinomycetota; class Thermoleophilia; order Solirubrobacterales; family Solirubrobacteraceae; genus Paraconexibacter. Next base: position 22,356 of record NZ_JBFIGP010000023.1, read on the forward strand.
GCCCGCCCCACACGCGCTCGTGGAAGCCCGGTTCGAACCGCAACATCGCCGTCATCGCCGTCCAACTTATCTCCCAACCGGGGCAGGCCGATGTCCGGGGCGCGACACCGGCCACGGTTGACGAGCACGTCGGCGAACTGGTACAACCAGTCCCATGGCTGGTACAACCAGTACGGCGTCGCAGTCCCCGGGCACCGTCTCCGAGCAGGTGTTCTCCGCGCTCCGTGCCGACATCCTGGGCGGCACGCTCGCCCCGGGCGACGCGCTCGCGGGCGAACGTCCGCTGGCCGAGCGGCTGGGCTGCAACCGCCACGCGATCCGCGAGGCGGTCAAGCGCCTGCAGCAGGCGGGGCTGGTCGAGGTCGCACAAGGCGGCGCGACCCGCGTGCTCGACTGGCGTGCCACGGGCGGCCTGGACCTGCTCACGCAGCTCGCCGGCGCCGGCGTCGACGGGACCGTCGACCCCCAGCTCGGCGCAAGCGTCCTCCCCGGCGTGCTCGAGATGCGGGCCTGCATCGGCGCCGACGTCGCCGGGCGGTGCGCCGAACGTGCACCCGACGCGCTCCTCGCCGAGCTGCCCGGGTTGCTGGACGCCGTCCGCGATGCCCGCCCGGAGGACCTGGGTGCCCGCGAGGACCGCTACGCCGAGCTCTGGGCCCGCGTCGTCGTCGGGTCCGACAACCTCGCCTACCGCCTGGCCTTCAACAGCCTCGTCAGCGGCGTCAACGCCCTCGGCCCCGTCGCGCTGTCGCTGCTCGCCGACGAGCTCGCCGACGACGACGGGCACCGCACCCTCGTCGACGCGCTCCTGCGGCGCGACGCGCCCGCGGCAGAGCTCGCCGCCCGCGCGCTCCTCACCACCGTCCGGTAGCTCCAGGAAGGGTCATCCGACATGTCCGAGCTGATCGCCTACGCCATCCCGTTCTTCATCCTCCTGCTGGTCGCGGAGGCGCTCTCCTACCACCTCCTCGGCCACGATCACGGCGAGGGCGAGCACGGTGACCGCCTGCGGGGCTACGAGAACCGCGACACCGCGACGAGCCTCACGATGGGTCTCGGCAACGTCGCCATCAACGTCGGCTGGAAGATCGTGGTCGTCGCCTGCTACGTCGGCCTCTACGAGCTGACGCCGCTGCGCCTGCCCTCCGACGCCTGGTGGACCTACGCGCTCCTCTTCCTCGCCGACGACTTCGCGTTCTACTGGTACCACCGCGTCGGCCACCGCGTGCGCATCGCCTGGGCCTCGCACGTCGTGCACCACTCCAGCGAGCACTACAACCTCTCGACGGCCCTGCGCCAGCCCTGGGTCCCGATGACCGCCCTGCCGTTCTGGCTGCCGCTCGCCCTCCTGGGCTTCGCCCCGTGGATGATCCTCGGCATGCAGGCCGTCTCGCTGATCTACCAGTTCGGGCTGCACACCGAGCGCATCGGCCGGCTCTGGTCGCCGATCGAGTTCGTGTTCAACACCCCCTCGCACCACCGCGTGCACCACGGCGCCAACGAGCAGTACCTCGACAAGAACTACGGCGGGATCCTCATCCTCTGGGATCGCCTGTTCGACACGTTCGAGCCGGAGGGCGAGCGCGTGCGCTACGGCCTGACGACCAACATCGAGACCTTCAACCCCGTGAAGGTCGCGACCCACGAGTGGCGCGCGATCTGGGACGACGTGCGGACGGCGGAGACCTGGCGGGACCGCGCCGGCTACGCCCTGCGAGGCCCCGGGTGGCAGCCGCAGCCCACGAACGCCGCCGCAGGCGAGGCCGCGGCGAAGGCACGTCCTGCCACGGCCCCCGCCGAGGCGTAGCCACGCGCCGCGCGGTCGGTCCGCCCGCCCCCTCCACGAGGCGTCCGGCGGCTCACGGCTGCAGTCGTTCGATCACCCAGCCGGCAGCGTCGGCGGACTCCCGGCGGTAGCGCACGCGATCGTGGAGCCGGTCGCGACGCCCCTGCCAGAACTCGACCTCCAGCGGGCGGACCCGGTAGCCGCCCCAGAACGGGGGGACCGGGATGGCCTCGTCGTCCGGGAAGCGCCGGGCGACCTCGGCCTCGGCGGCCTCGAGTGCCGCACGATCGGCGATCGGGCGGGACTGCGCCGATGCCCACGCCCCGCGCCTGCTCCCGGCCGGCCGGGACGCGAAGTAGCGCTCCGTCGCCACGGCGTCGACCTCGCCGACCGGGCCGGTGACCCGGACCTGGCGATCGAGCGCGCCCCAGTGGAACACCAGCGCGGCGCGCGGGTTGGCCGCGAGCTCGCGTCCCTTCTGGCTCTCGCGGTTGGTGTAGAAGACGAACCCGCCACGATCGACGCCCTTCAGGAGGACGATGCGCGCGGACGGGATCCCGTCCGGCGTGGCGGTGGCGAGCGTCATGGCGTTGGCCTCCCACGGCACCGCGTCCGCCGGGAGCGCGCGCTGCACGTCGGCGAACCACCGCTCGAACTGCACGAACGGATCCGCCGCCACGTCGGAGGGATCGAGGCTCGCACGCGTGTAGCTGCGCCGCAGGTCACTCAGGTCCATACGGCGCAGCTTGGCAGGTGCGCTGGGCGCGCCGGAGCGCTGCTCACGGCACCTGCTGCTGGGTGCCGGTCGGGTCACCGAGGGTGACCGTCCCGTCGGCCTTCAGCTGCTCGACGACCCGCTCGACCGTGCTCGCCGGGACCGCGAAGCCCACGCCGGTGTTGGCCGCGGTCGTGCCCGAGGTCTCGATCTGCGAGTTCACCCCGATCACGCTGCCCTGCGCGTCGAGCAGGGGACCGCCGGAGTTCCCCGGGTTCAGCGCGGCGTCGGTCTGCAGGACGCCGGAGATCGCGTAGCCGTCGGGGGCCTGGATCGTGCGGGCCAGCGCGGACACGACTCCGGTCGTCAGGGTGCGGTCGAGCCCGAAGGGATTGCCGATCGCGACCGTCGCGTCACCGACCCGGACGGCGTCGGAGTCGCCGAGGCTCAGCACCGGGAGCTCCGTCCCGCTGGTGTCGACCTTCAGCAGAGCGATGTCCGTCGACGCGTCCTGCCCGACCACCTCCGCCTGCTGCTCGGCGCCGTCGCCGACGGCGACCGAGACCTCGCGCGCTCCCGCCACCACGTGCTGGTTGGTGACGATGTAGCCGTCCTGGGAGATGACGAACCCGGAGCCGGTCGCCTCCCCCGAGCGCGACTGCGGGCCGAACGGCGTGTCCCGCTGCTCGGTGATCTGCGCGGTGATGAAGACGACCGCGTCCTTCGACCGCTGGTAGATCTCCCCGGCGGTGAGCGCGTCGCCGGACGCGTCGGCGGTGAGCGCCTTCTGCTCGGTCGGCACCGGAGAGGCCGGGGCGACGGTGGTCGTGTCGCCACCCCCGACGCCGAGCGCCGCAACGGCGACCGCACCGCCGACGCCACCCAGCGCCGCCGTCGCGCCGAGGACCGCCAGGCGACCCGTACCGCGACGGCGCCTGGCCCGCGCCGGGCGTCGTCGCGGGCGGGGTGGTCCGTCGGCCGACCGGCGCACCACCGGGGTCTCCTCCCATGGCGTCGGGGGCGTCGCGGCGGTCGCGGGCGGTTCGGCGACCGCGGTGGTCGCGGCGGTCGCGGGCGGTCGCGGCGGTCGCGGGCGGTTCGGCGACCGCGGTCGTCGCACCCATACCGGCATCACCGGACCCGTCGGCGTAGGGGTGGGCCCACAGGTGGTCGTCGGGGTGGCGGGGGGAGAACATGCCCTGGAGGTTCCCGAGCGACGCTGCGCTGGGCCTTGGGCGAACCTCAGAGGTTCCTGGGAGCGGCCGGCGCGTACGGAGGAAGCTCCACGACGAAGCGCGCGCCACCACCCTCGGCGTTCTCGGCCCGCACGGCGCCCCCGTGAGCGTCGACGATGCCGGCCACGATCGCCAGCCCCAGCCCGGCGCCGGCCGGACCCTGCTTGCGGCCGCCCCCGCCGGTGCGCCAGAAGCGCTCGAACAGCGATGCGGGGTCGTCGGACGGCAGGCCGGGCCCGTGATCGCGCACCACGAGCGCGACGTGTCCGTTCGACGGGTCGGAGGACGCGCTGACGTCGATCGGTGACCCTGGCGGCGTGTGCACC
>NZ_JBFIGP010000024.1:0-26246 GCF_041602235.1 Paraconexibacter sp.
CGGGTGCGGTGTCGGACGGTTCACGCGCGTCCTGGCCGACCGGACGGCCCACGTCCACGCCGTGGACGTCAGCAGCGAGATGCTCGAGCGCGCCCAGCAGATGCTCGCCTCCCACGGGAACGTCGAGTTCCACCACGGCGATGGGGTCTCGCTCCCGCTGCCCGACGCGAGCGTCGACGTGGCGGTGTCCTTCGTGGTCTTCCAGCACATCCCGGACCCCTTGGTGACGCTGGGGTACATCCGCGAGCTCGGGCGGGTCCTGCGGCCCGGCGGGTGGGCGGTCTTCCAGCTCAGCAACGATCCGGCCGTGCACCGCGTCGGCCGGGCCGACCTCGCCCGGCCGCGGCTGCTGGACCGCGTGCTGCGCAGGACGCCGCAGGGCACCGACGATCCGGCCTGGCTGGGCTCCGCGGTCACGATCGAGCAGCTCGACGGCGCGCTCGCCGACGGCGGCCTGCACAGCGAGCACCGCAGCGGCGTGGGCAGCCAGTACCTGCTCGAGCGCGCGAGCAGGAGATGACCGGGGGCGGCCGGTCGCGCGCCGTGGTGCTCCGCGGCGACCGGGTCGTGCTGCGACCGCTGACCGGCGAGGACATCGAGGCCGTGGCAGCGATCGTCCACGAGCCGAGCGTGCGGCAGTGGTGGCCCGTCCCGGACGAGGGGACCCTGCGCGAGGAACTGGGCGACGACGACTGCCTGGCCTGGACGATCCGCGTCGACGACGAGATCGCCGGATGGATCCAGGCCTGCGAGGAGGAGTGGCCCGGGCACAGATCGGCCGGTATCGACATCGTGCTCGGCGCCGCCCACCAGGACCGAGGTCTGGGAACCGAGGCGCTGCGCGCGGTGATCGGCTTCCTGCTGCGCGACCGCGGGCACCGCCGCCTCACCATCGACCCGGCCGCCGACAACGCTCGGGCGATACGCGTGTACGAGAAGGTCGGGTTCCGGCCGATCGGGATCGCGCGGGCCTACGAGCGACGCGAGGACGGCACCGAGCGGGACGCGCTCCTGATGGATCTGCTCGCCGGCGAGGAGGCCTGAGCCGCGCGGGTCACAGCCAGCCGCGGCGGCGGAACAGCCACAGCATGCCGCCCAGCATCGCGACCATGAACGCGACGATGACCCAGAACGCGGCGATCGACCCCTCGCCCGGCACGGCGACGTTCATCCCGAAGACGCTGGCGAGAAAGGTGAGCGGCAGCATCACGGCGCTGAACGCGGTGAGGACGCGCAGGACGTCGTTCAGCCGGTGGGAGAGCACCGACTCGTTCGTGCTCTCGAGGCCCTCGACGACCTCCTTGAAGTTCTCGAGCATGTCCCAGATCCGTTCCGACGCGTCGTTGATGTCGTCGAAGTAGATGTCGAGGTCGTCGGGGATGTACCGCTTGGTGCGCTCGAGGTCGGCGAGTGCTGATCGCTGCGGCCGGACGATCTTGCGGAAGTTGATGATCTCCTGCTTGGCGTTGGAGAGATCCCGCACGATCTCTCCGGAGCGTCCCTGGAAGATGTCCTCCTCGAGGCGCTCGAGCTTGTTGCCGATCTTGCGCAGCATGGGGAACGACGCGTCGACGCAGTCGTCGACGATCTTGTACAGCAGGTAGCCCGCCCCCTTGCCGAACAGACCGGCCCGGATGTCCTCGCGCTGCTCGGCCCGGGTGAAGAGGTACTCCAGCGGCTGGATCGGCTGGTTGGGCAGCGTGACCACGAAGTCGGGCCCGAGGAAGACGTCGACCTCCGCGGCGTTCAGGCGCCCGACCTGCTTGTCGTAGGCCGGGAAGTGCAGGACGACGAACAGGTAGTCGTCGTACTCGTCGACCTTCGGTCGCTGGTTGCGCGAGAAGACGTCCTCGTAGTCCAGCGGGTGGAAGTCGAAATGTTCCTCCAGCCAGGTCCGGTCCGCCTGGCGGGGATGGACGATGTTGATCCAGCGCAGACCGTCGTGCTCGACGATCTCGACGTTCGGGGTCTCAGGCTCCGGGGCGTGCGCGACGGCCGAGCCGCGGCCGCGGGCCGGCCTCCGCAAGCGGGGCTTGGGCAGGCTGGGCATCGGGACTTCGCGGCTCGTCGGTCATCGGGGGCACCTGCGGGCAGTCTAGCGGCGGCCCAACCGCCGCCAACCGCTGAACGTGAACGACCAGTGAAGCCGGCGGGTCCGGACCGTCGGGGACATGTGTACACTGGCGACCACATAGCTGGACACATCCAGAGGGGTGGAGGGACTGGCCCGATGAAACCCCGGCAACCACGAGGCGGCTCGTACAGCGCTCCGAAAGGTGCCAATTCCTGAAAGATGTGGCCGGAGTTCCGCGCCTCGCAGCACTGAACCTCCGCCACCGACGGAGGTTTTTTTGATGGCTGCTGAATCGCTGAAGTGCCGAGAGTGCAAGACCGAGTACCCGCTGGAGGCGCAGTACGTCTGCGAGCGCTGCTTCGGACCGCTCGAGGTCTCCTACGCCCACGCTCCGGTCACCGACGTCGCCGCTGCGCGTCGCCGCATCCAGGCCGGGCCCCAGAACATCTGGCGCTACGCCGAGTTCCTGCCCCTCGTGGGCGGCCCTCCGGGCCCGAGCAACCGGCGCGCCTCGCGTGCCGGGCTGCCGGCGGGCTGCACCCCGCTGATCCGGGCCGACATCCTGGCCGAGCGGCTCGGGATCGGTGAGGTCTGGGTCAAGAACGACACGGCCAACCCCACGCACTCGTTCAAGGATCGCGTCGTGTCCGTGGCCACCGCACGGGCCCGCGAGCTGGGCTTCGAGGTGCTCGCGTGCGCGTCCACCGGCAACCTCGCCAACGCGGTCGCGGCGCAGGCGGCCGCGCTGGGGATGGAGTCCTACGTCTTCATCCCGTCGAACCTGGAGGAGCAGAAGGTCCTCGCCACCGGCGTCTACGGCACCAACGTGGTCGCCGTCGAGGGCAACTACGACGACGTCAACCGCCTGTGCACGGAGGTCAGCGGCGAGCGCGACGGCTGGGCGTTCGTGAACGTCAACATGCGCCCGTACTACGCCGAGGGCTCCAAGAGCATCGCCTACGAGATCATCGAGCAGCTCGGCTGGGAGGCCCCCGACCGCATCGTCTCCCCGATCGCGAGCGGCTCGCTGTTCACGAAGATCGCCAAGGGCTTCGAGGAGTGGCTCGAGCTCGGGCTCGTGGAGGGCTCGGTGCCGGTCATGAACGGGGCTCAGGCCACCGGGTGCTCCCCGGTCGCCCAGGCCTACGCGGCAGGCCACGACGTCTGCCGCCCCGTGAAGCCCGACACGATCGCGAAGTCGCTGGCGATCGGCAACCCGGCCGACGGCCCGTACGCCGTGGAGCTCGCTCGCCGGACCAACGGCGGCGTCGACGCGGTCACCGACGACGAGATCCGTGCCGGGATCCGGCTGCTGGCCGAGACCACCGGGATCTTCACCGAGACGGCGGGTGGCGTCACCACCGCCACGCTGGCGAAGCTCGCCGAGCGGGGCGACATCGGCCCGGACGAGCGCGTCGTCCTCGTGATCACCGGTGACGGGCTCAAGACGCTGGACGCGGTCCGGGACACCTTCGAGACGAACGTGATCGCGCCCACCTTCGACGCGTTCGAGGACGCCTTCGCGACGGGAGCGACCCGCTGATGTCCGTCAAGGTCAAGCTGCCCACCCAGCTCCGCGCAGCGGCAGGGGGCAACAGCAGCGTCCAGGTGCAGGGCACCACGGTCCGCGAGGTCCTGGAGAACGTCTACGCGGAGCACCCGGAGCTCAAGGACCGCCTCTCCGACGAGGACGGCACCCTGCGGCGCTTCGTGAACGTGTACGTCGGCGGCGACGACATCCGCTTCGGCGAGGGGCTCGACACCACGGTCGCCGACGGCGCCGAGGTGCAGGTGCTGCCGGCGGTCGCCGGCGGCTGAGCGGAGCGAGGACCGGGTAGCGTGCCGGACGCATGATCGGCACGCTCCTCACGTCCGTCCGCGCCCTGCGCTTCCGCGCCTGGGTGGCGTGGTCCGCCGTGCGCGTGCGGCGGCTCGGAGGCCGTTTCACGGTCGAGGCGGCCGGCGTGCCCCGGTTCCTGGGCCTGCCGCGCGTCGAGATCGACGGCTACCCCGGGGACGTGCGCCTGCGGATCGGCGCGGACGTGCGCATGGGCAGCGGGCTCGTGATCGACCTCGCGCCCGGCGCGGACGGCGTCATCGAGCTGGGGGACCGTGCCGTCCTGCAGAACGGCATCCGGTTGCAGCCCTGGGGCGGGACGATCCGCCTGGCCGCCGACGTGCAGATCCGCGACCGGTGCGAGCTGAAGTCGGCCGGCGACCTGCGCCTCGGCGAGCGTGCCGTCTGCGGGCGCAACGTCACGCTGCACTGCGAAGAGCGGATCGAACTGGCCCCCAAGGTCGGGCTCGCCGAGCGCGTCACGGTGATCGACTCCGATCACGGGTTCGACGGCTCCGACACGTTCTTCCTCGACCAACCGGTGCGCAGCGCGCCGGTGACCATCGGCGCCAACACCTTCGTCGCGACCAACGCGGTCGTCCTGCGCGGGAGCGTCATCGGCGCGAACTCGGTCGTCGCGGCGGGAGCGGTCGTCAACGGCGGGAGCTACCCGGACGCGTCCGTCATCGGCGGCGTGCCGGCACGCACGGTGAAGTCGCTGGCGGACGGGGCTCACGCGGCGCCCTGATGGGGGAGTCGGGCGGCGATCCCCTCCGTGCCTATCGCGCCAAGCGCGAGCAGCCCACCCCGGAGCCCGGCACCGACGCCGCACCCGCCGGGATCGGCGGCGCGGACGGCGAGCGTCCCCGCTTCGTCGTCCACGAGCACCACGCCTCACGCCTGCACTGGGACCTGCGGCTCGAGCGCGACGGCGTGCTGGTGTCCTTCGCGGTCCCGCACGGATTGCCGCCGGAGCCGGGCACGAACCATCTCGCGATCCGCACCGAGGACCACCCGCTGGACTACCTGGGGTTCCACGGCGAGATCCCGCCCGGCCGCTACGGCGCCGGGACGATGACGATCTGCGACAGCGGGACGTACGAGCTCCTGAAGTGGGAACCACGCAAGATCGAGGTGCGCCTGGACGGGCACCGGTACCGGGCGCGGTACGCGCTGTTCCCCATCGGACGGTCCGACGCCGGCGATCCGCAGCGGGACGGCGCGGAGTGGATGGTGCACCGCATGGACCCGCCGGAGGACCCGTCGGCCGGACCCCTGCCCGAGCGGGTGGCCCCGATGCTGGCGCGGCCCGGGACGCTGCCGCACGGGGAGGGCTGGGCGTTCGAGGTGAAGTGGGACGGCGCGCGCGTCCTCGCCCACAGCGCGCCCGGACGGCTGACGCTGCGCAGCCGGGCGCTCAACGACGTGACCCGGCAGTACCCGGAGGTGGCCGGTCCGCTCGGGCGCGGCCTGGGGCTGCACCGTGCGGTGCTCGACGGCGAGGTGGTGGCGTTCGACGAGGACGGCCGGCCCAGCTTCGCCGCCCTGCAGCGGCGGATGCACGTGACCGCGGAGGCCAAGGTGCGGCGGCTCATGCGGACCCAGCCGGTGCGATACGTCGTCTTCGACCTGCTCTGGCTCGACGGTCACGACCTGACCGCCCTGGGCTACGACGAGCGCCGTGAGCGCCTCACGGCGCTCGACCTCCCGCGCGGCGGCGACGCCGTCATGGTCCCCGAGCCCGAGGACGACGGCCCGGCCCTGCTGGAGGCTGCCGGGCGGCTGGGTCTCGAGGGCGTCGTCGCGAAGCGTCGGGACGCGCCGTACCTCCCGGGCGTGCGCTCCAGCGCCTTCACGAAGGTCAAGCTCACCGGGCGCCTGGAGTTCGCCATCGCGGGGTGGACGCCCGGGACGGGCAGACGCCAGGATCACCTTGGGGCGCTCCTGCTGGGGATCCCGGATCCCGACAGCGGCGGTCTGCGCTACGCGGGGCGCGTCGGCACCGGCTTCACGGACGCCGACCTCGCCGCGCTGCGGACGGCACTACGGGCGCGCGTGCGGTCCGACCCGCCGTTCACGGCCCCCGGCGGGGCGGCGCCTCCCGCCACATCGACCTTCGTGGAGCCCGACCTGCGGTGCGAGATCGAGTTCACCGGATGGACGAAGGACGGCGTGCTGCGCCACCCGTCGTTCAAGGGGCTCGTCGCGCCCGAGGACCCGCAGCCCGGGACGAGCGGGGTGGAGGAGCGCCGCGGCGTCGGCGCGACGCCCGCCCCGTCGGGCTCGGGCGGCACCCTGGTCCGGGCGGCCGGACGCGAGCTGCGCGTCACGAACCTCGACAAGCCGCTGTGGCCCGACGGCACGACGAAGGGCGAGCTGATCGCCTACTACGCGCAGATCGCCGAGGTGCTGGTGCCCCACCTGTCCGGGCGGCCGCTCACCCTGCGTCGCTGGCCGGACGGGGTCGACGGCCCCACGTTCTACGAGAAGCGCGCCCCGGCCCACCGGCCGTCCTGGGTCGCCACGGCAGAGGTGATGCGATCCGACGGCGTGGAGGCGCAGCTGCTGGTGGAGGAGCCCGCGACGCTGGCCTGGCTGGGCAACCTCGCGGCGATCGAGCTCCACACGCCCCTGCACCGCGTGCACGGACCCGTGGACGGAGCGGCGCCGGACGCGGACCTCCTGGCCTTCGACCTGGATCCCGGTCCGCCCGCCGGGTTCGCCGAGTGCTGTCGGGTGGCGCTGTACCTGCGCGCCATGCTGGACGGCCTCGGGCTGCGCACGTGGGTGAAGTCGTCCGGGTCCAAGGGCCTGCAGGTCTACGCGCCGCTCAACGGTGACGGCGTGCCGTACGCCCGGACCCGCGCGTTCGCGCGAGCCGTCGCGGAACTGCTCGCCGCGGAGGAGCCCGGTCTGGTCGTGGCCCGTCAGGCCAAGGCGCAGCGCAAGGGCAAGGTGCTCGTCGACTGGTACCAGAACGACGAGGCCAAGACGACGGTCTCCGTCTACTCGGTGCGGGCCGCGCACGACCGGCCGACGGTGAGCGTGCCGTTGCGGTGGGACGAGGTCCAGGAGGAGGGTGGGGAGGCCGTCTTCCTGCCGTCCCCGCAGGACGTGCTGCGCCGCGTGGAACGCGACGGGGACCTCTTCGAGCCCGTGCGGACGCTCGTGCAGGCCCTGCCGGACCTCGGAGCCGCGGGCTGACCGGACTCAGCCGCCCGCCGCGTCCCGGATCGCGGCGGCGGTGGCCTCGGAGGCGCTCACCTGCAGCGCGAAGGGCTCCGCGTCGACCCGTCCGGACGCCAGGGCGAACGCCACGTCGCCGTCGTACGGCGTCGCCACCGGCGTCACGGCGCGGGCGACGCCCGCGGTCGCGGCCCGTGCCAGCAGCCACGCCCCGGTGCGGTCCAGCCGGGCGTCCGTCAGCAGCGCGACGAGCACGGTCGCCTCGCGGCCGATCGGCGGGTCCGGGAGGGCACGGCCCTCGCGGAGCAGATCGATCGTGCGCCGGGGGGTCCCGTCCTGCTCGCGGGCGCCCGCCAGGATCGAGCCGTCCGCGGCCACGACCTCCCCGACGGGGTTGACGACGGCGATCGCGGTCACCAGCGCGCCGGAGGTGTCGTCACTCGCCAGTCCTATCCCGGTCGGTGTCCAGCCGTCGGGACCCAGGAGCTTGCCGGCGGCGACGCCGGCGCCCGCCCCGATCCGGCCGCGGGCGGGCACCGCCGCCGAGGCCGACTCGCACGCGGCGCGTCCCGCGGCCGCATCGGGCCTGCCGTCGTCGTCCAGCGCGCCGGCGTCGAACACCACCGCGGCGGGGACGAGGGGGACGCGGATGCCGGCGCGCGTGAGGTGTCCGTGGTTGCGCTCGGCGAGCCACGAGACCACGCCGTCCGCTGCGGCCAGCCCGTAGGCGCTGCCGCCCGTGAGCAGCACCGCGTGCACGTCGCGGGGTGCGCTCGAGGGCGCCAGGACGTCGGTCTCGCGGGTACCCGGTCCCCCGCCGCGCACCTCCGCGCCGCCCGTCGCGCCGTCCGGAGCGATCACGACCGTGCACCCGGTGTGCCCACGGGCATGGGTCCAGTGACCGACCAGGAAGCCGTCGGGGAGGCGCTCGTCCACGTGCGACACCGTAGCGACCCGGGCGGGGTCGCTCGGGACGTCGCCGGGCCTCAGGCCCCGGCGCACAGCGCCTGGAGGGCCAGCAGCGCCCGCTCGGGGTCCGAGCGCATGAGCACGAAGGCCTTGGACGCCTGATCGACGTCCTCGATCGACACCTCGACGCGCTCGACGCAGAAGCGCGCGATCCAGCGGACCGCCGCGCGTTCGTAGCGATCCGGCTCGCGGTCGCGCAGCAGGACGCACACGTGCAGCGCGTCGTCGAGGGAGACCGCCGGGAGCTCGGCGGCCGCGGTGCGCACGAGGGTCAGGTTGCCGGTCTGCAGGGCGCGGCGGAAGCGGGCGTAGGCGGATCCTGAGGACGTCATGGGCGAACACATGTTCGCATCGGCGTCAAGGGTCTCGCGGCCGGGTCCGTGCCATGCTGGGGGCATGCGCGAGATCCCCCTGCGTGACGGCATGATCCGCCTCGGTCAGCTCCTCAAGCTCGCCGACCTGGTGGACAGCGGGGGAGAGGTGCGCTGGTTCCTCGAGGACGCGCAGATCACCGTGAACGGGGAGCCGGAGGATCGCCGGGGGCGCCAGCTGCACCCGGGAGATGTCGTCGTCGTCAACGGCGACGAGCTGCACCTGACCGCCGGGTGAGCGCCCGTGCGGGGGATCCACCCCCTGATCCGCTAGGCTCCGCGTCGCTGCGCCCGTAGCTCAGTGGATAGAGTGCTTGCCTCCGGAGCAAGAAGTCGTAGGTTCGAATCCTACCGGGCGCGCTGCGACAAACCCCTGCTCACGCGGGGGTTTTTTGCGGGCCGCGTCGACCGCGTCTGGCTGTTCGGCGGCGCGTGTCGCTGATGACCTGGACGAATATGCCTTTCCCCGAGGGGGGTGGATCGGGTTAGGGTGGGTCCATGCCGCCCGCGGCGCGTTGGCCAGCAGGTCCCGAAGGGCGCTCATGAGCGCGCAGGACGGACCTGCGCCCACGACGGGAGCCTCGCTGGCGCTGACGGACGTCGCCGTCGTCTACTCGGACGTGATCCACGCGCTGCGCGGGGTGAGCATCGAGGTGCCCGCGGGATCCATCCTCGCGCTGCTCGGCGCCAACGGCGCGGGCAAGACGACCGTCCTGCGGACGGTGACCGGGTTGCTCGGGATGCACCGCGCGCGCATGATCCGCGGCGACATCACCCTCGACGGCGAGTCGGTCGCCCGGCGCGGCGCCGTGGATCGCGTGCGGGCCGGAGTCGCGCAGGTGATGGAGGGCCGGCGGATCTTCGCTCCGCTGACGGTCGACGAGAACCTGCGCGCCGGAAGCTTCTCGCGTGCGCGCGGGGAGCGGGCGGCGGTGGCCGAGCGCCGCGACCACGTCCTGGCGCTGTTCCCGGACCTCGCGCCGCGACTCGACGACATCGCCGGATACCTGTCCGGGGGCCAGCAGCAGATGCTCGCCATCGGGCGCGCCCTGATGGCCGGTCCGCGGCTCCTGGTCCTCGACGAGCCCTCCCTCGGACTCGCTCCGCTCCTGGTCGAGCAGATCCGCGACGCGATCGTGGCCATCAACCGGGAAGGCACGACCGTCCTGCTCGTCGAGCAGAACGCCCGCATGGCCCTCCGGATCGCGAACCGTGGCGTCGTGCTCGCATCGGGGACGGTGGCGCTCGAGGGCGACGCCGACGCCCTGCTCGACGACCCGAAGATCCAGGCCAGCTACCTGGGCGGGACGATCGGTGAGACGGTCCCCGGGGCTCCCGCACCGGACGACCACGGATCGGAGGCCTCCTCGTGACCGCCCTGCTCGACGTCTCGGACGTCACCCTGCGCTTCGGCGGCGTCACCGCGCTGGACGGCGTGTCGTTCACCACGGACACGGGCGAGCTCCTGGCGGTGATCGGTCCCAACGGCGCCGGCAAGACCTCCGTCTTCAACTGCATCAGCGGCGTCTACGTGCCGCAGGCCGGCACGATCACGCTCGAGGGGGCCTCGCTCCTCGGGTCGCGGCGGCGGTCGGCGGACCTCGGCGTCGCGCGCACCTTCCAGAACCTCGGCCTGTTCCCGACGCTCACGGTGACCGAGAACCTGCTGCTCGGGCGCCACCGTCACATGCGCGCCGGCTTCCTGGCCGGCGCCGCGTGGTTCGGTCGCTCACGGGACGAGGAGCGCCGCCACCGCGAGAGCATCTCCGAGCTCCTGCAGCTGCTGCGCCTGGACGAGTACCGCGACGCGCACGTGGCGATGCTGCCCTACGGGATCCAGAAGCGCGTCGAGCTGGGTCGGGCCCTGGCCATGGAGCCGCGGCTGCTCCTGCTCGACGAACCCGTCGCCGGCATGAACGCGGGCGAGACGGAGGCCATGGCGTCGTACATCGGCGCGGTGCGCACGGCGCGACCCGACCTCGCCGTCGTGCTCGTGGAGCACGACATGCCGTTCGTCATGGGCCTCGCGGACCGCGTGGTGGCCCTGGACTTCGGTACCCCGATCGCGACGGGCACGCCCGCCGAGATCCAGCGCGACGAACGCGTGATCGCCGCCTACCTGGGGACGGCGGCGTGACCGACTTCCTTCAGTTCGTCTTCGCCGGCTCGGCCCTCGGAGCGCGGTACGCGCTGGTGGCGCTGGGCTTCGTCGTGATCTACCGGGCCACCGGGGTCATCAACTTCGCGCAGGGCGGTCTCGTCGCCCTCGGTGCGTACATCGCCTACCACTTCACCGACCGCATCGGCGCGCCGTTCGTGATCGCCGTGCTCGCCGCCGTCGCGGCCTGCGCGATCGTCGGGGTGCTGATCCAGCGCGTCGTCCTCGCCCGCATGGTCGGACAGCCCGCCTTCGCGGTGATCATGATCACGATCGGGCTGCTGTTCGTGATCGAGCAGCTGATCCCGACGTTGTGGGGCTACAACTCCCACAACCTCGGTGACCCGTGGGGCATCAAGACGGTCGACCTCGCCGGCCTCACGTTGGCCGAGCGCGACCTCTGGACGCTGGCCATCGCCGCCATGGCCCTCGGTGGGTTCTTCGCGTTCTTCCGGCTGTCGCGGTACGGCCTGGCCATGCGCGCCGTCGCGATCGATCAGGAGGCCGCGCTGGCTCAGGGCATCAGCGTCGGGGCGGTCGTCGCGGTCTCGTGGGCGATCTCCGGCATGGTCGCGGCGCTCGCGGGCGTGACGCTGTCGACGGGGGCGACGGCCGTCTCGCCGACCATCTCCTTCATCGCGCTCGCGGCGTTCCCGGCGATGATCCTGGGTGGCCTGGACTCGCCGGGCGGCGCGGTCATCGGCGGCCTGCTGATCGGCATCACGCAGACGCTGACCGCCGGGTACCAGCCGGAGCACGCCGCGTGGCTCGGCGACAACTTCCACGTGGTCATGCCGTACGTCGTGATGATCGTGATCCTCATGGTGCGGCCCTACGGCCTGTTCGGGGTCCCGGAAGTGGACCGCGCATGAGCACGCCGGCCGTCACCGACCCACCCGCCCCGGCGCGCAGCGCCCCGCTGCCGCCGCGCCTGCTGCGCACGCGGACCTCCCGTGTCTGGGCCCTCGTCCTCGTCGGTGCCTACGTCCTGGCCCCGCTGACCGTGTCGGACTTCTGGCTCTCGGTCCTCGCCTACGCGGGGATCGCGGCGATCGGCGCGTTCGGACTCAACCTGCTGACCGGGTACGCCGGTCAGGTGTCGCTCGGTCACGCCGCCTTCATCGGGGTGGGCGCCTACGCGGCGGGCTGGCTCGGCGCCGACGAAGGCCTGCCGCTGCCGCTCTGGCTGCTCGGTGCGGCGCTCATCGGCGGTGTGCTGGGCGCGGTCGTCGGCCCGTTCGCGCTGCGCCTGCGCGGGCAGTACCTGGTCGTGGTCACCCTCGGGCTCGTCTTCCTGGCCGAGCACGTCTTCCGCAACTGGCGCGGCCTCACGGGGGGGAACTCCGGGCGGGCCATCGATCCGCCGGCCTCCTTCGGGGTCGACTTCAACGACTTCTCGCTCGGCGGCTTCGCGGCGTCGCGCGCGCAGAGCTGGTTCTGGCTCATCTGGGCGTTGGTCGCCGTCGTGGCGCTGATCGCCGCCAACCTCGCGCGCAGCCGCGCGGGCCGGGCGCTGCAGGCGATCCGCGACCGCGACCTGGCCGCCGAGCTCACCGGGGTGGACATCGCCCGCACCAAGGTGGCGGTGTTCGCGCTCTCCAGCGCGCTGGCGGCGCTCGCGGGGGCGTTGCTCGGGGCCTATCAGGAGTTCGTCTCGCCGAGCGAGTGGAACCTCGTGCTGTCGATCCAGTACATCGCGATCATCATCGTGGGCGGCCTGGGCTCGGTGTACGGGCCGGTGCTCGGCGCGGTGTTCGTCGGGTCGATGCCCCGGGTCATCGAGGAGTACTCGTCCTCCATCCCCGGGGTCTCCTCGGGCGCCGGGGACGACGGGGTCATCACGGTCTTCGCGCTCAACCAGGTCCTGTTCGGGGTCCTGATCATCGGGTTCCTGATCGCCGAGCCCAGAGGGCTCACCGCACTTGCACGTCGGGTCGCAGCACGCGTCAACAGGTCGTCCGCCACCCCTGCGAGGACGACCGACAACGAGGAGGAGACATGAGGAGATCAAGGTTCGCGCGGCTCGCCGCCGCGGCCGTGCTCGTCGCATCACTCGGGGCCGCCGGGTGCGGCCGCGACGACGACGACAACGGCGACAAGGCCGGCACGGGCGGAGAGCCCACCGCCACCGCCGGATTCGACGGCACCACCATCAGCCTCGGCGTACTGACGCCGTTGAGCGGCCCGGTGGCCGTGATCGGGCAGCCGCTCACCGCCGGCAACCAGGTGTGGTTCGACAAGCTCAACGCCGCGGGCGGTGTCGCGGGCAAGTACAAGGTGAAGCTCGTGCAGCGGGACACCCGCTACGACGCACCGACGGCGGTGCAGGGCTACAACCGCCTCAAGGACGAGACGGCGGCCTTCGTCCAGATCCTCGGGACCCCGATCATCCAGGCGCTCCTGCCGCAGATCACCCGCGACGGGACGGTGGCGGGGCCGGCGACGCTGGACTCCGAGTGGGTGCGGCAGCCCAACCTGACCCCCGTCGGCGGGCCGTACCAGATCCAGGCGGTCAACGCGATGGACTACTACCTGCGGACCGAGGGCCAGGGCGGCTCGAAGAAGATCTGCGGGATGTTCCAGGACGACCCGTACGGCGAGGCCGGGGCGGAGGGCATCGCCTTCGCCGAGAAGGAGCTCGGGTTCAAGCTGGCCGCGAGCGTCAAGTTCCGGCAGGGCGACAAGGACTTCACCGGTCAGGTCACCCAGCTGAAGAACGCCGGCTGTGACGCCGTCTGGCTGACGGGGCTGCCCACGGAGGCCGGGACGATCCTCGGCACCGCGGCGCAGGGCAAGTTCTCCCCGCGCTGGATCGCGCAGTCGCCCGTGTGGGTCCAGGCGCTCTCGCAGTCGCCGCTGAAGGACTACCTCGAGGCCCGATTCTGGGTCGTGAGCGAGGGTCCGGCCTGGGGCGACGAGACGGTGCCCGGGATGAAGGAGCTGATCGCGGCGAAGGCCGAGTACCCGCCCAAGCGCACGGTCGCGGACGGCGACCTGTACTTCACGTTCGGCTACAACCAGGCGCGGGCGATGACCGCGGTGCTCGAGAAGGCCGTCGAGAACGGCGACCTGTCCCACGAGGGCATCCTCAAGGCCGTCCAGGAGGTCGGGACGATCTCGTTCGACGGTCTCGGCGGGGACTACGAGTACGGCCCGATCGAGGAGCGCAACCCGTCGCGGACGTCGTCGATGTTCGCCGTCAAGGCGTCGGGTCCGTTCGGCCTCGAGCCGCTGGAGACGAACTTCGCCTCCGACGCGGCCGAGAAGTACACGTTCGAGTAGGTGGACCGGTGGCCTGTGGAGCTCCCGGGACCCGTGTCCCGGTGGGTTCCGCAGGCCGATCGGCCCCGCCGCGCGGTCAGGCCGGACGGCGGAAGCGCAGCGCGACGACCCGGTCGCCCTTGCCGGCGCCACGCAGAGGCCGGTGCGTCACCGGCTTGGCGCCGGGGACCGGCTCCAGGCCGACCGTCGCCGCGTAACCGCGGAGGGTCGCGAGGTTCCCGAGCCACCACGTGTAGCGGGATCCCGGGACCACGGGCCGGTACTCCGCCACGGCTCGGCGTGGATACCGGCGGGTGAGGGGAGCGGAGTAGGCCTCGATCATCAGGAGCTCACCGCCGGGCACGAGCACGCCACGCATCCGCTCCAGCGCCCCGACGGGGTCCCGGAGGTGCTGCAGGATGGTGCCGCACAGGACGAGGTCGACGGGCCCGTCGACCCAGGACGGCTCGAGCTCGTAGACCGTCCCGAGCACGCGTTGCACGCGTGAGCCGAGCGCTTCGCGGGCCAGCAGGAAGCCGGTGCCCCACTGCAGACCCGAGGCGGCGGTGTCCGCGAGGTTGGCCGCCCGCGTGTTGGGAGGCCAGTCGGCCTGCGTGCCGTCCGCGAGGTCGAGCGTGTGGACGGAGGCGGCGCCGCGCCGCTCCAGCTCGAAGGCCCAGAACCCGTCGAAGGTTCCGACGTCCAGGCAGCGCAGGCCTTCCACGGCGTCCGGCAGGGCCTCCGGGGCGAACGGGCGCAGATCGCAGAAGCCCGGCGTCGTGATCCCGTCGGCGAGATCGATCGAGTGGTACCACGCGGGGTGGTCGGCCACACGGTCCCGGAGATCCCCCGTCTGCGTCGTCACGCGCTCGAGTATCCGACGCTCTCGAATCCGGTAAGTGCACGCGTCTCCGGTGACCCCGCCTCGACGGCCCCGGTCATCCGTCCGCGCCGCGATCATCCTCCAAACGGACGGATAGCTGATCCCTCAGACGCATGAACTTCGGTGGCAACGGACCGAATTGCGGTTATGTTCGCAGCACCACCCCGTTCCCCATCCCACCTGGAGGTGAGCATCCCCAATGCTCAAGGGTTTCAAGGAGTTCCTGCTGCGCGGCAACGTCGTCGACCTCGCGGTCGCGGTCGTGATCGGCGTCGCGTTCGGCACCGTCGTCGCCGCCTTCGCCGATGACTTCATCGGTGGCCTGATCGCCGCGATCGGCGGTGTCCCGGACTTCTCGAAGGAGGGCATCGAGATCAACGGCACCAACGTCATCTACGGCACGACCATCACCGCGCTCATCAACTTCGTGATCGTCGCGGCGGTCATCTACTTCGTCGTCGTCGTCCCGCTCAAGAAGATGAGCGAGCGGGGCGGCGCGGCCGACGCCGACACGGATGCCCCGTCCGACGAGGCCGTCCTGCTGACCGAGATCCGCGATCTGCTCAAGACCCAGCAGCGCTGACCCGGATTCACGGAGGATCCGCCGTCGCTACCCTCGGCGACGGTGGATCTCTCGCTCGTCTTCGCCGGCACGGCCGGATCCGTTCCGACCGCCCGGCGCGGTCTGCCCGCGGTGCTGCTGCGCGCCGGGGGCGACCGCATCCTGATGGACTGCGGCGAGGGGACCCAACGGCAGCTCATCCGCTCGGTCGGCCTGGTGGATCTCGATGCGATCTTCCTCACCCACCTCCACGCCGATCACTGGCTCGGACTCCCGGGCATGCTCAAGTCCTTCGACCTGCGCGAGCGCAGCCGGGAGCTGCTGCTGTACGGCCCGCCCGGGACCGCGGCGCTCCTGCAGTCCGTCCGGGCGACCTACGGCCGGCTCGGCTACCCGCTGGCGGTCATCGAGCTCGACGCCGGCGACGCGATCGAATGGGACGGCTACGAGATCGAGGCGTTCAACGTGGCGCATCGTGGTCAGGCGTTCGGCTACGCGGTGATCGAGCACGACCGCCCCGGCCGCCTCGATCCCGACCGCGCCCGTGAGCTGGGCGTGACCGACGGACCCGACCTCGGTCGGCTCCAGGCGGGGGAGACCGTCGACGGCGTGACGGCCGATCAGGTGGTCGGCCCGCCCCGTCCCGGGCGGCGCATCGTCTTCAGCGGGGACACCTCGCCGTGCGAGACGCTCAGGGCGCAGGCGAGCGGCGCCGACGTGCTCGTGCACGAGGCGACCTTCCTCCACGCCGACCTGGACCGTGCCCGCCAGACCGGGCACTCCACTGCCCGGCAGGCCGCCGAACTGGCCCGCGAGGTGGAGGTGCGGCTGCTCGTGCTGACGCACGTCTCCCAGCGCTACCACCCGCGGGAGGTGCGCGACGAGGCGCGGACGACGTTCCCGGCCACCGAGGTGCCGCGGGACTTCGATCAGGTGGTCGTGCCCTTCCCCGAGAAGGGCGCACCCGAACTGGTCCGATCCGAGCTCCCGGTCCCATGAGCGAGCGTCGCTTCTCGACCCAGGGCGTGCTGCTGGCCGTCGCCTCCGGCTTCCTCGCGGGTGTCCTGCTCGTCGCGATCCTCGGCGGGGCGAAGGGGCGCGAGACCGAGACCGTGACCGTGGCCCGCACGGTGACCGTGCCGGCGGCGACCACCAACCCGGGGACCGTGATCGTCACCACCGCGGTGCCCGATCTGGTCGGTGAGCGCCTCAACGTCGCCAAGGAGCGCGTCGACCGCGCCGGCTTCGACCTCGACGTCGTGGGCGGCGGACTGCTCGGGGTGATCGTCGAGTCCAACTGGGAGGTCACCTCGCAGGACCCGGCCCCGGGGGGACAGCTCGAGCAGGGCTCGACGGTCGAGGTGCGGATCGCCCGGCGCTGAACCCAGGTACTCACCGCACGGTGCGGCTTCGTCCCGTGTGCGGGGACCGGTTTCCGTCGGGCACACTGGTAGGGTCCGTGGCGTCCTTTAACCCGGTCCCGTGAGGCCAGGAAGGAGCACCCAGATGTCCCCGGAGAAGGTCGTCCTCGATGAGGACGACATGCGGCGAACGCTCGTGCGGATCGCCCACGAGATCGTCGAGAAGCACGGTGAGCCCGGGACGCTGGCCGTCGTCGGCATCCACCGCCGGGGCGCCGTCCTCGCGAACCGGCTGCACCGCCTCCTGACCGACCTCCTCGACAGCGAGGTCCCGCGCGGGGAGCTCGACATCGCGTTCTACCGCGACGACGTCGCGACGAGGGACGGCAGCGCCCCGGTGGTGCACGCGTCGAAGATCGACTTCGCGCTCGAGGGGCGGACCGTCGTGATCGTCGATGACGTCCTCTTCACCGGTCGCACCGTACGCGCGGCGATCGAGGCCCTCTTCGACTACGGGCGCCCCGCCCGCGTCCAGCTCGCGGTCCTCGCCGACCGCGGCCACCGGGAGCTGCCGATCCGCCCCGACTACGTCGGCAAGAACCTCCCGACGGCCCGCAACGAGCGGGTCAACGTCTCCGTCGAGGAGCTCGACGGGAGCGACCGCGTCACGATCTCCTCGGACCTGGAGGACCAGCGATGAAGCACCTGCTGTCGATCCACGATCTCGACCGCGAGGCCATCGAACGCATCTGCGATCGCGCGGCATCCTTCGCGGAGGTCAGCGACCGGGAGATCAAGAAGGTGCCGGCGCTGCGCGGTCGGACCGTGCTGAACCTCTTCTACGAGGCGTCCACGCGCACCCGCTCGAGCTTCGAGCTCGCCGCCAAGCGCCTGAGCGCGGACGTCGTGAACTTCGCAGCCAGCGGCTCCAGCGTCGAGAAGGGCGAGTCGCTCAAGGACACGGTCCTGACGCTGAGCGCCCACAAGCCCGACGCGATCGTGGTGCGGACCCCGTGGGCCGGCGCCGCGGAGCTCGTGACCCACTGGACCTCCGCGTCGATCGTCAACGCCGGCGACGGCAAGCACGAGCACCCGACGCAGGCGCTGCTCGACGTGTACACGCTGCTGCGTCGCGTCGGCAGCCTCGACGGCCTGGACATCTGGATCGTCGGGGACGTCCTGCACAGCCGGGTCGCGCGCTCGAACATCCTCGCCTTCGCGAAGATGGGCGCCAGGGTGACGGTGTGCGGCCCACCGACGCTGATCCCGCACGGGATCGAGGAGTCCCTGCCGTGCCGGGTCACGTACACGCTCGACGGCATCCGCGAGGCGGACGTGATCTACGCCCTGCGCATGCAGAACGAGCGCATGCACGACAGCTACGTCCCGTCGCTGCGCGAGTACGCCGCGCGCTACCAGATCAACGGTCGCAATCTCGGACCGCGCCAGATCGTCATGCACCCGGGCCCGGTGAACCGCGGCGTCGAGCTGTCGGGCGAGGTCGTCGACTCCCCGCAGGCCGTCATCACCATGCAGGTCGAGGCCGGTGTCGTGGTGCGCATGGCGGTCCTGTACGAGGTCCTGGCCGGCAGCAGAGCCCCCGAGGTCGCGCCCGTCCCGACCGCCCCGACCACGACCCCCGGAGCAGCCTGATGTCCGCCCCCAAGCTCGTCCGCGCCCCCGCACCGGACGCCACCCTGCTCGTGCGCGCCGCGCACCTGCTCGACCCGCGCACCGGTATCGACGGTCCCCATGACGTCCTGGTCCGCGGCGGCGTCATCGCCGAGATCGGCGCGCCCGGGACGATCGTCCCGCCGGAGGGCGCGGAGGTCGTCGACGGCAAGGGCCGGCACGTGCTCCCGGCGTTCGTCGACCCGCACGTCCACCTGCGGACCCCGGGCCAGGAGCACAAGGAGGATCTCGAGACCGGCACCCGGGCTGCCGCGGCCGGCGGCTACTGCGCCGTGGTCGCGATGCCCAACACCAGCCCGGTCCTCGACAGCGCGCCGCTGCTGCGGTCCCTGCGCGACGCGGCCGCACGCGACGCCCGGATCCCGATCGGGGTGATGCCGGCGATCACCCGTGATCTCGCCGGGGCGGAGCTCACGGAGATGGCCGAGCTCATGGACGAGGGGGCGCTCGGGTTCACCGACGACGGCCGCCCGGTCACGAGCGCGGGCATGCTGCGCAAGGCGCTGCGGTACCAGAAGCTCTGCGGGGGCGTGATCGCCCTGCACGAGGAGGATCCGACGCTCTCCGCCGGAGGCGCGATGCGGGAGGGCGCGACGAGCGCGCTGCTCGGCGTCGGCGGGGTGCCCTCGATCTCCGAGTCCACCATGGTCGCTCGCGACTGCGCGATCGCCGGGTACGAGGACGCCCGCGTCCACATGCAGCACCTCAGCTCGATCGACTCCGTCCGTGCGGTCCGCGACGCGAAGGCGCGGGGCGTGAAGGTGAGCTGCGAGGCCAGCCCGCACCATCTCCTCCTGATCGACCGCGACATCGTCGGCGGCTCCGGCCCCGAGGGGGCGCCCGGAACCTCCGGCGCCCTGGACACGTCCCTGAAGATGAACCCGCCGCTGGGCGACGAGACCGATCGCCAGGCGCTCATCGAAGGGCTCAAGGACGGCACGGTGGACTGCATCGCCACCGACCACGCTCCCCACGCCCGCGACGAGAAGGACGTTCCCTTCGAGCAGGCGCCGATGGGCACGACGGGCCTGGAGAGCGCGTTCGCCGCCGTCTACACCGAGCTCGTCGTGCCGGGCACCCTGAGCCTCGGGCTCGTCGTGGAGAAGCTCACCAGCGGTGCCGAGCTCCTCGGGCTCCCGGGCCCGCGCCTGGAGGTCGGCGCACCCGCGAACCTCACGCTCGTGGACCTCGAGCGGCAGTGGACCATCGGGGAGCACGGCTACGAGTCGCGCTCGGCGAACTGCTGCTTCGACGGCCGCCGCGTGCGGGGAAAGGTGCTCATGACGATCGCCGCCGGCGCCGTCGCCTACCGGGAGCGCCGCACGGCGCTGAGCGCGGCATGACCGTGCTCGCACGAGATCGCACCGCGCTGGTCGTCGTCGACGTCCAGGAGGCGTTCCGCCCGGTCATCGACGGCTTCGACCGCGTCGCGGCCGCCACCGCGGTGCTCGTTCGCGGGGCCGCGGCGCTGGGCCTTCCGGTCATCGTCACCGAGCAGTACCCGCGCGGGCTGGGGGCCACGGTCCCGGAGGTCGCCGGACACCTGGGCGCGGGCACGCCTGTGCTGGAGAAGTCCGTGTTCAGCGCGGCCGGCGCCGACGGGTTCGACCTCCAGGGCCGCGATCAGGTGCTGCTCTGCGGCATCGAGGCGCACGTGTGCGTCCACCAGACCGCCCAGCACCTGCTCCGTGACGGCGTGGAGGTCCACGTCTGCACGGACGCCGTCTCGAGCCGCACCGCGGACAACCGCGCGATCGGCCTCGAGCGCGCCCGCGAGGCCGGGGCGAGCCTGACCAGCGTCGAGATGGCGCTGCTGGAGCTGTGCGGCAGGGCGGGCACCGAAGAGTTCAAGACCATCCAGGGGCTGATCAAGTAGTGGCATCGAGCACGGAACCGACCGCCTACGTCCTCCTCGAGGACGGGACGCGGTTCGACGGGTTGGCCTGCGGCGCGGATGCGCACGCCGTCGGCGAGGTCGTCTTCACCACCGGGATGAGCGGCTACCAGGAGTCGGTGACCGACCCCTCGTTCGCAGGCCAGCTCATCACGTTCACCTATCCCCACATCGGCAACTACGGCGTCAGCGGCGCCGCCATGGAGAGCGACGGCATCCACGCGCGCGCCGTGATCATGCGCGCTGCCACGAACACCGAGGACGCGCCGACCGCCGAACGCGGGTGGCTGGACTGGCTCGTGGACTGCGGCGTCCCCGCCATCACCGACGTCGACACGCGCGCGCTGGTCCGCCACATCCGCGAGGCGGGGTCCATGCGCGGAGGCGTCTTCCCGGGCCGGGTCACCGAGGCGCAGGCACGCGAGCTCATCGCCGCGGAGCCTCCGATGCAGGGCCGCGACCTGGCGCGCGAGGTCACGCCGGCCGAACCCTCGGTGCACGGGACCGCGGGCTCGGCGTTCCCCAGCGTCGTGCGCGTCCACGCCATCGACACCGGTATCAAGGGCTCGATCGTCCGCCATCTCGTCGATCGCGGCGCCCAGGTCACGCTGCACCCCTGCACCGTGACCGCCGACGAACTGCTCGCGACCGATGCCGACGCGTTCTTCCTCGCCAACGGCCCCGGAGACCCGGCCGCCCTGGACTACGTCGTCGACACCGTTCGCGCCCTGATCGGCAAGAAGCCCGTGTGGGGCATCTGTCTCGGGCACCAGCTGCTGTGTCGTGCCGTCGGCCTGCAGACCACCAAGCTGCCGTTCGGCCACCGAGGCGGGAACCACCCCGTCAAGGACCTGCGCACGGGCAAGATCGAGATCACCTCGCAGAACCACGGCTTCGCGGTCACCGCCCCCGACGGCGGACTCCGGATCGAGGCCGACGAGCCCGTCCGCTGGTCCACCGACTTCGGGGAGGCGGCCCTGACGCACGTCAACCTCTACGACCGCACCGTGGAGGGCCTGCAGCTGCTCGACGTGCCGGGCGCCACGGTCCAATACCACCCCGAGGCAGGCCCCGGACCCAACGATGCGCTCTACCAGTTCGACCGCTTCCTCAACGCCGTCCGCACCCCGGAGGTCCGCTGATGCCCCGCCGCGATGACCTCAAGCGCATCATGATCCTGGGCTCCGGCCCGATCGTGATTGGTCAGGCCGCCGAGTTCGACTACTCCGGCGTGCAGGCCTGCAAGGTCCTGCGCGAGGAGGGCTACGAGGTCGTCCTCGTGAACTCCAACCCGGCGACGATCATGACCGACCCGGAGTTCGCCGACGCGACCTACGTCGAGCCGCTGCTGCCCGGCCCCGTCGCCCGCATCATCGAGAAGGAGCGCCCCGACGCGCTGCTGCCGACGCTCGGCGGACAGACCGCCCTGAACCTCGCCAAGGCGCTCCACGAGGACGGCACGCTCGAGCGGCTCGAGGTCGAGCTCATCGGCGCGAACTACGACGCGATCTGCTGCGCGGAGGACCGCGATCTGTTCCGCGAGGCCATGGAGCGGGCCGGGCTGCGGATGCCCGAGTCCGAGATCGCCACGACCCTCGAGCAGGCCGAGTCCTTCCGCGAGTCGATCGGCCTGCCCGCGATCATCCGCCCGGCGTTCACGCTCGGCGGGAGGGGCGGTGGCATCGCGCGGACCCAGGACGAGTTCCGGCGCATCGTCGAGCGCGGACTCGACGCGTCTCCGATCGGGCAGGTCCTGATCGACCGCTCGGTGCTGGGCTGGGGCGAGTTCGAGCTCGAGGTCATGCGTGACCACTGCGACAACGTCGTCATCGTCTGCTCGATCGAGAA
This sequence comes from Paraconexibacter sp., assembly GCF_041602235.1. Classification (GTDB taxonomy): domain Bacteria; phylum Actinomycetota; class Thermoleophilia; order Solirubrobacterales; family Solirubrobacteraceae; genus Paraconexibacter. The sequence goes on from NZ_JBFIGP010000024.1 coordinate 22,097, forward strand.
CGTGGACCCGATGGGCGTCCACACCGGGGACTCCGTGACCGTCGCCCCGCAGCAGACGCTCACCGACCGCCTCTACCAGCAGCTCCGTGATCAGGCGATCACGGTGATCCGCGCGGTGGGCGTGGAGACGGGCGGGTCGAACGTGCAGTTCGCGGTGAACCCGGAGACCGAGGAGATCCTGATCGTCGAGATGAACCCGCGCGTGTCGCGGTCCTCGGCGCTGGCCTCCAAGGCCACGGGCTTCCCGATCGCGAAGATCGCGGCGCGCCTGGCGGTCGGCTACGCCCTCGACGAGATCGACAACGACATCACCAAGCTCACCCCGGCGAGCTTCGAGCCCACGATCGACTACGTGGTCGTCAAGTGGCCGCGCTTCGCCTTCGAGAAGTTCACCGGCGCCAACGCCGTGCTGTCGACGCACATGAAGAGCGTGGGGGAGGCGATGGCCTTCGGCCGGACCTTCGGTCAGGCCTTCGCCAAGGCGATGCGCTCCCGCGAGCTCGACACCCGCCCGGACGTGGCCGCGATGGCGACGCCGGACCTGGTGGCGTCGCTGGAGTTCCCGTCCTCCGACCGCTACGACGTCCTGCTCGAGGCGCTGCGCCGCGGGGTCTCGACGGACGAGATCCACGACGTCACGAAGATCGATCCGTGGTTCCTCACCGAGCTCGAGGCGCTGGCCGGGTCCTCCGAGGCGACCTTCGCCGGGGCGAGGACGTTCAAGTCGGTGGACACCTGCGCCGCCGAGTTCGCGGCGCGCACGCCGTACTTCTACTCCGGCTGGGAGCGGCCGGGCCCGGAGGGGCCGCGCCACGAGGTCGAGCGCGGCGACCCACGGACGAACCCGAGCGTCGTGATCCTCGGCGCCGGCCCCAACCGCATCGGGCAGGGCATCGAGTTCGACTACTGCTGCGTGCACGCGGCGATGACGGTCCGCGCCACCGGCCGTGAGGCCGTGATGATCAACTGCAATCCCGAGACGGTGTCCACGGACTACGACACCTCCGACCGTCTCTACTTCGAGCCGCTGACGCTCGACGACGTGCTCGGGGTGCTCGAGGTCGAGCAGCCGGAGGGCGTGATCGTGCAGTTCGGCGGTCAGACCCCGCTCAAGCTCGCAGCCGGCCTCATGGAGGCCGGCGTCCAGATCCTCGGCACGAGCGTCGACGCGATCGACCTCGCCGAGGACCGCGGCCGCTTCGGCGCGCTGCTCTCCGACCTGGGGTTCGAGGCGCCGCCCTACGCGACGGCGCACTCGGTCGACGAGGCCCTCGCCGCCGCCGAGCACGTGGGCTTCCCGCTCCTGGTCCGGCCGAGCTACGTGCTCGGCGGTCGCGCCATGGAGATCGTGTACTCGCTCGACGGCCTGAGCGACTACCTGGAGCGTCACGCGCCGCCGCAGGGGGAGGCGCGCGGGGAGATCTTCCTCGACCGCTTCCTGGAGAACGCGATCGAGGTCGACGTCGACGCCCTGTGCGACGGCGAGGACGTGTGGGTCGGCGGCATCATGCAGCACGTCGAGGAGGCCGGGATCCACTCCGGCGACTCCGCCTGCGTCCTGCCGCCGCACTCGCTCGGCGGCGACATGCTCGAGAAGATCCGCGAGCACACCCGCGGCATCGCGCTGGGCCTCGGTGTCGTCGGACTGCTCAACGTCCAGTACGCCGTCCACGCCGGGTCCCTCTACGTGATCGAGGCCAACCCACGCGCCTCGCGCACGGTGCCGTTCGTGTCCAAGGCGATCGGTGTCCCGCTCGCGAAGATGGCGTGCCGGCTCATGCTCGGCGAGCGCATCGCCGACCTCGGCCTACCCGCCGACCCGATGCGGGGCGATCACGTGAGCGTCAAGGAGGCGGTGATGCCGTTCGACCGCTTCGACGGGTCCGACGCCCTGCTGGGACCGGAGATGCGCTCCACCGGTGAGGTGATGGGCATCGCCCGCGACTTCCCGACCGCCTTCGCCAAGGCACAGGCCGCCGCCGGCTCGGCCCTCCCGTCGGAGGGCACGGTGTTCATCACCGTGGCGGACACCGACAAGCCCGCGGCCGTCGCGATCGCGCAGACGCTGCACGACCAGGGGTTCCAGATCATCGCCACGAGCGGGACCGCGGCCGCCATCGAGCGGATGGGGATTCCCTGCACGACGATCAACAAGATCGGCGAGGGCTCCCCGCACGTGGTCGACTGGATCGAGCGCGGGGACGTGCACATGGTGGTCAACACCCCGACGGGGTCCGGTGCGCGCACCGACGGATGGGAGATCCGCAGCGCGGCGATCGCCCGCGGCATTCCGTGCCTCACGACCCTCTCCGGCGGGCTGGCGGCCGCCCGCGCGATCGCGGCGGCCCGGACGCGCGACCCGGAGCCGCTGTCCCTGCAGGAGATCCACCACCGCAACGGCGCGCCCGCCTGACGTGCTCTGGCGGCTGGTCTTCCGGCTGGTCCTCACGCGCCTCGACGCGGAGCGCGCGCACCACGTCGGGGCCCGGATGCTGCGCGTGGCGGGGCACGTCCCGGGGCTGCGCCGCTGGCTCGGCCCGCGTGACCCGCGCCTGCGGGTCACGGCGCTGGGACTGACCTTCCCGTCGCCGGTCGGGCTGGCGGCCGGGTTCGACAAGGACGCGAAGCTCGTCAGGGGGCTCGGGGCGCTGGGCTTCGGGTTCGTCGAGGTGGGCACGGTGACGGCCGACGCCCAGCCCGGCAACCCGCGGCCACGGCTCATCCGCCTGCCGGACGACCGGGCGCTCGTCAACCGGATGGGGTTCAACAACGGCGGGGCCCGTGCCGCCGCGGAACGGCTCCGGCGGCGGCGCACCGGTGACGGGCTCGTGGTGGGCGTCAACCTGGGGAAGACCAAGGTCGCGACGGACGCGGTCGCCGACTACGTCACGTCCGCGTCCCTGCTCGCGCCCCTCGCCGACTACGTCGTGCTCAACGTGTCGTCGCCCAACACGCCGGGGTTGCGCGACCTCCAGGCGGTGGACCAGCTGCGTGAGCTCGTGCGGGCGGTCCGACCGGTCTGTGCCGGGCGGCCGTTGCTCGTGAAGATCGCTCCCGACCTCTCCGACGAGGACGTCGACGCCGTGGCGGACCTGGCGCTGGCGGAGGCGCTCGACGGTCTCATCGCGACCAACACGACGACCGCCCGGCGTGGTCTGCGGTCGGCTCCCGAGCGGATCGAGGCCGCGGGGGCGGGCGGGTTGTCCGGCCCGCCGGTCGCCGAGCGCAGCGTCGAGGTCCTGCGGCGTCTGCGGGCCAGGGTCGGCGACCGTCTGGTCCTGGTCTCCGCCGGCGGCGTCGAGTCCGCCGAGGATGCCTGGGCCCGGATCGAGGCGGGCGCGACGCTCGTGCAGGCCTACACCGGTTTCGTCTACGGCGGGCCGCTGTGGGCGCGCAGCATGCACCGCGGTCTGAGCCGCCGACTCGATCGAGCGGGTCTTGCACGGATCGATGAAGCGGTCGGGCGCGCCGAGGCGGGTGAAAACCCCGCAAACAGCGGCAAGAACGTCGACTGAACGTTGGCGTATCCGTCGTAGGTGCGCCCAAACGCCCTGCAAATCCGAAAAAAACGTTCGACCGGGGTCAAGAAGCATCAACCTCAGGTCGAGGTTCAGCCGAATCTCGCTTTTCCCGCTTCACCGGCGGCCCGCAGGATGTATGCTCGCCCACGCCGATGAGCACCGCTTCCGACACCGCCACCAAGACCACGGCCCCGGAGCGCTCGCTGAACCAGCGGATGGACGCGCTACAGCGCGCGAACGACATCCGGAGCAGGCGGGCGCAGCTGAAGAAGGACCTGAAGGCCGGTCGCGTCTCGATCCACTCACTTCTGGCAGATCCGCCCGAGTATCTCGAGACCGCCAAGGTGTTCGACATGCTGCTGGCGGTGCCGAAGTACGGACGCGTCAAGGTGAACAAGGTCCTCACGACGTGCCGCATCTCGCCCTCGAAGACGATCGGCGGGCTGTCGGAGCGGCAGCGCAACGAGCTGGTCGCTTCGCTGCGTCGGTAGCTCCGGTTCGGCCCGACCGCGCCGGCCGGCTCCGCTCTCGCGTGAGCGCGCTCCGCGCGTCGCGACCGTCCGTCCGGGCCGACCCCGCCGGCCGGCTCCGCTCTCGCGTGAGCGCGCTCCGCGCGCGCACAAGGTCGC
>NZ_JBFIGP010000025.1:0-26172 GCF_041602235.1 Paraconexibacter sp.
CCGACCACGCACGGTCCCGTCCGGGCCGGGCGTATAGTCCGTGTCAGTGCCGATTGCGGACTCCGTGAAGCAAGACCTCGTGACTGCCATGAAGGCGGGCGAGAAGGAGCGGGTCGGCGCCCTGCGCATGGTGCTCTCCGAGCTGCAGAAGGCGGCCAAGGAGGGCGGGGACGACGAGGTGACCGTGCTGCGCCGCGAGCGCAAGCGCCGCCTCGAGTCCGCTGCCGCGTTCCGCGAGGCCGGGCGCGAGGAGCTCGCGACCGCCGAGGACGCGGAGGCGGCGATCATCACGACCTACCTGCCTGCCGAGCTCTCCGACGAGGAGCTTCGTGCCATCGTGACCGAGGCGGTCGCGGAGGTCGGGGCCACCTCGCCGAAGGACATGGGGCAGGTGATGAAGGCGGCCATGACCCGCGCCGCGGGGAAGGCCGACGGGAAGCGTGTGTCCACCATCGTGCAGGAGGTACTGAGGACTTGAGGCGACAGCTCGAAGTGTCCAACGAGGTCGCGGCCGCCCTGAGCGGCAGCGGGGATCAGATCCTGCGAGCGCTCGAGGGGCACGTCGACTGCGACGTGTTCCTGCGCGGCAACCTCATCACGCTGGACGGTGACGCGGAGGCGATCGGATCGGCCACGACGGTCGTCCGTGAGCTCGACGAGCTCGTCAAGCACGGACACGAGGTCGGACCTGGGACAATCCGGACCGTGAGCAGCGCCCTCGAACAGCAGGAGTCCCCCGCAGCGGTCCTCGAGGACGTCGTCTGGCGCCACCGCTCGCGCAAGGTCGCGCCCAAGACGGTGACGCAGAAGCGCTACGTCGACTCGATCCGCCGCAACACGATCACCTTCGGGGTCGGCCCGGCCGGCACCGGCAAGACCTTCCTGGCGGTCGCCGCCGCGGCGGCCGCGCTGCACCGGCGCGAGGTCAGCCGCATCATCCTCACGCGCCCTGCGGTGGAGGCCGGTGAGCGCCTGGGCTTCCTGCCCGGCGACCTGATGGCGAAGATCGACCCGTACCTGCGCCCGCTGTTCGACGCGCTCCACGACATGATGGAGCCCGAGAAGGTGTCCTCCCATCTGGAGAAGGGCGTGATCGAGGTCGCACCGCTGGCCTTCATGCGCGGTCGCACGCTCAACGACTCGTTCGTGATCCTGGACGAGGCGCAGAACACCACGCCCGAGCAGATGAAGATGTTCCTCACGCGCCTGGGGTTCAACTCCAAGATGGTCGTGACCGGGGACGTCACGCAGGTCGATCTCCCGCGCGAGCAGAAGTCCGGGCTCGTGGTCGTCGGGGAGATCCTCGAGGAGGTGGAAGGCGTCGACTTCGTCCGCTTCGGCGGTGAGGACGTCGTCCGGCACCGGCTCGTGCAGCGCATCGTCGAGGCCTACGCCGATCACGCCGAGCGCCAGGCACCGGGCATCCGCCCGGCCACGGATCGCAAGCGCGCCTAGCGGCGCGCCTGCTGACCAGAGGAGGTCCCATGCTTGAGGTCGAGGTCATCGGAGGTGAGCGGTTCGTCACGACGCTCCCGCCGCCCGAGATCGAGCGCCTCGCCGGGCTGGCGGCCGGTTCGGCCGGCATCGAGGACGGCCATCTCGCGGTGACCTTCGTGGACGCGGAGCGCATCGCGGAGCTGAACGCCGAGCACCGGGGCAAGGACGGGCCGACCGACGTCCTGAGCTTCCCGGTCGACGAGGCCGGTCCGATCCAGGGCCCGCCCGCGTCCCGGGAGCTCGGCGACGTGGTGATCTGCGCCGACCACACCGAGGATCTCCGCGAGGCCGTGGTCCACGGCGTGCTGCACCTCACCGGCATGGACCACGAGACGGACGACGGCGAGATGCTCGCGGTCCAAGCCGAGATCCTGAGCTGGTGAGGGGCGTGTCCGCGCTACCTCCGACATCGACCCGCTCGGGGTTCGTCGCCATCGCCGGGCGTCCGAACGTCGGCAAGTCGACGCTCGTCAACGCGATGGTCGGCCGCAAGATCGCGATCGTGTCCGACAAGCCGCAGACGACGCGCCGGGCGATCCGCGGCGTGGCGACGCACGGTGACACGCAGCTCGTCCTCGTGGACCTTCCCGGCGTCCAGCGGCCGCGCGACACGCTGACCGAGCGGATGCAGCACCGGGTCGAGCAGGAGCTCAGGGACTCCGACGCGGTCCTGATGGTGGTCAACGCGGTCGACGGCATCGGGCCCGGCGACCGGTTCATCGCCGCGGCCCTTCGCGGGGCGAAGCTGCCGGTCGTGCTCGCCGTGAACAAGATCGATCGCGCGGACCGCGCCAAGACGGTCGCAGCGCTCGACGGCGCCGCCGCGCTGGAGATCGCCGACGAGATCTTCCCGATCAGCGCGCAGACCGGCGAGGGCGTGGTCGCGCTGCTCGAGCATCTCCGGGCGCTGGCTCCCGAGGGGCCGTTCCACTTCTCCCCCGAGGAGTCCTCCGACCAGTCCGAGCACGTGCTGCTCGCCGAGCTCGTACGTGAGCAGGTGCTGCGCCGGACGCGTCAGGAGGTCCCGCACGCGGTCGAGGTCGTCGTCGACGACATCGAGCAGCAGCGTGAGGACCTCGTGCGCGTCCGCGCCCTGATGTGGGTGGAGACCGAGTCCCAGAAGGGCATCCTCATCGGGGCCGGGGGCAAGATGATCAAGGCGATCGGGACCAAGGCGCGCAAGGAGCTCGAACGCGAGATGGGCACCCACGTGCACCTCGACCTGTCGGTGCGGGTGCGGCGGGGCTGGCGCGGCGACGACCGTCTGCTGGACCGCCTCGGGATCGACTGACGCCCGACGGCGTCGCTACGGGGTCACGCGCGGCGCGCGAGCTCGTCGGCCAGCGCGCGAACGTCCTCGAGCTCGAGCTCGGGGGCGGGGACGAACGGGAGCGTCACGACGGGGGCTGTCGCCCCCTTGCGCAGCCGTCGCAACTGCGACTGCTGCTCGCGCACGCGGTCCGACTGGCTGAGCGTGGCCCTGCGGACCGCGTCGTCGACCGCACCGTCGGCCTCCGCGACCGCTTGGAGGTCGCGACCGGTGAACCGCCGGGGCAGGACGGCGTTGCAGATGATGGTGTCGGGCCCGCGCCCGACGGCGGCGCTCAGCAGTCCGTCCAGTTCCAGCGTCTCCGTCACGGGCAGCTCCGAGGCGAGGGTGACGGCCACGTAGGCGGTGGTCGCCTCGTCGTGGAGCGCATCGCGGACCTTGTGCGCCTGGCCGGCTACCGGGCCGATCCCGCGGGTCACCCCGGAGATCGTGGAGGGCGAGCGCAGCAGTCCGACGCCGTGCCCCGACGCGGGCGCGTCGATGATCACGTGGTCGTACCCGGAGGCGTTCTTGTCCCAGCGCGCGTCCTGACCGAGCTCCCACGCCTTGCTGATCGTCAGCACCTCTCGCGCCCCGGGAGCGGCCGCCACGAAGTACTGGAACGCGTTGGACCGGGCCAGGACCTGCGTGAGCGACCGGGAACCGAGCTGCCGCCCGATCCACTCCTCGATCGCCAGCATCGGGTCGACCGACGTCTGGAAGAGCCCGTCGGACAGACGGATCTCGTCGCCGGGGTCCCCGGGGGTCACCCCGAAGAGGTCGGGCAGGCGCTGGTGGGCTCCGACCTCGCAGACGATCGTCCGGCCGCCCGCGCGCGCCGTGAGCATCCCGAGCGCCGCGGCGACCGTCGTCTTCCCGACCCCGCCCTTGCCGGTCACGACGATCAGGTTGTGATTGAGGATCTCGTTCATCTGCTCTGCCGAACGGTACGTATCGAGCGGTAACGTGGACGACACCGTGACCTCCGAGGACCCCGATGTGCGTCGGGCCTACCAGCGCTGCAGGACCATGCAGCGTCGTCACGATCCCACGTTCTACGTCGCGACGGGCTGCCTGCCCCGGCGGACGCGTCCCGCGGTCCATGCGCTCTACGGCTTCGTCCGCGGCGCCGACGAGCTCGTCGACGGGCCCGGCGCACCCACCGACCCGGCCGAGCGACGTCTCGCGCTCGACGCCTGGGAACGGACCCTGCGGGACGGCGTCGCGGCCGGTCACAGCGATCACCCGGTGATCGCCGCGCTGGTGGACGCCGCCCACCGGCACGACCTGCCGCTCGACGAGCTCGACGTGTACATGGACTCGATGCGCGTCGACTGCGGGCCGGTGCGGATCGCCGACGGCGCCGCGCTCGACCGCTACATGAACGGGTCCGCGGCCGCGGTCGGTCGCCTGATGGCGCCGCTGCTCGAGGCTCCCGCCGGCCTGCGGGAGCAGATCGCCGCCCTCGGCGTCGCCTTCCAGCTCACGAACTTCGTGCGCGATGTCGCCGAGGACTGGTCGCTGGACCGGGTCTACCTCCCGGGCCTTCCGGAGGAGGATCTGCGCGACGGCTTCGCCTCCCCGCGGGTCCGGGCGTGCGTGGAGCGCGACGTGGCACGAGCTCGGGAGCTCTTCTCGGTGACCGCCTGCGTCCCGGCCGGGCTGCGGCCGGCGATGCGACCCGGGGTCCGCCTCGCCCGCGCCGTGTACCTGCGGGTGCTCGACCGGATCGAGGCGTCGGGGTTCGACGTCCTGCGGCCGGGGGCGGGCTCGTTGCTGCCTCGGCTGCCGCGCGTCCCGTCGTTGCACGCGCCCCGGGGAGCGATCTGATGCGCGAGCGCGGCCCGTGACCGTCCGACGCACCGCCCGCGGGACGGCCCGTACGCCGCTCAGCGGCGAGCGCCCGGACGTGCTCGTGTGCGGGGCGAGCTTCGCGGGACTTGCCGTGGCCCGGGCCTTGACGGGCAGCGGGACCGACGTGCTGCTCGTCGACCGCTACGAGATCGGTGAGCGCGCCACCAGCGCCTGTGCCGCGCCCACGCCGTGGCTGGTCGCCATGGGGCTGCAGGACGCCATCGTCCAGGAGCTGCCGTACATGTCCTTCACCACCCCGCACGGCACGGTCCGGTATCGGCTCCCCTGGAGCTGGTCCGCGTTCGACTACCGCCGGCTGTGCGAGCTGCTGTTCGAGCAGACCGACGCCCGGTTCGTGACGGCCAAGGTCGAGCGCCGCGAGCCGCACGCCGGCGGCACCGCCGACCACGTCGTCCACACCGACCGGGGGCCGATCCGGTCGCCGCTGGTCGTCGACGCGCTCGGCTGGCGTCGCGTGCTGTCGAACGCCGAGCCGCGGATCCAGCCCCCGGAGGCGTTCCTCTCCCGAGGCTTGGAGGTCCATCCCGAACGGACGGTCGTCCAGGGCGACAGCCTGGACTGCTGGGTGGAGCGCGGGCTGATCCGCCGTGGCTACGGCTGGCGCGTGCCCGCGGGCCGCGAGGTCCGCATCGGCGTCGGCAGCTACGACCCGCGCGACCACGTCAAGCGCCCGACCCAGCGGCTGGCGCAGCGGCTGGACGAGGACCGCGTCCGCTACCAGGGCAACTGGTTCCCGCATCGGCTGCGCCCGGCGACGCAGGACGGCGTCTTCTTCTGCGGCGACAGCGCGGGGCACTGCTTCCCGCTGTCCGGGGAAGGGATCCGCCCGGCCCTGCACTTCGGGGTGGCCGCGGGCCGCGAGATCCGCGCGGTCCTGGCCGGTGAACGCGCCCGGGCCGACGCGGTGTCCCGCTACGACGCGTTCAGCGCCTCGCACGCCCGAGCGTTCGCGGTCGCGTGGCACCTGCAACGTCTCCTCCCGGCGCTGCCACCGCGGCTGCTGACCCTCGGCCTGCGACTGCTGTCGCGTCGGCGATTGGTCGACCGGGCCTTCGGCTGGTACCTGGATCAGGCGCCGCCGTCCTCCGTGTCGGATCTGCCGGGGGTGCGGGTCCACGCGACCGCGGTCTGAGCGGCAACGCTCGTAGACTGCCGCGGGTGGACATCGCCTTCGACGAGCGCGGCCTCGTCCCCGTCGTCATCCAGGACTGGAACACGGGGGAGGTCCTGACCCTCGCCTACGCCAACGCGTTGGCGATCGAGCGGACCCGGGAGACCGGGGAGCTGCACCTCTGGAGCCGCTCACGCGACGAGCTGTGGCACAAGGGTGCGACCTCCGGGAACGTCCAGCGGGTCCGCGCGCTGCGCCTGGACTGCGACGGCGACGCGCTGCTGGCGCTGGTCGAGCCGGCCGGACCGGCCTGTCACACGGGGGCGCGGACCTGCTTCCACGACGGGGATCTCGAACCGCTGGCCCCGCACGAGGTGCTGCCCGACCTCCAGCGGGTCCTGTCCGAGCGCAAGGCACAGCGACCCGAAGGCTCCTACACCGTGCAGCTCCTCGACGACCCGCCGCTGATCGGCGCCAAGGTCATGGAGGAGGCGGAGGAGGTCGCCCGCGCCGCCCGGGAGGAGACCGACGACCGGGTCGACAACGAGGCCGCCGACGTGCTGTACCACCTGCTCGTGCTGCTGGCGGGCCGCGACCGCGAGCTCGGTGACGCCCTGGAGGTGCTCCGTGAGCGCCGACGCTGAGGCGCCGGCCCCGCCGAGCGTCGAGCCGTCGCTGGACGAGGTCCGGACGCTCGCACGGGACTTCAACGTGGTCCCGCTGCGACACACGTTCATCGACGACCTCGAGACGCCGGTGTCCGCGTTCCTGAAGCTCCGCGGCGAGACCCCGGAGTTCCCGGGCTTCCTGCTGGAGAGCGCCGAGCAGGGCCAGCGCGTGGGCCGCTACTCGTTCATCGGCCTGCGGCCGCGGTCGGTCGTGCGCTGGTCCCTCGGCGACGACGGCGACCCGTACGCGATCGCGGCGGCCGCGGTGCAGCGCTGGAGGCAGGCGCCGCTCGACGACCTGCCCCCGTTCGCCGGAGGCGCCGTGGGCTACTTCGGCTACGACCTCGTACGGACGGTGGAGACGACGCTGGGCGACCCGAACCCCGACGAGGTCGGGCTGCCGGACATGGCGCTCATGCTCAGCGACGTGCTCGTGGTCTTCGACCACCTCAAGCACACGGTCACGATCCTGGTGAACGTCTACGCCGAGGAGGGCGACGACGTCGAGGCCAACTACGCGGACGCGGTGGCCACGATCGCCAAGGCGCGGCGCCTGCTCGCCGGGCCGGTGCCGACCCTGGCGGCCAACCGGGCCCCGCGCACCGTGCCGGAGTTCCGCTCCAACCACGAGCGCTCGGAGTTCGAGGCGACCGTCGCGCGGATCGTCGAGTACGTCCACGCGGGCGACGCGTTCCAGGTCGTGCCCTCGCAGCGCTGGAGCGCGGACATCGACGTCGACCCGTTCAGCGTCTACCGGGGGTTGCGGGTCGTGAACCCCTCCCCGTACATGTACTACCTCGACTACCTGGACTTCCAGGTCGCGGGCGCCTCGCCGGAGCCGCTGCTCACCGTGAGCGGCCGCCACGTCTCCACCCGGCCGATCGCCGGGACGCGTCCTCGCGGCGCGACGGCCGAGGAGGACGCGCGGATCGCCGGCGAGCTGATGGCCGACGAGAAGGAGCGCGCCGAGCACGTGATGCTGGTGGACCTGGGGCGCAACGACCTCGGTCGCGTCTGCGACTACGGCACCGTCAAGGTCGACGACTTCATGGTCGTCGAGACCTACTCGCACGTGATGCACATCGTCAGCAGCGTGTCGGGCGAGCTTCGCGCGGACGTCGGCGCGATGGACGCGCTGCGATCGGTCCTGCCGGCCGGCACGCTCTCGGGGGCCCCGAAGGTCCGGGCCATGGAGATCATCGACGAGCTGGAGCCCGTCAAGCGCGGCGGCTACGGCGGCGCGATCGGCTGGCTCAGCTACACCGGCGACCTCGACACCTGCATCCACATCCGCACCGTGGTCATGAAGGACGGACGGGCGCACATCCAGGCCGGTGGCGGCACGGTCGCCGACGCCAAGCCCGCCTACGAGTACGAGGAGTCGGTCAACAAGGCCCGCGGAGTGAAGGCCGCCATCGAGCTCGCTGCCCGGCAGCCGGACTGGCCATGAGCCCCGCGAACGACACCCACGACATGCGCGTCCTCGTCCTCGACAACTACGACTCCTTCACCTACAACCTCGTCCAGTTCCTCGGGGAGCTCGGCGCGGAGATCGAGGTCGTGCGCAACGACGTCGAACCCGTCGAGGCGCTACTCGAACGGGCGCCGGACCGCCTGGTGGTGTCGCCGGGGCCGTGCACGCCCGACGAGGCCGGGGTGTCGCTGGAGGTCGTGCGCCGCTTCCCGGAGGCCGGCATCCCGACGCTCGGGGTGTGCCTCGGCCACCAGTCCATGGCCCAGGCGTTCGGGGGCACCGTCGTGCGGCACGTGCCGGTCCACGGCAAGACGACCTCGATCGATCACGACGGCCGCACGATCTTCAGAGGTCTCCCGAATCCGCTGACCGTCGGGCGCTACCACTCGCTCGTCGTCCCTGAGGACACGCTGCCCGCGTGCCTCGAGGCGACCGCGCACGGCGGCGGGGTCCTGATGGCGCTGCGGCACCGTGAGCTCCCGGCCGAGGGCGTGCAGTTCCACCCCGAGTCGGTCCTCACCGACGCGGGCAAGGACCTGCTCGCGAACTTCCTGCGGGGCTGAGGCGCGCCACGCCCGGCGCGCGGCGGCGCGTCGTGCGCGGGGCCGGTACGCTCCCTCGCGCCGGCCATGCCCAACGACGTCCTCACCGCGGCGATCGACGCCCTCGCCTCCCGCCGCGACCTGTCCCAGGACGAGACCGCCGCGGTCCTCGAGGAGGTCATGACCGGCAACGCGTCCGAGGTCCAGACGGCCGCCTTCCTCATCGCGCTGCGCACGAAGGGCGAGACCGTCGAGGAGGTCGCGGGCCTGGCGCGGACCATGCGGGAGCTCGCGACCCCCGTGCGCACGACGCGCGCCGACCTGCTCGACACCGCGGGGACGGGCGGCGGGCGACCGACGTTCAACGTCTCCACCACCGCTGCGTTCATCGCGGCCGGCGCCGGGTGCGCCCTGGCCAAGCACGGCAACCGGTCCGCCACCGGGCTGTCCGGCAGCGCCGACGTGCTCGAGGCGCTCGGTGCGCGGATCGACCTGGCGCCGGAGGCCGTGGCCCGGTGCATCGACGAGATCGGTTTCGGCTTCATGTTCGCCCCGTCGCACCATGCCGCCATGCGGTTCGTGGTCCCCGTGCGCAAGGACCTGGCGGTCCGCACGGTCTTCAACGTGCTCGGCCCGCTGACCAATCCGGCAGGCGCCCGGCGTCAGCTGATCGGGGTCAGCGACGCGGGTATGCTCGACGTGATGGCAGGCGCACTGCAACGCCTCGGCGTCGACCGGGCCCTGCTCGTCGCATCCGCCGACGGGCTCGACGAGCTCTCCACATCGGGGTCGACCCACGTCGTGGAGGTCGATGGGACCGCAGCCCCGCGACGGTACGACGTCACGCCCGAGGAACTGGGCCTGGAGCGGGTGGCGCCCGAGAGCATCCCGGCGGGCACCCCGGACGCCAACGCGGCCACGGCGCGCGCCATCCTCGCCGGCGAGCCCGGACCGGCGCGGGATCTCGCGGTGCTCAATGCGGGCGCGGCCATCTACGCCGCGGGTCGCGCCGAGGATCTCCGCACCGGGATCGACGCGGCCGTCGCGGCCGTGGACTCCGGCGCGGCTGCCGATACGTTGCGGCGGTACGTCGCCCTCTCCCAGGAGCTCGCAGCATGAGTGTGCTGGACCGCATCGTCGACTCCACCAAGGAAGAGGTGCGCCGACGCCAGGAGGAGCTGCCGCTCAAGGACCTGGAAGCCCAGCTCGCGAGCCGCGAGGACGACCGTCCGTTCGCGGAGGCCCTGACCCGCCCCGGCATCGCGGTGATCGCGGAGCACAAGCGCCGCTCGCCGTCCGCGGGCACGATCCGCGCCGGCGCCTCGGTCACCGACATCGTCACGAGCTACGACCGGGGTGGGGCGTCCGCGCTCTCGATCCTGACCGAGGGCCCGCACTTCGGCGGCTCGCTCGCCGACCTCCGTGAGGCGCGCGCGGCGTGCGGCCTGCCGATCCTGCGCAAGGACTTCGTCGTCAAGCGCTACCAGGTGGTGGAGTCCGCGGTCGCGGGGGCCGACGCCATCCTGCTGATCGTCGCCGCCCTCGACGACAAGCGGCTCGCGAAGCTCCACGGGCACGCGATGGAACTGGATCTCGACGTGCTCGTCGAGGTCCACGACGCGGAGGAGCTGGCTCGTGCGCTCGACGTGGTGGACGCCGACCTGATCGGCATCAACAACCGCGACCTCTCGGACTTCTCCGTGGACGTCGAGCGGACGTACGAGCTGCTCTCCGACGTGCCGACCGGCAAGCTGGTGGTCTCCGAGTCCGGGCTCCACACGCGCGAGCAGCTCGAGGATCTCGAGCGTGTCGGCGTGGACGCCGTCCTCGTGGGGGAGGGGCTGATGCGCGCGGACGACCCCGAGGCCGCGTGCCGCGAGCTCACCGGACACCGCGGCGCCTGACCCGACGGCAGGTGCCGCATCCGGTGGCAGGATTTAGCAACATTTAGGGCCGGTTAGGGCCGCTTTCACCCGCCCCGAACAGGATCGACCGCATGCCGAACACGAAGCTCCTCCCCGTCGCCCTGGCCTCCGCGTTCATCGGAGGAGGGACCGCGGTGGGAGTGGTGGCGCTCACCGGGATCGGCGGTACGGACGGCACCACGACCACGATCGTCCAGCAGGCGCCGATCGGCTCCGGCACCGCGAACGCCGCGAGCGACGGATCCGGCCTGACCCCGCGGGAGCTCTACGAGCGGGACGCCCCGGGCGTCGTGTTCATCCGCGCGCAGGTCGTCCAGCGCACCGCGTCGCCGTTCGACTTCGGCACGCCCCAGACCCAGCAGTCCGTCTCCACCGGCTCGGGGTTCGTCATCAACGACGACGGCTCGATCCTCACCAACGCCCACGTCATCGACGGCGCGGTGAAGGTGTCGGTGCAGTTCCAGGACAAGAAGACGGTGACCGCGAAGGTGATCGGCAAGGACGTCTCCTCGGACCTGGCGCTGCTCAAGGTCGAGTCCGACGGCGTCGACCTGCGACCGCTGGAGCTCGGCTCGTCCAAGGACGTCCAGGTGGGCGACCCGGTGATCGCGATCGGCAACCCGTTCGGGCTGGACCGGACCCTCACCACCGGCGTGGTCAGCGCGCTGCAGCGTCGGATCAACGCACCGAACGACTT
Organism: Paraconexibacter sp.; assembly: GCF_041602235.1. Classification (GTDB taxonomy): domain Bacteria; phylum Actinomycetota; class Thermoleophilia; order Solirubrobacterales; family Solirubrobacteraceae; genus Paraconexibacter. The sequence goes on from NZ_JBFIGP010000025.1 coordinate 11,099, forward strand.
CACGATCAGCAACGTCATCCAGACCGACGCGGCGATCAACCCGGGCAACTCGGGCGGTCCCCTGATCGACGCGACCGGCAAGGTGATCGGCGTCAACTCCCAGATCGAGACCGGCGGCTCCGGCGGCGGCAACGTCGGCATCGGCTTCGCGGTGCCCATCGACACGGCCAAGGAGATCCTGCCCCAGCTGAAGGAGAGCGGTCGGGTCGATCGCGCCTACCTCGGCATCACGAGCATCACGATCGACGGGTCGCTCGACGCCCTGAACCTCCCGGTGAAGAAGGGCGCGCTGGTGCAGACCGTCGCCCAGGGCAGCCCGGCCGACAAGGCCGGTCTCCGCGGTGGGGACATCAGCGCCCAGCTCACCACCGGTGAGATCCAGCTCGGCGGCGACATCATCGAGTCGATCGACGGGAAGGCCGTGACGAGCTCCGACGACGTCGCCCGGCTGGTGCAGGGCAAGAAGCCCGGGAACACGGTGAAGGTCGGCATCCGCCGCGACGGCCAGAAGAAGACCCTCGACGTCAAGCTCGGCTCCCGTCCGAACGCCTCGGTCCCGGGCTGAGCAGGGCTCCCGCCGCGGCACACGGCGGATCTCACGGGCGCTGGCCTACGATGGTCGGGTGACCCGAGCACCCCGCGCCCCCAGGATCAAGTTCTGCGGCATCACCCGCCTCGACGACGCCCGCCTGGCCGTCGAGGCCGGCGCCTGGGCGGTCGGCGTGATCCTGTGGCCGGGGTCCAAGCGGGCGTGCGATCCCCCGGAGGCGGAGCTGATCGCCCGCACCCTGCGCCGGCAGGTCGAGGTCTGCGGCGTGTTCGTCAACGCCACGCTCGACGAGGTCGCGCAGGCCGCCGACACCATCGGTCTGACCATGGTCCAGCTGCACGGCGACGAGGGACCGGCGTTCTGCGCGGAGGTCGCCCGCCGCACCGGGGCCAAGGTGATCAAGGCCGCGCGGGTGCACGACCAGGGCGACATCACCGCGCTGGCCCCGTTCCACACCGACTTCCACCTGCTCGACGCACACGTCCCCGGCGAGGTCGGCGGGACGGGCCGGACGTTCGACCACGGCCTGGTCGCCAAGCGCCGCTCGCGCGTGCCGCTGATCCTGTCTGGTGGTCTGAACGCGGAGAACGTCGGCGCGGCGATCGCCGTCACCCAGCCCTTCGCCGTCGACGTCGCCAGTGGGGTGGAGTCCTCGCCGGGGATCAAGGACCCCGAGCGCATCACGGCGTTCGCCGCCGCGGTCGCCGCGACCGCACCCCACGACGACGAGCACCAGGCGGTGGCCTCATGACCAGTCACGTCGCATCCATCGAGCACCGCTTCGGGCCCTACGGCGGCCAGTACGTGCCGGAGACCCTGATGCCCGCGTTGGCCGAGCTCGAGGAGGCGTGGGTCGCCGCCCGTCTCGACCCCGGGTACCAGGCCGAGCTGGACCTGCTGCTGCGCGACTACGTCGGGCGCGCGACCCCCCTGTATCTCGCCGAGCGCCTCAGCGAGGTGGCGGGCCGACCCGTCTACCTCAAGCGCGAGGACCTCAACCACACCGGCGCGCACAAGATCAACAACGCCTTGGGCCAGGCCCTGCTGGCCAAGCGGATGGGGAAGCGGCGGATCATCGCCGAGACCGGGGCCGGTCAGCACGGCGTCGCCTCCGCCACCGCCTGCGCGCTGCTCGGGCTGGAGTGCATCGTCTACATGGGCGCCGAGGACATCCGCCGCCAGAAGCCCAACGTCGAGCGGATGCAGCTGCTGGGGGCGACGGTCGCACCCGTCACCGCAGGGGCGCGGACGCTGAAGGAGGCCGTGTCGGAGGCGATCCGCGACTGGGTGGCCAACGTGGGCGACACGCACTACATCATCGGCTCGGCGGTCGGACCGGCGCCGTACCCGGCCATCGTCCGCGACCTCCAGCGCCTGATCGGCGACGAGGCCCGCACGCAGATCCTCGAACGGGAGGGCCGCCTGCCCGACCGGGTCGTCGCCTGCGTGGGCGGCGGCTCGAACGCGATCGGGACCTTCGCCGGCTTCCAGCACGACGAGGACGTCCAGCTCGTCGGCGTCGAGGCGGCGGGGGAGGGCCTGGACTCCGGGCGCCACGGCGCACCGCTGACCGTCGGCGGTCGGCCCGGGGTGCTGCACGGCTCCCTGAGCCTGATCATGCAGGACGAGGAGGGGCAGGTGACCGAGGCCCACTCGGTGTCGGCCGGCCTCGACTACCCCGGCTCGGGCCCCGAGCACGCGTGGCTGAAGGAGTCCGGGCGGGCGACCTACGTGGCCGTGGGCGATCACGACGCACTTCGGGCGTTCCGGACGGTCGCGCAGCTCGAGGGGATCATCCCCGCGCTCGAGCCGAGCCACGCCCTGCACTACGTGCTGCACGAGCCGTCGGACTCGACGCTCGATCTCGTCTGCCTGTCGGGCCGCGGGGACAAGGACCTCGCCGAGGTGATCGCCCAGCTCAAGGAGCTCGAGGGCGAGGACGCGCTTCGCCGGACCGACCGGGGTGACGCATGACGTCGACGTCGCAGGCCACGACCAACGCGGGCGCACAGCGCATCGCGGACGCGTTCGCCGGTCACGGCAAGCGCGCGGCGCTGATGCCCTACCTGATGGGCGGCTTCCCGGACGACGCGACGGCCCGCGCCATCGCCCAGGCCTACGCGGACGGGGGAGCCGACCTGGTCGAGCTCGGCGTGCCCTTCAGCGACCCGCTCGCCGACGGTCCCGTGATCCACGAGGCCGGCACCACGGCGCTGCGCGCCGGGGCGACCGTGGAGAAGACGTTCGCGCAGTGCGAGGCGCTCGCGCACCGCGTGCCCGTCGTGATGATGTGTTACGCCAACCTGGTGCTCGCTCGCGGAGCGCAGGCGTTCGCCCAGCGGCTCGCCGACGCCGGGGGCAGCGGGTTGATCGTGCCGGACCTGCCGCTCGAGGAGGCTCCCGCGGTGCTCGACGCCTGCGACGCGGCCGGCGTGGCGCTGGTCCCGCTCGTCGCGCCGACCACGCCCGACGAGCGCCTCGCGCGCATCGGCGCCCGGGCCCGCGGCTTCCTCTACACGGTGTCGGTCGCCGGGACGACGGGTGAGCGGGCGGCGCTCGCCGATCAGTTCGACGCCATCATCGCCCGGGCCAAGGCATCGACCGACGTCCCGGTGGCGCTCGGCTTCGGGATCGCCACGCCCGAGCAGGCCCGGCAGGCCGCCGACGCCGGTGCCGACGGGGTCATCGTCGGCAGCCGCCTGGTCCGGGCCGCGGGCGAGTCCGAGGACCCGGCCGCCGCGGTGCGTGAGCTCGTGTCGGGGCTGGCCGCCGGTCTCGCGCGGTAGGCCCTGCACGACCGGATGGCCGCCGTCGGGCGGCGCCCGATATTCTCCCGTCCCATGGGACTCGTGCTTGCCGCCACCGCCGGCCTCGTCGTGTGGATCGTGATGTGGTCGATCGGTGCCAAGGCCATCGACGCCTTCATGATCACCACGCTGATCGTGCTCCTGGGCTGCCTCGGGCAGATCCTCAAGGGCTACCTGCCCGGCAACAACCAGGGCTAGGTGAACCCCGGCGTCGCGGCGCCGCGCGGGTTCGACCATTTGTCGATTGCGTTCGCAGTAACGGCGAGAGTAGGATCGCCGCTACTTCTGGTTCCAAGTCTCTGAGGAGGGACTTCTTTTGCGAGTACGTTCTGTGGTAGCCATGAGCTGCCTCGTTCCCGCGCTTGCGTTCGGCGTCGCCGCGTGCGGCGACGACGACGAGTCGAGCGGGGGCGGATCCGCCTCCAGCGGGTCGAAGACGCTGACCATCTATTCGAGCCTTCCGCTCCAGGGTGACAGCAAGCCTCAGTCGGAATCCGTCGTCAACGGCGAGAAGCTGGCGCTCGAGGAGGCCGGCGGCAAGGTCGGCGAGTTCACGATCAAGTACGTGAGCCTCGACGACGCCACGGCTGCAGAGGGCAAGTGGGAGCCCGGTCAGGTCACTGCCAACGCCCAGAAGGCCGCGCAGGACAAGACCGCGATCGCCTACCTGGGTGAGTTCAACTCCGGTGCTTCGGCGATCTCGATCCCGCTGATCAACCAGGTCGGCCTCCTGCAGGTCTCGCCGTCCAACACGTACGTCGGCCTCACCCGTGCCGAGGGTGCGGAGAAGGGCGAGCCGGACAAGTACTACCCGACCGGCAAGCGCACCTTCGGGCGCGTCGTCCCGGCCGACCACATCCAGGCCGCCGCTCAGGTCTCCTACCAGAAGGATCAGGGCTGCACGAAGCTCTACATCCTGAACGACAAGGAGGTCTACGGAAAGGGTCTGGCCGACGCCGTCGCGCGTATCGCCAAGGAGCAGGGCCTCACCGTCCTGGGCAACGACGGCATCGACATCAAGGCCGCGAACTTCCGCTCGGTCGCCTCGAAGATCAAGGCCTCCGGCGCGGACTGCATGTTCTTCGGTGGCATCACGCAGAACAAGGGCGTGCAGATCTGGAAGGACGTCTACGCCGCTGATCCGACGCTGAAGCTCTTCGGCCCGGACGGCGTCGCGGAGTCCGCGTTCTCCGAGGAGATCGGCAAGTCCGAGAAGAACACGTTCATCACCAACCCGACCCTGGACCCGAAGCTCTACCCGCCGGCGGCCCAGGACTTCTTCGCGACCTACAAGGAGAAGTTCGGGAAGGACCCGGAGCCCTACGCCATCTACGGCTACGAGGCGATGAAGGTCGTGCTGCTCGCGATCCAGAACGCCGGTGACAAGGGCAACGACCGTCAGGCCGTCATCGACGCGTTCTTCAAGATCAAGGACCGCGACTCGGTGCTCGGCAAGTACTCGATCGACGAGAACGGCGACACGACGCTCTCCGACTACGGTGGAAACCGGATCGAGAACGGCAAGCTCGTGTTCGACAAGGTCATCAAGGCCGCCACGTCCTAGCGACATGACCGGCTGAACCAGCTAGGGGCGGGCCGAACGGCGTTCGGCCCGCCCCGACTGGTTTCGTCCGACCGGTCGCCGAGCACACGGCGTCCGACCCGCTGGTTCACCGCCCCGATCGCACCAGGACCCGACAGAAACTGACTATGGAAGCCGCAAGCATCCCTGAGCCTGCCAGGACCCCGCCGGGGCGCTCGCTGGGCTCGGCGCTCTCCGACAACCTTCTTCCCGTCATCCTCGGCGTCGCGCTCCTCGCGCAGTTCGCCCACGATCAGACAGGGACGCTCGAGGCCATCAAGACCGGCCTCTCGAACGGCACGATCTGGGCCCTCATCGCGCTCGGGTACACGCTCGTGTACGGCATCATCGAGCTCATCAACTTCGCCCACGGCGAGGTCTTCATGATCGGCTCGTTCGTCTCGCTCTCGTGCTGGCAGATGACCGGTGTGGACGCGCAGACCTCGCTGCTGCTGACCATCGTCGCGATCGCGATCGTGCTGGTCCTCGCCATGCTGGCGAGCGGCACCTTGAACGTGATGATCGAGCGGGTGGCGTACCGGCCGCTGCGCAACGCGCCACGACTCGCGCCGCTCATCACCGCGATCGGCATGAGCTTCATCCTGCAGAACGTCGGGCTCCTGTGGCGTCCGACGCCGGAGGGCGTGCCGGACCTGATCACCTCGCAGCACACGGTCTTCACGTTCCTCGAGGTGGACGTCCTGTACTCGGACATCTTCGCCGTCGCGGTCACCGCGCCGCTGCTCTACGCGCTGCTCTACTTCATCGGCCACACGCGCTACGGCAAGGGCATGCGCGCCACGGCCCAGGATCCCGACGCCGCCCGGCTCATGGGCATCGACGTCGACAGGACCATCGCCCTGACGTTCATGCTCGGCGGCCTGATGGCCGGTGCTGCCGGCCTGATCTACGCGCTCTACAACGGCGCCGTGCAGTTCAACCAGGGCTTCACGGCCGGGCTGATCGCCTTCACCGCCGCGGTGATGGGCGGTATCGGCAACCTCAAGGGCGCGGTGCTCGGCGGGCTCATCATCGGGGTGATCCAGGCGATCTCCGACTCGGGTGAGTACCTCGGGCTGGAGCTCGGCACCGACTGGACCCCGGCCGTCGTGTTCGCGATCCTGATCGTGATCATGGTGTTCAGACCCCAGGGCCTGTTCGGAGAGGAGGTCCGAGAGGGATGAGCACGCAAGCCGCCTCACCGCCTCCCGTCAAGCGCACACCGCTGACCAACGTCACGTCGCCGTGGATCATCGCGGCGAGCGTGGTCGGCGCCCTCGCGCTGTTCCCGCTCGTCGTGTCCGCCCTGATGGAGAGCGACGCCTCGCTGATGAAGGCATCGCTGCAGGCGCTCGCCTACGTCGTGATGGCGCTGGGCCTCAACATCGTGGTCGGCTTCGCCGGCCTGCTCGACCTCGGGTACGTGGCGTTCTACGCCATCGGGGCCTTCGTCGTCGCCTGGCTCGGCTCCAGCCACTTCAGCGACGTCGACATCCACATCCTCGCGAGCTCCGCGGCAGAGAACCTGCCGGGGATCCACGTGAACTTCTTCATCGTCCTGGTGATCGGCGCGGCGTTCACCGCGCTGTGGGGCGCGCTGCTGGGCGCCCCGACGCTGCGGCTGCGAGGCGACTACCTCGCGATCGTCACGCTCGCGTTCGGCGAGATCGTCCCGCGCGTGTTCGAGAACGCCACGTCCGGCATCTTCGGGATCGGGTCGACCGACTTCTCCAACGGCAAGCGCGGCATCCAGCCGATCGACAGCATCGGTCTCCCGGGGGCGACCCCGATCAGCCCGTTCGACAACCGGCCGCTGTTCTACATCGGCCTGGGGCTCGTGGCGCTGACCCTGTTCGTCAACATCCGCCTCCGCGACTCGCGGCTGGGTCGCGCGTGGATCGCGGTGCGCGAGGACGAGGTCGCCGCGTCGGCGATGGGCGTGAACCTCGTCCGCACGAAGCTCTGGGCCTACGCCATCGGTGCCGCGCTCGGCGGTTTCGCGGGCGTGTACTTCGGCGCGATCAACACCTCGGTGAACGTCGACCAGTTCGCGTTCGGCAAGTCGGTGTTCATCCTCTGCATGGTCATCATCGGAGGCATGGGCAACATCTGGGGGGTCGTGCTCGGTGCGATCGCCCTGTCGATGCTCAACAGCTTCGGGCTGCCCGAGCTCAACAAGCTGTCGGACCCGTTGGGCTTCCAGGTCACCTCGATCAGCTTCGGGATCTTCGGGTTCTTCCTGCTGGCGATGATGATCCTGCGTCCCGAGGGCTTCCTGCCCTCCGGCAGACGGAAGCTCGAGCTCCACGAGGGCGATGATCCCGGCGCCCCACCGGACGAGTACTCCGACCAGGCCTACGAGGTGCGCCAGACATGAGCGAGCAGACCACAACCACGGGGTCGGGGGACGGCGGCGTCGCGACCCGCGCGCCGCTGCTCGAAGCGACCGGTGTGTCGAAGGTGTTCGGCGGTCTGGTCGCCGTCGACGACGTCGACTTCATGGTGCCCGAGCGGTCGATCGTGTCCCTCATCGGACCGAACGGCGCGGGCAAGACGACGTTCTTCAACTGCATGACCGGCCTGTACAAGCCGACGACCGGGAAGGTGGTGTTCGACGGCAAGGACATCACCGGCAAGCGCGCGGACATCGTCACCAACGCGGGGATGTCCCGCACGTTCCAGAACATCAAGCTGTTCCGGACGATGTCGGCGATCGAGAACGTCCAGGTCGGGATGCACGGGCGCCTGCGGTCGCGCGTGACCGGGATGGTCCTGCGAACCCCGTTCGTCGCCCGTGAGGAGCGCAACTCGAAAGAGGAGGCGCGCTCGCTGCTGGACCTCGTCGGGCTGCGACGCCACGACGAGTTGGCGATGAACCTGCCCTACGGCGACCAGCGCCGTCTCGAGATCGCGCGCGCCCTGGCGTCGGAGCCCCGGTTGCTGCTGCTCGACGAGCCCACGGCGGGCATGAACCCGCAGGAGTCCGAGGAACTGCGGTCCCTCATGGAGCGCGTCCGCGACGAGCGGGGCATCTCGGTCCTGCTGATCGAGCACGACATGCGTGTCGTCATGAGCGTTTCCGAGCGGATCACCGTACTCGAGTCGGGGAAGAAGATCGCGGAGGGCGGGCCGGACGAGGTCCGCGCCAACCCCCGCGTCATCGAGGCGTACCTTGGGAGCCAGGCATGAGCGAGCAACCAACCACCACACCGACCGGCGGCGCAGCCGTCGCCGAGGATCCCGTCCTCGTCGTCGACGAGATCCACACCTACTACGGTGCGATCCAGGCGCTCAAGGGCATCTCGCTCACGGTCAACCCGGGGGAGATCGTGACGCTGATCGGCGCCAACGGCGCCGGCAAGTCCACGACGCTGCGTTCGATCTCCGGGATCGCGCCGCCCAAGCGCGGCAGCATCGTCTTCCAGGGACGTGATCTCGCCGGGATGAAGGGCCACGAGGTCGCGGCGATCGGCATCGTCCAGAGCCCCGAGGGGCGCCGGGTGTTCCCCCGCATGACCGTGCTCGAGAACCTCGAGATGGGGGCGTTCACGCGCAACGATCACAAGGAGATCAAGGAGGACATCGAGCGCGTCTACGACCTGTTCCCGCGCTTGAAGGAGCGCGAGGTGCAGAAGGCGGGCACGATGTCCGGCGGCGAGCAGCAGATGCTCGCGATGGGCCGCGCGATGATGGCCCGCCCGAAGCTCCTGATGCTCGACGAGCCCTCTCTGGGGCTCGCCCCGGTGATCGTCGACAAGATCTACGAGATCATCCGCGAGATCAACAACCAGGGCGTGACGATCCTGCTCGTCGAGCAGCACGCGAGCCACGCCCTGGACGTGTCCAACCGCGGCTACGTGCTGGAGACCGGCAAGGTCGCCCTGACCGACACGTCGGCGAACCTCCAGAACGACGATCGCGTCAAAGCCGCCTACCTCGGAGTGTGACCGGCATGTTCGTCTTGGCAGCGGTGGGTGGATGGGCGTTCTGGCTGCTGTTCCTGTGGCTGGCGTCGGCGATCGCGGCGAGCTCGCTCAGCGCCCGCAAGGGCTACGGCGAGAAGTGGGGGCTGGGGACGGGCCTGCTGCTCTCGGCCATCGGGGTCGTGATCTGGCTGCTGGTGCCCGCGCGCGAGGACTCGGCGTGGAAGCGCAAAGCCGCCTCTGAGTAGCTCGCGAGCCGCTCGCAACCGCGCGGGCGCACGCAAGTTCGCATGCCCGAGGCCTCGGCTCCGTACCATCACTGAAGACCGATGCCCGAACCTCGCTCCCCAAAGGCCGTCCGCTCAGCGGCAACCGAGTCGAGCCCGACCCGGTCGCGGCCGCCCGGTCAGCGCGACCGGCCCGACAACCAGGAGAAGCCTCCGTGGCGCGTGAGCCCGGCTCCGGACGGCCGTGGCGCCCCGCCGCCCGACGGCCCGATGCGCAGCGGCATCTCCTGGCGGCGGTTCTTCATCATTCTCATGGCGCTCTTCGCGCTGAATTTCTTCTTCGCGACGCTGCTGCCGGGCGCGGACAAGCCCGCACGGATCTCGTACAACCCGACGTTCCTCACCGAGCTCGAGCGCGGCAACGTGCAGTCGATCTCGTCCCAGGGCGAGACGATCAGCGGTGAGTTCAAGAAGGACGTGGACCCGCCCGGCGAGGTCGGCAAGACGTCGCGCTTCTCCACCGAGATCCCGACGTTCGCGAACTCCGACGAGCTCTCGGCGCTGCTGCTCAAGCAGGACGTGGAGATCAACGCGTCGCCGCCGCGCCAGGGCCGCAGCCTGGTCGCGAACCTGCTGCTGTCGCTGCTCCCGACCCTGCTGCTGCTCGGGGCGATCCTGTACATCATGCGGCGCGCGGCCGGCGGGGCGGGCGGCGCGATGGCGTCGTTCGGCCGCTCGAAGGCCAAGCGCGTCGTCGAGGAGCAGATCCGCACGACGTTCGCCGACGTGGCGGGCATCGACGAGGTCAAGCGCGAGCTGTCCGAGGTCGTGGACATGCTCAAGAACCCCGACCGCTACAAGAAGCTCGGGGCCAAGGTCCCGAAGGGCGTCCTGCTCTCCGGCCGCCCCGGCACCGGCAAGACGCTGCTGGCCCGCGCGACCGCCGGCGAGGCCAACGCGGCGTTCTTCACCGCGTCGGCCTCGGAGTTCATCGAGATGATCGTCGGGGTCGGGGCCTCGCGCGTGCGCGACCTGTTCGACCAGGCCAAGAAGGCCGCTCCTTCGATCATCTTCATCGACGAGATCGACGCCATCGGGCGCTCGCGCTCCGGCGGTGGCGGGTTCAGCAGCGGCGGCCACGACGAGCGCGAGCAGACCTTGAACCAGATCCTCACCGAGATGGACGGGTTCGATCCGTCGGCGGGCGTGGTGGTCCTGGCCGCGACCAACCGGCCCGACGTGCTCGACCCCGCCCTGCTGCGTGCGGGACGCTTCGACCGGCGCGTCGAGATCTCCGCTCCGGACGTGGTGGGCCGTACCGCGATCCTCTTCGTGCACACCCGCTCGGTGCCCCTGGCCGAGGACGTGAACCTGGAGGCCGTCGCCGCCACGACGCCGGGCATGGTCGGTGCGGATCTCGCGAACCTCGTCAACGAGGCCGCGCTGCTCGCTGCCCGGCGTGAGCACGAGAAGGTCGCGATGGCCGACTTCACCGACGCCCTGGAGAAGATCCTGCTCGGCACCGAACGCGGTGTGGTGATGAGCCAGGAGGAGCGCGAGCGCACCGCGTACCACGAGGCGGGGCACGCGCTGGTCGGCATGCTCACCGAGGGGGCCGACCCGGTGCGCAAGGTCTCGATCATCCCTCGCGGGCAGGCGCTCGGCGTCACGGTGTCCGCGCCGGAGAGCGACGTCTACAACTACGACCAGGACTACCTCCGCGGGAAGATCCTCGTCGCGCTCGGCGGCCGTGTCGCCGAGGAGGTCGTCTACGGGACGATCACGGCCGGCGCGGAGTCGGACATCCAGCAGTTGACCGGGATCGCTCGCGGCATGGTCACCCGATGGGGGATGAGCGAGGCGATCGGTCCGGTCGCGGTCGAGAGCCGACAGCAGGAGAGCATGCTCCTGCCCGGCGCCTCGTCGGTGTCGCAGGCCACCCAGGAGCTCATCGATCAGGAGGTGCGCCGGATCGTCGACGGCGCGCACCATGACGTCACCCTGCTGCTCACCGAGCATCGCGATCAGCTCGAGAGCCTCACCCGCACCCTTCTCGAGCAGGAGACGCTCGACGAGGACGCCGCCTACGCGGCCGCCGGCGTCGAGCGGGTGCGGACCGGCGAGGTCGAGCCGGCCTGACCGGTTGGTCACGCGCCGGACGGGGTTCGTGCGATCACCGGCGCTGAGCGACGGTCATCGCACGAAGCACCCGTCCGTGGCGCCGGCTACTTCCCGAGGGCGCTGGCGAGTGCCGGCAACAGGTCGGGGTGCTGGTAGGTGTAGCCCTCGGCCAGCGGGCGCTCCGGGACCGCACGCTGGCCCGCGGTGACGATCTCGGCCATCTCGCCGTAGAGGATCCGCAGGGCGAAGGCGGGCACCGGCGCGAACGAGGGGCGCCGCAGCGTCTTGCCCAGCGCCCGGGAGAACTCCTTGTTGGTCACGGGCTCCGGGGCGCTGGCGTTGTAGGGACCGCTCCAGGACGGGTCGTCGAGCGCCTTCAGGTACAGGCCGACGACGTCGTCGACGTGGATCCACGGCATGTACTGCGCGCCGCCGGCGACCGGGCCGCCGATCCCGAGCTTGAAGGGGGGCAGCATCGTCTTCAGCGCACCGCCGCTCTTGTCGAGCACGACACCGGTGCGGAGGGTGACGACCCGGACCCCCAGAGCGGCGGCCTTGTCGGCCTCCCGCTCCCAGCGCACGCACACGCCCGCGAGGAAGTCGCTGCCGGCCGGTTCGCTCTCCACGACGCGTTCGTCCCCGTGCTTGCCGTAGTACCCGACCGCCGACGAGGACACGAGCACGCCGGGCCGGGACTCCGCGGCCGCGAGCCCCGCGACCAGGTTGCGGGTGCCGGTCTCCCTGCTGTCGAGGATCTCCTGCTTGCGCTGGTCGTTCCAGCGCTGCGCCACCGGGGCGCCGGCGAGATGCACGACCGCGTCGCGCCCGTCGAGGGCCTCGGCGGGTGGCGCTCCGGCGAGCAGGTCCCACGCGAGCGCGGGGACGCCGAGCGCCGCGCTGGCCTTCTCGGGGGAGCGGGACAGGACGATGACGTCGTCGCCACGCGCCTTGAGCGCGGAGACGAGCTTCGTCCCGATGAGACCGGTCGCACCGGTCACGGTCACCTTCATGGTTCAGCAGCTCCTGGAGTTCGGGGTCACGCCAGGGGTACGAGGGGTCCGCAGGACCTGGATCAGGCGCGTCGGCGCTGCCGCCGAGCGAGAAGCCTATGCGCGCATGCGCTCGGCGTCGATAGCGGCGAAGCCGATGGTGTTCTGCTCGGCCATGGCCTGGCCCGAGGCCTTGGCGGTCTCGGCGACCGCGTCCGCGACCGCGGGGGCCACGTCCCGGTTGAACACCGACGGGACGATGTAGTCCTCGCGGAGCTCGCTGTCCGGGATGATCTTGGCGATCGCCCGGGCCGCGGCCATCTTCATGTCCTCGGTGATGTGCGGGGCACGGACGTCGAGCGCGCCGCGGAAGATCCCCGGGAAGGCGAGCACGTTGTTGATCTGGTTCGGGTAGTCCGACCGGCCGGTCGCGATGATCCGCGCGTAGGGCGCGGCCTCCTCCGGGGCGACCTCCGGGTTCGGGTTGGCCATCGCGAACACCATCGCGTCCTTGTTCATGCGCGACAGCGTCTCCGGCGGGAAGATCCGGGCGCCCGAAAGTCCGATGAACAGGTCCGTGCCGTCGATGACGTCCGCCGGCGTGCCGGTCAGCTTCTCGGGGTTGGAGTTCTCGGCGTACCACCGCTTCATGGCGTTCATCGAGCCGTCCAGGTAGTCCGCGCGCTCGGTGCTCACCACGCCGCGGGAGTCCGCGCCGATGACGTGCCGGACGCCCGCCTCCATCAGGATCTTGGTGACGGCGACACCGGCCGCGCCGAGCCCGGTCACGAGGACCTTGAGGTCCATCAGGTCCCGGCCCGTCAGCTTGCACGCGTTCAGCAGGGCTGCGAGGACGACGATGGCCGTGCCGTGCTGGTCGTCGTGGAACACCGGGATGTTGAGCTCGGCCTTGAGCCGGTCCTCGATCTCGAAGCAGCGCGGGGCGCTGATGTCCTCGAGGTTGATGCCGCCGAAGGTCGGCGCGATCAGCTTGACGGCCTGGATGATCTCCTCGGGGTCCTTGGTGTCCAGACAGATCGGGAACGCGTCGACGCCGGCGAACTCCTTGAAGAGGCACGCCTTGCCCTCCATGACGGGCATCGCCGCCTCGGGCCCGATGTCGCCCATGCCGAGCACCGCGGTCCCGTCGCTCACGACGGCCACCGTGTTGCGCTTGATCGTGTACTGGAAGGCCTTGTCCGGATCGTCGGCGATCGCCTGGCAGACGCGGGCCACACCCGGGGTGTAGGCCATGGAGAGGTCGTCGCGCGTCTTGAGCGGCGACTTGTTGTGCTGCTCGATCTTGCCGCCGACGTGCATGAGGAACGTGCGGTCGGTCTTGTCGACCACGCGAGCGCCGTCCAGGGCCTCGATCGCGGCGATGATCTCGTCCCAGTGGTCGGGCCCCGCGGCGTCGACGGTGATGTCCCGCAGGAGGACGAAGTCGGTGACCTCGACGAGGTCCACCGCCCCGATGACGCCGCCGGCCTTCCCGATGGCGGAGGCCACCTGGCCGAGCATGCCCGGCTTGTGGGCGATCTCCACCCGGATCGTGAGGCTGTACTGCGCGGAAGGCGTGACGCTCATGGGCGCCGGAGGTTACAAGTGTCCGTGATCGTTCACGCTGCCGACGCGGGCGGGCGCGGACGGCCACCGCCGGCGGACGAGCGCGCGGACGGCGGCGGACCGGCCGCACGCCGGGCGGGACCGGTGCGGTCGCTAGGGTCGCAGGCGATGTCCGACGACCTGTACCTCATCGACGGCAACTCCCTCGCCTACCGCGCGTTCTTCGCCCTGCCGGAGTCGATCGCGACGTCGACCGGCTTCCCCACGAACGCGATCTTCGGGTTCGCGTCGATGCTCGTGAAGATCATGACCGAGCACGGGCAGCGGCCCACGATCGTCGTCTGGGACGCCGGGCACTCCGGGCGCAAGGAGGTCTACGCCGAGTACAAGGCCCAGCGGACCTCCCGTCCCGACCTGCTCAAGCAACAGTGGCCGCACCTGCTGGAGATCGTCGAGGCGTTCGGGTACGACAACGTCCGCGTCGAGGGCTTCGAGGCGGACGACGTCATCGCGTCGATCGCCGAGAAGGCCCGTCACGCCGATCCGCCCGTGCCGGTCACGATCGTGACCGGGGACCGCGACGCGTTCCAGCTCGTCGGCGACGACGGACTGGTCACCGTGATGGCGACCGCCCGCGGCATCACCGAGACCAAGCGCTACGACCGTCAGGCCGTCATCGACCGCTACGGCATCCCGCCCGAGTCGATCCCGGACTTCTACGGGCTCAAGGGCGACACGTCGGACAACATCCCGGGCGTGCCCGGCATCGGCGACAAGACGGCGGCCGCCCTGCTGCAGCAGTTCGGCGATCTCGACACGGTGCTCGCGTCGATCGACGAGATCAGCGGCGCCAAGCGCAAGGAGAACCTCACCAACCACGCGGAGGACGCGCGCATCTCCCGTGAGCTGGCCACGATGAACCGCGCGGTCCCGGTCGACGTCGATCCGCACGCCACGATGGCCCGCGAGCCGGATCGCTCCAAGCTCCGCGAGGTGTTCCGGGAGTTCGAGCTGCGCGACCCGCTGCGGCGGCTCGAGGAGGTGCTCGGCTCGGGGGACCCGGCGGGCGGCGGTGGGGTCCCGGTCGTCACCGAAGAGCAGGTCGGCGCGAAGGTCCGCGAGGCGACGCTCGACGACGTCCGTGCGCTCGCCGCCGGGCTCGAGGTGGCGATCGCCGTCCGCGCCCCCGAGGTCGCCGAGGGCGAGCTGTTCGCCACCGAGGGCGGCTGGCGGTTCGGCGTCGCCTGCGGCGAGGACGTCCTGGTGGGGGAGTGCCCCAGGCCGGAGGACCTCGTGACGGCGCTGGGCG
>NZ_JBFIGP010000026.1:0-26119 GCF_041602235.1 Paraconexibacter sp.
GACGCGACGGTGACGGAGGATGCGGGGGCGACCGCGGTCCCGGTGCTGTCCAACGACACGGATCCTGATGGTGGGACGAAGCTGATCGGGTCGGTGACGCAGCCGGCCAACGGGACCGTGGTGATCACCGGTGGTGGTACGGGCCTGACCTACGCGCCGGATCCGGATTACTGCAACGACCCGCCCGGCACCTTGCTGGATACGTTCACGTACACGTTGAACGGTGGGTCGAGCGCCACGGTGTCGATGACGGTCACCTGCGTCAACGATCCGCCCGTGGCCGTGGATGACGACGCGACGGTCACGGAGGATGCGGCTGCGACCGCGGTCCCGGTGCTGTCCAACGACACCGATGTGGACGGGGGGACGAAGGAGATCGGGTCGGTGACGCAGCCGGCCAACGGCACCGTGGTGATCACGGGCGGCGGTACGGGCCTGACCTACGCGCCTGACACGGACTACTGCAACGACCCGCCGGGCACGACGCCGGACACGTTCACGTACACGGTCAACGGCGGGTCGAGCGCGACGGTGTCGATGACCGTCACCTGCGTGGACGATGCGCCGGTTGCGGTGGACGATGACGCGACGGTCACGGAGGATGCGGCTGCGACCGCCGTCCCGGTGCTGTCCAACGACACGGACCCTGATGGTGGGACGAAGCAGATCGGGTCGGTGACGCAGCCGGCGAACGGGACGGTGGTGATCACCGGTGGTGGTTCGGGCCTGACCTACGCGCCGGATCCGGATTACTGCAACGACCCGCCGGGCACCTCGCCGGACACGTTCTCCTACACGCTCAACGGCGGGTCCTCGGCCACCGTGTCGATGACCGTGACCTGCGTGGACGATGCACCCGTGGCGGTGGACGATGACGCGACGGTGGCGGAGGATGCGGCTGCGACCGCGGTCCCGGTGCTGTCCAACGACACGGACCCTGATGGTGGGACGAAGGAGATCGGGTCGGTGACGCAGCCGGCGAACGGGACCGTGGTGATCACCGGTGGCGGTTCGGGCCTGACCTACGCGCCGGATGCGAACTCCTGCAACGACCCGCCGGGCACGACACCGGACACGTTCACGTACACCCTCAACGGCGGGTCGAGCGCCACGGTGTCGATGACCGTCACCTGCGTCAACGACCCCCCGGTGGCGGTCGATGACAGCGCGACGACCGACGAGGACACTGCGGTGACCGTCGCCGCACCCGGCGTGCTCGCCAACGACACCGACCCGGACGCGGGCGACACGAAGTCGGCGGCGCTCGTGACGGGCCCCTCGAAGGGCAGCTTGGTGTTGAACGCCAACGGCTCCTTCACCTACACCCCGGGCGCCTCCTTCCAGGGGCTGTCGACAGGGGAGTCCGACACCGACGCGTTCACCTACAAGGTGGTGGACGGCGCCGGAGCCGGGTCGACCGCGACGGTGACCATCACGGTCGATGGCGTGTCCGATGCGCCGGTGGCGACCGACGACACGTTCGACGGCACCGACGCCGCCGTCGGCAACACGACGTTCGTCGTCGATGACCCCACCGACGGTCCGCCGTCGGCGTCCGGGCCGAAGAAGTCGATCAGTGGCGACATCCTGGGCAACGACACCGATCCCGACAGCGCGTCGATCACGGTCACGCCCGGCACCTTCCCGACGAACGACGGCGGCTCCGTCACGCTGCAGAGCGACGGCGACTTCGTCTTCACCCCGGCACCGGGCTGCACCGACACGTCCGACTTCTTCACGTACACCGTCACCGACGGCGTCGCGAGCGACACGGGCCAGGTGACCATCGCGCTCGACGGATGCGTCTGGTACGTCGACAACGACGACCCGGGCAACGCGGGCACGTCCAGCGCGCCGTTCGACACGCTGGCGCAGGCCCAGACGGCCTCGGGCACCGGTCACACCATCTTCGTCTTCGACGGCGACGATTCGACGACCGGCCTCGACGCCGGCATCACCCTCAAGGACGACCAGCGACTGCTCGGCGAGGCAGCGACCCTGCGGATCGGCGCGAGCGTGCTGCAGGCCGGGGTCCCGGCCAAGCGGCCGACGCTCACCAACTCGGGCGCCGACGTCGTGTCCCTGGCCTCCGGCAACACGGTCCGCGGCCTGCAGATCGACCCGTCCGGCGCGGGCGGCGGGATCGCGGGCGGGGCCGGGGACGCGAGCGGCACGATCGACGACGTCAGGATCATCGACACCGGCACGGCCGGCGACCAGCCCGGACTCGAGCTCGACGCCACCACGGGCACGTTCGACGTGTCGGACCTCGTCGTCACCACGACCGGGGCCATCGGAGTCCGCCTCAACAGCGCGGGCACCGTGCGCTTCGCCGACACCGGCACCGTCTCGATCACGACGAGCGGCGCCCGCGGCCTCGACGCCCGCAGCACCGACATGGGGCCGGGGAGCGTGTTCGACGACATCACCGTCACCGACGCCCCTGCGGGAGGCATCCTGATGGTGCAGACCACCGGCACCACGACCTTCGGCGACGGCGTCGGCGTGGACCTCTCGCTGGCGACGGTCGGCACGAGTTCGACCCCGGCCTTCGATCTCGCGCAGGCGGGGACGGTGAACGTGCCGGGCGCGGGCACCGCGACCGTGAGCGCCCCCGACTCCCCGGCCCTGGGGATCCTCGACACGAACGGCGTGCTGAGCTTCGACAGGATCGACGCGACGCCGAGCACCGCGGCTGCGGTCGCGTTCGCGGACTTCCCCGGCGCGTTCACCGCCGAGGCCGGCGCGATCAGCGGTGGCTCGGCAGGTGGCATCCGCTTCGGCGCGTTCCTGATCTCCGGCGGCGCCGGTGACATCACGTACGCCGGCGACATCCTCGACGGACCCGGGGACAGCGTGGTCGTCAGCAGTCGGAGCGGTGGGATCGCGACGTTCAGCGGCTCGATCCTGGACGGGGCGGACCCCGGGGGAGACATCCGGATGGCGGGGAACAGCGGTGGCTCCACCACGTTCAGCGGGCCGGTGAAGCAGGTCGCCTCGTTCAACGCGTTGAACAACAGCGGCCACTCCATGGCGTTCCCGAACGGCGGTCTGGACGTGAAGGGCACGGGTGCGCGGATGGTGGCCCAGGGTGGAGGGACGCTCAGCGTGTCCGGCGCCGGAAACACGATCGACGGCGACGGCGCCACCGGAAACGCGCTACGCGTCGTGAGCACGCAGATCGGCGCCGCCGGCCTGACGTTCCAGCGGATCACCTCCAACGGCGCGACGTCCGGCATCGAGCTGGACAGCACCGGCGCCGGCGGCGGACTGACCGTGACAGGCACGGGAAGCGCCGGAACCGGCGGCACGATCCAGAACTCGACGGGCCCGGGGATCCGGCTGACGAACGTCGGAGGCGGCGTGTCGCTGACGAACATGAACGTCTCGGGCGGCGCCGACGACGGCATCCGGGGTACCTCCGTCACTGGGTTCTCGATGACCGACTCCGCCGTCACGAACAACGGCAACGCGGTCGGTGAGAACGGCCTCGATTTCACCGATCTCACCGGCACGGTCGCGCTCACGGGCGCGACCGTCACCGGCAACGCCGAGAACAACTTTGCGATCGAGAACGCCGGCGGTACGCTCAACGCCACCGTCACCGGCGGCACGTTCGGCGACAACCTCGCCTCCGGCGTCGGCGACGACGGTATCCGCCTCGTCAGCACGGACGACGGATCGATGACGATGAACGTGCAGAACACCACCTTCACGAACAACCGCGGCGATCACGTCCACATGACGACGGACGCGAGCACGGCGGGGACGTTGCGGCAGAACCTCACCGTCGACAACGCGACGCTGACGACCACGTCCGCCTCGGTCCTCGGTGGCGGCATCACCGTCAACTCGGGCGGCAGCGCCACGGTGGACGTCGCCTTGACGAACAACACCATCCAGGGCGCGCGGGACAGCGCCATCGTGATCGACGGCCCGGGAACCGCCGCCGCTCCGCAGCTGGTGTCGCTCGACGCGACGATCACGGGCAACACGATCGGCGCCGCGGGTACGGCTGACTCCGGGTCCTCGAGCGGCGACACGATCACGGTCAACTCCAACGGCGGGTCGTTCGTCCGGACGCTGATCGCGAACAACGCGCTGCGTCAGTACGCCAACCTCGCCGGGATCAACCTCACGGCCAACGACGGGCCCACGGGGCTCGAGGCGACCGTCCGCAGCAACACGATCGCGAACCCCGGGAGCTTCGCGCTGCACGGGGTGTTCTTCCGGTCCGGGACGACCGGCGGTACCGAGACGACCACGACCTGCCTGGATCTCGGCGGCACCACCGCGGCGCTCAAGAACACCGTGTTCGGATCGGGCGCCTCGGGTGGCGCCGACATCCGCGTGCGCCAGCTCGCGAGCACCACCGTCCGGCTGCCGGGGTACGGCGGCGCGACGGGCGACACCGCCGCCGTCAACGCGTTCCTGATCGGACGCAACGACGCCGGTGGGACTCCGACCGCATCGTCAACCGCCAGCGGGCCCGGCTTCGTCGGGACCGGCACCTGCTCCCTCCCGAGTCCGTGAGGTGATCGGATGAGCGAACCGTTCCTCGCAGAACTGCGGCTGATGTCGTTCAACTTCGCCCCGCGTGGATGGGCGCCGTGCAACGGTCAGATACTGCCGATCAACCAGAACCAGGCGCTGTTCTCCCTGCTCGGCACGACCTACGGGGGCGACGGCAGGGTCAACTTCGCGCTTCCCGACCTGCGCGGTCGCGTCGCGGTCCACCGCGGGGACGCGCTCCCGTTCCTCGGCACGAAGACCGGAGAGGAGTCGCACACCCTCACCATCGCCGAGATGCCCGTGCACGATCACACCGTCCAGGCGTCGTCGCAGAACGGCGATCAGCCGGTCCCCTCCGTCCTCGCCGCCGCCAACAACGTCTACGCACCGCCCACGAACCTGACCGCGCTGCGCGCCGGGACGGTGGCGACCACGGGGTCGAGCCAGGGGCACTCGAACCTCCAGCCCTTCCTCGTCCTCACCTGGTGCATCGCCATGCAAGGCATCTTCCCGAGTCGAAACTGATGGCCAATCCGTTCGTAGGAGAGATCCGGATGTTCGCCGGCAACTTCGCTCCGCAGGGGTGGGCGTTCTGCGACGGCCAGCTGCTGGCCATCTCCGACAACGACACGCTGTTCAGCCTGATCGGGACGATCTACGGTGGGGACGGCGTGAACACGTTCGCGCTGCCCGACCTGCGGGGCCGGGTGCCGCTGCACCAGGGGTCGGGGCCGGGGCTGAGCACGCGAACGCTCGGTGTGCTCGCGGGCACCGAGAGCGTCACGCTGACCGCGGCACAGCTCCCGGCCCATGCGCACGACTTCCATGCGTCGACCACCGCCGGAGCCAGCTCGGGTCCCCAGGGCAACGTCGTCGGCAACCCACCCTCGACGACGATGTTCATCGCCGACACGCCGACGCAGTCACTGCCGTCGACCATGCTCGGGCCCGCGGGCGGGTCGCAGCCGCACGAGAACCGCATGCCGTTCCTGGCGGTCAACTTCATCATCTCCCTCTACGGCATCTACCCGAGTAGCAGCTGATGGCCGATCCCTTCATCGCCGAGATCCGGGTCTTCGCCGGGAACTTCGCTCCTCGCGGGTGGGCCTTCTGCGACGGCCAGCTCCTGCCACTCGCCCAGAACACCGCCCTCTTCTCGCTCCTGGGCACCACGTACGGGGGGGACGGGCGGACGACGTTCGCCCTGCCGAACCTGAAAGACCGCGCTCCCCTGGGACCGCGTCGAGCTCCGGGGCTCTCGCTGTACGCACTCGGTGAGAGCGGGGGCGAGGCGACCGTCACGCTCGTCCAGACCCAGATACCGGCTCACACGCACACGGTGAAAGCGGTGCCCGACCCCGCTGAGGTACAGGCCCCGGCGCCGGACCGGGCCTTCGCGCGCAGCGGCCCGGGGTTCGCGTACCAGAGCAACTCCAGCACGAACCTGGTCCCGATGGCCAACCAGGCGCTGTCCCCGAACGGTGGAGGGCAGGCGCACGACAACCGTCAACCACTCCTCGTGCTCAACTACATCATCGCCCTCCAGGGCATCTTCCCGCCGCGGGGCTGATGACCGTCCCGTGCACTTCCACCGTCACGCTGCGGGCCGTCGACCCGGTCGTCGAGCGCGGCCTGCTGATGCGCCTCTACACGGGCGCGCGGGCACAGGAGTTCGCGGCACTGCCCGCGGACCAGCGCGACGGACTGCTGGCGTTGCAGTACGAGGCTCAGGACCGGGCGATCACGGGTACGACACCCGAGGCCACACGCGCCGTGATCGAGGTCGAGGGTGCCCCGGTGGGGCTGCTCGTCGTGGACCGGACCACGACCGAGATCCGTCTCGTCGACGTCACCCTGTTGCCCGAGGCTCGAGGCGCAGGCATCGGCACGGCGCTGCTGACTGCGCTCATCGACGAGAGCCACAGCACGCAGCGCCCCGTGACGTTGCACGTGGCCCACGGCAACCCGGCGCGCGCGCTGTACGAGCGACTCGGGTTCCGAGTCGTGGCGACGGGTGGGGCGCACGATCGCCTCGAGTACAAGGAGACGCAGTGATGCGCACGCAGACCGGTGAGCGACTCGCGGAGCTGACGCGTCGACGGTTCGTGCAGGTCACCGGCGCCACCGCGACCGTCGTCGTCCTGTCCAGCGGGCCGGCACGCCTCATGGCGTCGGCCGTCGCCGCGACACCGTCCTACCTCCAGCGTCGCGCATACGTCGATCTCGTGGGCGAGACCTTCGTGGTCGACGACCTCTCACTGACGCTCGTCGAGGTCGCCGACCTGCCCCGGGCGGCGTCCGACCGCAGCCTTGCGGGGCGCGATGACGCGTTCGTCCTGACGTTCACCGGTCCGGCCGCGCCGCAGCTGTCGCAGGCCACCTACGACCTGCACCACGAGCGGCTGGGAACGGCCACGCTCTTCCTCGTGCCGGTCGATCGCACGACCCACCAGCAGCGCTACGAAGCGGTGATCGACCGGACGGTCAAGCTCGCGGAGGCCGAACGGACCGCCCCGCACCCCCCGGCCTCGACGAGCAACGCGGACTACGTCGCGGTCGCGGCAGCACCGGCCGTGCCCGTCGCGGCGACCGGCACGCAGACCACGAGTCCCGAGCGCCGGACCGTGAAGCGCAAGGCGCGGGCGCGTCGCGTGGTCTCGGCGACGTTGCGCTCGCGCGGCGGCGTGCTCAGCACGAGCCTACGACTCGTCGATGCGCGCAAGACGGCCAAGGTGCGGGTGAGCCTCGTCCGCGACGACGTGGTCTACGCGCGCGGTACGCAGCGGCTGCGCGGACGGTCGTCGCTGCGCGTGCCGATGCGGCGCTACCGCCGATTGAAGCGCGGGAGCTACGACCTCGTCATCACCACCGTCAGCCGCACGGGGTGGCGCGCGACCACCCGGATGCGGCTCAAGATCCGCTAGTGCTCGAGGCGTGCACCGCTGACACGTTCGCGCCGCACGTCGGGTCGGAGTTCGCGGTCCGCGCGGTCGACCAGGAGGGCATCGAGCACGTCGTGCCGCTGGTGCTCGAGCGTTCCGAGCCACTGGGGGAGCCGACCGAGGACGCGCGGGCGCCGTTCACGCTGGAGTTCCGCGGGCCCGGCGACAGGATCCTGCACCAGGCGACGCTGCCGTTCTCGCACGCGGTTCTGGGGGACTTCGCGCTCTTCCTCGTCCCGTCGGCCCAGGACGCGAGCGGCATGGCCTACGTCGCGACCTTCAACTAGACCGCTGCGGCCTCGATCTCGTCGAGCGAGGCGGGCCGTCCGATGAAGAACCCCTGCGCGTAGTCGACGCCCATCGCCCGCAGCGCGTCCACCGTCTCCTGGTCCCCGACGCACTCGGCCACCGTCTGCTTGCCCATCGCCTTCGCGATCGCGACGATCGACTGCACGATCAGCTCGTCGGCGTGCGAGCGGGGAGCCTTGATGAACTCCCCGTCGATCTTCAGCAGGTCCGCGGGGAGGTGCTTGAGGTAGGCGAACGATCCGAACCCGGCGCCGAAGTCGTCCAGTGCGAACGCGCAGCCGAGCTCCAGGATCTCGTCGGCGAACCGCCGCGCGTCGTCCATGTTGGCGATGGCCGCGGTCTCGGTGATCTCGATGATCAACCGCGACGGATCGACGCCCGTGCGCCGGAGCTCGCGCGCGACGATCTGCGGCAGGTCGTGGTCCCCGACGCTGCGCCCGGAGACGTTCACCTCCAGCGCGATGTCCGGACGCGAGGCCAGGACGCCGATCGCCTCGCGCAGGACCCACGCGTCGATGTCGTGCATGAGACCCAGGCGCTCGGCGGTGCCGATGAACGCCAGGGGCGGGATGGGACCCTCCGGCCCGCGCAGCCGGACGAGCGCCTCGTAGCGGTGGACCGTGCCGGCGGCGAGGTCGAGGATCGGCTGGTACTGCAGCATCAGCCCGTCGGCGTCGATCGCCTCACGCAGGCGCAGCGCCCATCCTCGCCCTGGCGTGTCCGCGTCGGTGGCGGGCGCGGTCATGATCCGGTCGCGGCCCGCGTCCTTGGCGGCGTAGAGTCCGCGCTCGGCCGCGGCGAGGACGTCCGATGCGGCCGGCTTCTCGCCGTCGAACATCGCGACGCCAATGCTCGTGGTGGTCCGAACGACCTGCCCTTCCAGCAGCAGCCGGTGGTCCCGTACGGCGTCCAGCAGGGCCTTGGCCAGGGTGCGGGCGTCCTCCGGGGTCGAGCGGCTGAGCAACACACCCATCTCGTCGCCGCCGATCCGCGCGAGCACGTCGGTGTCGCGGAGCCGCCCCCGCAGGCGCTCGGCGATCGACCGGATCAGCGCATCGCCGGCACTGTGCCCGTGGGAGTCGTTGATGTCCTTCAGCCCGTCGATGCCGAGGGCGAGCACCGCCCCGTGGCCGCCGTAGCGTGCGGTGTCCGCGATGCGCGACGCGATCTCCTCCTCGAACCGCCTGCCGTTGAGCAGTCCGGTGAGGGGGTCGTGGTCGGCGAGGTACCGGAGCTGCCGTTCCAGGCGCTTGCGCTCACCGACGTCCCGCGTGATCACCGACACGCCGGTGACCACGCCGTCGTTGATGATCGGGGACATGGTCAGCGACACGTCGACCTGCGTGCCGTCCCGGCGCACCCGCCGGGACTCGAAGCGTTCCGCCGCACCGCCGTCGAGCACGCGGGCGAAGGCCTGGTGCTCCCGTCCGGCCTCCGCCGGGGGCAGCAGGCGGTCGGCCGGTCGGCCGATCATCTCGTCGGCCCCGTAGCCGAAGAGGGACTCCGCCGCCGGGTTCCACCCCGTGACGCGGCCCACGCGATCGAGGGCGTGGATCGCGTCACCGGACGACTGCACGATCGACGAGAGGATCGCGCGGGTCTCCTGCGCCCGCTTCTCGGCGGTGACGTCCTCGCAGACGCCGATCATGCGAATGGGGGCTCCGTGCTCGTCACAGACGACATCGCCCTGCGTACGCATGAGGATCTCGGTGCCGTCGGCGCGCACGACGCGCTTGACGTCCTCGAAGGGCTGGTGGTCGGCGAACGCCTTCTGGTTGCGCGCGTTCACCGACTCGCGGTCGTCGTCGTGCACGAAGGCGAGGAACTTCTCGTACGACGGCTCGAGGGACTGGGGCTCGAGGCCGTAGATCCGGTAGAGCTGATCCGACCACGTGACCGCGTTCGCGGCGATGTCCCACTCCCAGCTGCCGACGCGCGCGAGCTGCTCCGCCTCCGCGAGCCTCCGGCGGCTGACCTGGAGCGCGTGCTCGGTGCGGCGGCGCTCCGTCGCGTCGCGGACGATCGCGGTCACCAGGGGGCCGCCCGGGCCGTCCACCGGTGCCAGGGAGATCTCGACCGGGAAGGTGCTGCCGTCCTTGCGGACGGCAGCCAGGTCCAGGTCCGCGCCCATCGGCCGGGCGCTGGAGCGTTCCGCGAACGCGCGCCGGTGACCGACGTGGGTCTCGCGGAGCGCCTCGGGAAGCAGGAGCTCGATCGGATGCCCGAGCAGCTCGTCGGGCTCGTAGCCGAAGAGCACGGCGGACGCCCGGTTCGCGAGTCGGATGACGCCGTCGGGGTCCACGCCGAGGATCGCGTCCGGGGCCGACTCCAGGAGCCGCAGCGCGACGGTCGACGCTGGGGCTGCCGCCGTGGCGTCCGGTGGTGACGAGGTCCTGCCTGCCTCAGGAGCACGCATCAGACCGCACATGATGCCCGGAGATCAGGCCCGATGAGACTCGTATATCCGTTGGGTCGGTCCGTACGGCGTCACCGGTAGCGGCGCAGCAGCGGCCTGGATCCCTCCGGTGCGGTGATCGCGCTGCGCCCGTCCGCCGCCAGGGCGAGCGCCTCGCCCTGGCCCTCCGGGGCGAGGCTCGCGGGCGCCCGGCACGGGCTGCGAGCAAGGGTCTGCGTCAGCGGCTCGCTGCCCCGCCGGCGCCAGACGGCGAGGGTGCCGTAGCTCCGCAGGGCGACAGTCCGGCCGTCCGCGCTGACGTCGCCCGCGGTGACGACGCCGAGCGGGACGGCGGGTCCGCGGCGCAGCTCCGCAGACGAACCTGGCGCATCCCCGGTACCCGCGCGGTAGGACCGGGCACCGATCAGGTCCTTCGTCACGATGATCACCTCCCGCCGGATGGGGTCGAACAGCAGGGTCTCGGCGTCGTGCGCGCCGTCCGGGTACCGCAGGTTCAGGCGCCGGGCGGGCGCCGTTGCGGCTGCCCCGGGCCTCGGCTCGGCGACGACGTAGATCTGCACGTCGGATCTCCGTTTCTCGTTGTCACCGATGTCGGCGACGTAGACCTCCGGAGCGCCGTCCGCGCGGGTGCCGGTCGCGAGATCCTCCCAGTCGACGTTCTGCGCTCCGGTGACCCGGGCGAAGCCGGTGACACGGCCGTCGCGCCGCAGCAGCGTGACGCCGGCCGCGTTCCCCGAGTCCTCGACCGCGAGCAGGCTGTCGTGGTCGCGGCCACTGCGCGCAAGACCGCTGAGCTCGTCGACCGTGGGGTCGTCCACCCGTCCGAGGCTCCGGGCAGTGGTCGCGTCGCACAGGACGGGCCGGGCTCGCTCGGCCGACGGGCCGGGAGCGGTCCTCCCGGGTGAGGACGGCCCGGTGTCGGAGCCCCCGCACGCGGGGAGCGTCGTGGCGGCGATCGCGACGATCGCTGCGCGCCGGACCCGACCCATGCGCTCAGGCCGCAGGCCGTCCGCGCCATCCGCCGCGGAGGACCCGCAGGGCGTTCTCCCCCGCGATGGCCGACGCGACCGCCTCGCCGTAGCGGCGCTCGAGACCGGCCACGAGGTGGCGCATGCGGCCCATGTGCTCCAGTCCCGGCAGCATCGGCTTGATGAAGCCGTCGAGATCGGAGCCCAGCGCCGCGACGTGATGCCCGCCTGCGACGCGCGCGATCCGGTCGACGTGCTTGCCGATGAGGTCGAGGGAGCCCTCCAGATCCTCGACGCGGCGGCGGCGGAGCCCGTCCCTGACGAAGTGGTCGCAGAAGAGCACGCCCAGGACCCCGCCGCGGGCCGCCACGCGGGCGATCGTGTCGTCGGTGATCGAGTACTCCAGTCCCCCGAACCGGCAGGCGATGTGGGAGCCGATGACCGGCAGCGTGCGCTGCGGATCGAGGTCGTCGAGCAGGTCGAACGTGTCCGCCAGCGACGCGGCGCTCATGTGGGTGATGTCGATGAGCATCCGCTCACGAACCATGGCGCGCACGAGCGTCTCGCCGAGCGCGGTGAGGCCGTGCTGGGGCTGACGGAAGATCAGGTGGTAGACCCAGTCCGGCAGGAACGGCAGCGCGGCGGCGTTCGTGGCGATACCGCGGTAGATCAGGTGGGCGGGGGCGATCGACGCGATCCCGCGATGGGCCAGCTGCGTGACGTGCGCGTCCATGCTGCGCGCGTCGTGGCCGACGTGGAACCCGCCCTCCAGGGTGTGGATCATCGCCAGCGTGCCGCTCTCGAGCGCCGCGTCGAGCTCCGCCGGGTTGCGGACGAGGGCGACATCGCCGAGGTGGTGCTGCACGAGCCGCTGCTCGACCGTGTCGATCTGCCGTTCCAGGGTGGGGAAGTAGCTGGGGTCCGGCGGCATCCCGCGCCGCCACAGCGTCAGGTCGAACTCGTCCCAGAACGAGTACAGGACGGAGCAGCACACGCTGACGCCGCCCTCCTTCATGCGTTTGACCGTGACCCCCGGGCCGGCGCTGGGGGACTCGTAGTTGGCGAACCGGCTCGCGAAGCGCACGAGCGTCTGGTTGGCCCGGTCCCGCCAGCGGTCGCCGTGCTGACCCGAGGACAGCACCTTGAGGGGATCTCCCGGCGCGTCGGGGAGCAGGTGCATCGGGTAGTGCGCGTGGAGATCGACGATCACGGCGTTCGCGAAGCCTAAGGCAGAGTGTCGCGGCCGTGACACTTCTTGCGTCGCGCAGGGAGCGGTCGGGCGGGCCGTTCACGAGCAGTCTCCTGGCTACACCGCGGAGGGCAACCGGCCACCCGCACACCGTCCCAGGAGGACCACCATGTTCCGCTCCACGAACCGCCCCTCGAGCTCCATGATCGTCGCCGTCGTCGCGCTGGTCATGGCCCTCGGTGGAACCAGCTACGCCGCCACCAAGATGAGCGGCAAGTCGCTCTACAAGCGCTCCATCCCCGCCGACCGCGTGATGAACAACACGCTGACCGGCACCCAGATCAACGAGTCGCGCCTCGGTCGTGTCCCGCGGTCGTTCTTCGCCGACACCGCCGACGTGGCCAAGACCGCGGAGCTCGCGAAGACCGCCGAGACCGCAGTGACGGCCGAGACCGCCAAGACGGCGGAGACCGCCAAGACCGCCGAGACGGCCACGAAGGCCCTCGACGCGGACAAGCTGCAGGGCAAGCCGGCGGCGGCGTTCATGGCCAACGACGTGCGCGTCCGGGTCGCCACCGCGCCCCAGGTGCCCGGTCCGGCGGGCGGCACCCCGTCCAACGTGCAGGCGAACTGCCAGGCCGACGAGAAGGGGATCGGCGGCGGCGGCGGCTGGTTCATCCCGGCACAGGAGACCCCGACCGCGCTGCAGGCGCCCGTCACCAACTCGACGCCCGTCATCAACGGCGCCGCGCAGATCACCGGCTGGCAGGTGTACGGCCGCAACATGGCCGGCGTGGACCGTGCCCTGCGCGCCTACGTGCTCTGCGTGCCGAAGACCGCGTGATCGTCTCACCCGGCTCCGTCGTGCCCCCGGCTCCCGCGGACACCCCGCGGGAGCCGGTGTGCGTCAGCCCCCCGGGGGCCTGAGCGTCCAGGCGCAGACCGTCGCCTCGCGGCCGCGCACCGCGACGTCGCCAACCTCCTCGAGCGCGAACCCGCCGGGGTCTCTCAGGCGCTGGCGTGTCGAGTCAGCGATCAGGATCGGTACACCGGTCTCCTTGGTCATCCCCTCGAGCCGTGCGGCGGTGTTCGTCGTGTCGCCCACCGCGGTGTACTCCACCCGCCGCGGAGAGCCGACGTTGCCGCTCATCACCGGGCCGCTGGCCACGCCGACGCCGAGGTCCAGCGGAGCCGTCAGCGCGCTGACCTCGTGGAAGCGACGCAGGCGCGGCCCCAGCATCTCCGCCGCCGCTCGGAGCGCCCGGTCCGCGTGGTCGTCCTGCGGGAGCGGGGCTCCGAAGACGGCCATGATGCCGTCGCCCATGAACGACACCACCGTGCCCCCGGCATCGAGGATCGCGTCGCTCATCTCGGTGAGGTACACGTTGAGCATCCCGATCACCTCCTCCGGGGACAGCGGCTCGGCGGCGGAGGTGAAGCCGCGGAGATCGCAGAAGAGCACGGTGCCGTCCCGACGCACCCCTCCCAGTCGCAGATCCTCGCCCGCCGCCGCCGCGACCTCGTCCACCACCGCGGCGGGCACGAACCGCGAGAACAGGGCATGGAGCCGCCGGCGGTCGCGGAGGTCCGTCGCGTAGGCGACCGCGAAGGACCCCGCGCTGCCGACGCCGAGGGCGAGCACGGCGGGGACGAACGGCAGGATCCTGCCGCCCGCGCCGAACGCGGCCTGGGCGATCACCGCGCTCAGCGCGGCGGTGAGCAGCGGGACGGGGAGCCACCGCAACCCCGTCAGGCGGATCGCGGCGAGCGGGGTCAGCGCTCCGGCGAGCACGATCCACAGCGCGGCGGTCCCTCCGGGAGCGTCGCGGAGCGGGATGCCGCGCAGCAGCGTCTCGACGGCCGCCGCGTGGATCTCCGCCCCCGGGACGCCGTCGCCGGCGGCCGTGGAGCGGATGTCGCCGAGGGCCAGCGCCGTCGCCCCGACGACCACCACCTTGCCGCGAAGGCGGGACGCCGGGACCCGTCCGTCACGGACGTCGAGGAAGGAGACCGTCGGGACGGTCCCGGCCGGTCCCGGAACGTCGATCCAGGCGCCGTCCCCGGAGAACCGGTCGCGATCGATCGCCGCTCCCGCGCGTCGCGCAGCGGCCACGGCCAGCGAGGGCACCCCGCGTTCGGCGTAGGGCAGGCGACGCACGACCCCTCCGCGCTGCGTCCGCTCCGGGAAGTTCGCGCTCGCCGCGACCGTCCGGGCGAACCGACGCGTCCGAGCCCCGCCGAGCGCGTCGCTGCGCCCGTCGGCGTCGACCCGCGTGGTGGCGACGATCACCGTGCCGGCTCGGCGCATGGCCGTGAGCAGCGCGTTGTCGTCCCGGACCGACGTCTGGCCCGTGAAGTCGAAGTCGTAGACGATGACGCGAGCGCCCGCCTCGGAGAGCCGCTCGATGACGCGGGCGTGGTGCCGCCTGCGGATCGGCGGTCGCTCGTCGATGGTCTCGACGGACCGGTCGTCCAGGCCGACCATCACCACGTCAGCGGGCGGGGAGCGGGTCCCGCGCACGTCGAACCTGGCGTCCACGGTCGCGAGCTCGGCGGCCCGGAGCACCTGGGTGGCGTCCGCGGCGAGACCGCACCCCGCGGCGACGATCGCGACCGCGAGGAGCAGCGCGGTACGACGTCGCTGGCGGCCCGCTGACATCGGGTGCAGCCTACGCGCCGGACGGGATGTGTCGCGGGCGCGACGTGCGGTGCGTCACGCACGCGACGGACGGCCGCGGCCCGCGGAGCTAAGGTGCTCGTGGAGGTCCCGCCCACCATGCTCCGCCCACCCCGACACCGGCTGCTCGTCCTCGTCGCCCTCGCCTCGGCAGCGGTGCCCGCGAGCGCCGCCGCGCAGTTCCCCTCCCCGCCCACCGACGGCACGATCGTGACCGCTGCCGGCACGACGAGCGGCTTCGCCGGCGACGGCGGGCCGGCCACCCAGGCGCAGCTCGCCGCCCCGGCCGATGTCGCGGTCCTGGCCGACGGGAGCATCGCGATCGCCGACGCCGGCAACGACCGCGTCCGTCGCATCACGTCCTCCGGGACCATGGTCACGGCGGCCGGGTCGGACGCGGGAACGCGGTCGAACAACGTGCCGGCGACGAGCGCCGACCTGTCGTCCCCGCGCGGAGTGACCGCCCTGCCGGGCGGAGGGTTCCTCGTGGTCGACACGCTGCACCATCAGGTGCGCCGCGTCGGACCCGACGGCATGATCGCCACCGTGGCGGGGTCGGGCGCGCAGGGCTTCTCGGGCGACGGCGGCCCCGCGCTCGGTGCCGCGCTCGACACGCCGGCCGCGGTCGCGCTGCTGCCCGACGGGGGGTTCCTCGTCGCCGACACGGGCAACCACCGGATCCGGCGCGTCCTGCCCGACGGGAGCATCGCGACCGTCGCCGGCGGCGCCGTCGCGGGCTTCGCCGGGGACGGGGGGCCCGCCGCGCAGTCGCTGCTCTCCTCGCCCCAGGACGTCGCGGTGGCCAGCGACGGCGCGGTCGTCATCGCGGACACGGGCAACGCCAGGCTGCGGCGCATCACGCCGGACGGGACGATGACGACGATCGCGGGCGTCGGCCCGGGGTTCGCGGGCGACGGCGAGAGCGCCCGGTCCGCCCGTCTCGACGGGCCGGTCAGCATCGCCGCGCTGCGCAACGGGGGCTTCCTGGTCGCGGACGCGGGCAACGACCGCGTGCGCCGCATCACGCCGCTGGGCACGGTGTTCACCGTCGCCGGCACGTCCGCGGGTCTCGCCGGTGACGGCGGGCTGGCGAAGGGCGCGCGGTTGCGCGCTCCGGGCGGGCTCGCGACCCTGCCGGGCGGCGGGTTCGTGGTCGCCGACACCGGCAACTCCCGCGTGCGCCGGGTGAGCGACGTCGGCGCGGTGCCGGCGGCCGTGTCGGGGCGCACGTTCAAGGTCACGCCAGGCTTCGGAACCATGACGGTCCGCCCGGCAAGCACCTCCGCCGCGTTGCCGCTGCTCGAGCAGGACCTCGTGGGGCTGGGCTCGGCGGTGGATGCGACGAAGGGACGGCTGAACGTCACCACGGCGTCCGACCAGCAGGGCAACCAGCAGACGGCGCGGGTCTACGACGGTCCCTTCACGGTCTCGCAGCTCGGCACGGTGCGTCAGCCGATCACGCTGATGCGCGTCGCCTCGCTCCCGGGGTGCCCGACGGCGAGGCGGAGCGAGGCGGGTTCGGGTGCCTCACGTCACGGGGCCCGCACGGCTGCTGCTGCTGCGAAGAAGAAGAAGCGCAGGAAGAAGTCGCGGCGCCTCTGGGTGAGCGAGAGCGGCGGGCGGTGGCGGACCGCGACAGGGTCCACGTCGGCGGCCGCGGTCGGGACGCGGTGGCTGACGACCCTGCAGTGCGACGGGACGCGCGTGACGGTCACCGAGGGGCGCGTCCTGGTGCGCGACAAGATCCGCAACCGCTCCGTCGTCGTCCCGGCCGGTCGCAGCATCAAGGTGGTCACACGCGGGGCGGCCCAGGGCCGCTGACGTTCCGACAGGCGCCCGCTACCGGCCGCGGCGGGCGATCTGCTCCGGATCGCGGATCGTCGTACGGCCGCGTCCCAGCTCGACCGTGCCGCGCTCCTCCTCCTCGCGCAGGACGCGGTTGACGGTGGCCCGGGACGTCCCGGCCAGGTCGGCCAGATCGTCCTGCGTCAGGGGGACCACCGTGCCCGGTCCCTCGCCGTAGCGCGAGGCGACCTCCAGCAGCCGTCGGCGCACGCGCTTCTCGGCCGGCACGTACAGCGCCTCCACGAGATGGCCGGACAGCCGGCGGACCTGCCCGGCCAGGATGGCGATCAGGACGTCTGCCGTCTCGGGATGCCGGTCGCGGAGTCCGTCGAAGTCGATGCGGTGGACGGACATCGTCTCGCCCGCCTCGAGGGCGGAGACGGTCGCGCTGCGGCGCGGGTCCTCGCCGCCGAGCAGCGCGAGCTCACCGAACATGTCGCCCGGCCCGAGCACGGTGAGGATCGCGGTGTCGCCGAGCGGTGTGGAGATCCGCACGGCGAACCGGCCCTTCGACACCAGATGCAGCGTGTCGGCCGGGTCGCGCTCGTGGAACACGACCTCACCGCGCGCGAACCGTCGCCGGCGCGCGATGCTCATGAGCTCGCGCACCTCGTCGTCGCCGATCCCCTCCAGCAGTGGCCATCTCACGGGGCATCGAGCGTATCCGCAGTCGGCGTCGTCGTGGCGGCCTCAAGTTCCGAGTCCGCTCTGCCGAGTACAGGGCCGTGGTGCTCCACTCACCCGCAGCCGTGTTCGGAAGCCGCACATGAGGCATCGCGGCGCGCGCCCGCTGCTCGCGGTCGGCGTGCTGCTGATCGGCCTGCTCGCCGCGTTCGGGATCGCGCTCACCGGCGCGCAGAACACGACGCGAGAAGACGTGGCGGATCGCTTCGTCGAGCGCGTCGACCTCAGCGCGGCGCTGACCCAGTCGGTGTTCGCCTCGTCCGCGGAGTCCTCCGAGCCGGTCTACGCGCAGCGTTTCGGCGGACGCACGGTCGCGCGGGGCGTCCTCGACGAGGCCGCGCGCAGCGGACGGAGCGCCAACGTCATCCTGCTCGACGCCAGCGGAGCGGTCCTCACCGCGTCGACGAACACCTCGGCCGGGGTGCTGCGCATGATCCGGGCCCGTCCGGCATGGCTCGTCTCCGTGCTCCGCGGGCGGACCTTCGCGCTCTCCGATGTGCGGCGGCCGCCCGGTGGGACGCCGGTCATCCAGTGGGCGCAGCGGTTCGACACCCGCCACGGGACCCGGGTGCTGGTCAGCGGGTTCCGGCCTTCGTTGCTCTCCAAGTTCTTCGCCGGCTACCTGCGCCAGGTCAACCACCGGGGCGGCGGCAAGGCGTACGTGCTCGACAGCGCGGGCGTCATCGTGGGCACCACCCAGCGCGGCGCCAAGTCCGGGCTGTCGACCGGCCCGTCCGCGCTGGTCGAGGCGCTGGGCGCGCGAACGAGGGGCAGCTTCGGCAACACGTACTTCGCCAGCTCCCCGGTCGCGGGATCGGACTGGCGCGTGGTGCTGACCGCGCCCGCCGACGCGCTGTTCGTCTCGGTCAC
Organism: Paraconexibacter sp.; assembly: GCF_041602235.1. Taxonomy (GTDB): domain Bacteria; phylum Actinomycetota; class Thermoleophilia; order Solirubrobacterales; family Solirubrobacteraceae; genus Paraconexibacter. Next base: position 18,413 of record NZ_JBFIGP010000026.1, read on the forward strand.
CGGGCAGCGCAAGTGGCTGCCGTGGGGCATCATGGCCGCCTTCGCGATCGCCGGTCTCCTCGCCGTCGGGTTCCTGCGTCGCGGGTTGCGCAGCGCCGCCGACCTCGCGCAGATCCAGGAGCGCTACGCCCTGGCCGTGCAGGGCTCCAAGGACGGCATCTGGGACTACGACGCCACCACGGGCGAGCTGTACCTGTCGCCGCGCTGGAAGGAGATGCTCGGACTGCCGGACGAGACCGGCGATCCGCTGAGCCTGTGGCAGGCCTCCATCCACCCTGAGGACCGCCAGCTCGTGGTCGACGCGTTCGACCGCCACGTGGACGGGCTGGCGCCGACGATCGAGGTCGAGCACCGGATGCGGCACGCGGACGGCGACTACCGGTGGGTGCTCTCGCGGGGGCTCGTGATCCGCGACGCAGACGGCCAGCCGATCCGCGCGGCCGGCTCGATGTCCGACATCACCGACCGCAAGCGGGCGGAGGAGCGCCTGCGCCGTGACGCGCTGCACGACTCGCTCACGGGCCTCGCCAACCGCGCGCTGTTCCTGGACCGGCTCGGCGTCGCGATCCGTCAGACCACGCGCGACCCGGGACGCAGCTGCGCGGTCCTGTTCCTCGACCTGGACCGGTTCAAGCTCATCAACGACAGCTTCAGCCACGCCGTGGGCGACGAGCTCCTCGTCGAGGTCGGTCGGCGTCTCAGCACGCTCCTGCGGCCCGGGGACACGGTGGCGCGCCCGCTGGACGGCGGCGACACGGTGGCCCGGCTGGGTGGCGATGAGTTCACGATCCTGCTGGACGACGTGCGCTCTCCGGAGGCCGCCGTCCAGGTCGCCAACCGGATCCTCGACGCCCTCGCGGAGCCCTTCCACGTCAAGGACCGCCGGGTCGTGGTCGGGGCGAGCATCGGCGTCGCGCTGAGCGGCCTGGGCTCCACGCCCGCCGAGATGATGCGCAACGCGGACCTCGCCATGTACGAGGCCAAGCGGCAGGGCAAGAGCCGGGTCGCCGTCTTCACGGATCATCTGCACCACTACGTCACGGGGCGGCTGGACCTCGAGGTCCAGCTCCGCGCCATCCTCGAGGAACGCAGGCTGGATGTCGCCTACCAGCCGGTCATGGACCTCGCCACCGGACGCTTGAGCGGGTTCGAGGCGCTCGCCAGGTGGCCGGAGGACCAGGCCGGGAACCGTCCCGTCACGCCCGATCAGTTCATTCCCGTCGCGGAGGAGAGCGGCCTCATCGCTCCCCTCGGACGCCTCGTGATGGAGACCGCGTGCACCCAGCTCTCCCGCTGGCGCGCCGCGGGGCTCGTCGACGACCACGTGACCGTCAGCGTCAACGTCTCCGGCGTCCAGTTCGACGAGCCCGGGCGGCTCATGGACGACGTCGTCTCGGTGCTCGAGCAGACCGGCCTGCCACCCGCGGTCCTGCGACTCGAGCTGACCGAGAGCACGCTCAGCAGCGACCCGGACGGTCTCGACGCGACCCTCAAGGAGTTCGCTCGCCTGGGCGTCCGATCCCACATCGACGACTTCGGCACCGGCTACTCCTCGCTGGCCCGGCTGCACGAGTTCGCCGGGGACACGGTGAAGATCGACCGGTCGTTCGTGTCCTCGATGCACACCGACGACGGGCACTGCGAGGTGGTGCGGGCCATCGTCGCGCTCGCGCACAACCTCGGGCTCCGCACCGTCGCCGAGGGCATCGACGACCCGCGGCAACTCGAGATGCTCCAGGTCCTGGGCTGCGAGCACGGCCAGGGCTTCCTGCTGGCCAGGCCCCTGCCCGCGCAGGAGGTCGAGGGCCTTCTGCCGGTGTGGGGCGCCGCCGGCGGGCTCGTCTACAGCTGACCGCGCCCCGGCAGTCGTCGCGGGGCCTGACGTCGGCCACCTGCGGAATGGGCGCGGCGGGTTTCGAACCTGCGACCTCTCGCGGTGTGAAGCCTTCCCGGGCGCCCGCGATGTCGCGCAGCATCATCGGTGCGCCGCCCGAGGGTGGCGCCACCGACGTACACCACATGGTCACCCAACTCGCCGAGCGCCGATGCGGCCCGCTCCAGCAGCGCGACGCTCACGCCGACCCCCGGGCCGGCGCGTCGAGGCTCACCTGCAGGTGCTCGGCGGCCAGACCGCGGACGCGCGCATCACCCGCTCGCAGCGCGTCCAGCAGCGCAAGACGCTCACCCGTCACGCGATCAGCCTGCGCGGCGCGCAGGGCGCTCACATGGAGCGGCTCGAGAGCGAGACCGCGGACCGCGCCGTCACTCGCCGGCCACACCGGCGGCAGCGGGTGATCGTCGGCGAGCAGCTCGCGCAGCGGAGACGCAGCCCACGCGGCCGGCCGCCCGCGGACCTCACCACGAGGCTGAGCCGGGAACACGTATCGCAACCCGTGGAGGAGGAACTCCGCCGCCGCACTCCGCACGACACGTTTGCGATGCGCGTCATACAGGCACGCCTCGGCGAGTCGACCGAGCGAGCGATGGATCGGTCCGACTCCCAGCCCGAGGTCGTCCGCCAGGTCGCGCACCGTCCACTCCGGCGCAGCCGCGAGCAGATGCACGAGCAACACGATGTCCTGCCCCTTGATCACCGGCCCAGTGTTCCACGTTCCGGAACATGGAACAAGGCCGGTATCGCAAGTCGGGTGGTATTCCCTCGCGGTACTCCCTCCACCCAAAGACGTGCTCACGCACTTCTCCAGTCCGACGAACTCCCGCGTTTCCAGGGATTTCGTCGGATGGGCGCGGCGGGTTTCGAACCTGCGACCTCTCGCGTGTGAAGCGAGCGCTCTCCCACTGAGCTACGCGCCCTCAGGGGACGGTCATCCTAGCGCGCCGATGCGCGTCGGCGCTGCGGCGTCCACCGCGGCCGCGAGGTGGTCCGGGGTGGTGGAGAACCACCGACGGCGACGGTGAGAAGTGCGGAGTCCGACCGGGAGCCGCTGCGGTGGTGCCCGGGCGGCCGTTGCGCGACAACTGTGGCATGGCCAGAACTCGTGCGCGTCGCCCGGTCAGTCGCACCGTCGAGCTCGCCGACGCCCGGGTCCTGCACGCCCGCGTGTGGGAGGGGGAGGGGGTGCCGCTGGTGCTGCTGCACGGTCTGCTCGACTCCAGCGAGGGGTGGACGGACCTGTGCCGGTCGACCAGGCGCCCGTGCGTGGCGTTCGATCTCCCGGGCTTCGGCGCCTCGGACATGCCCGCCTTCCCCGCCTTCTCCTCGTATGCGCACGACGTGATCGCGGGGGTCGAGGAGCTCGTCGACGGGGAGTTCGCGCTCGTCGGTCACTCGCTCGGCGGGGCGATCGCCACCGCGGTCGCGGAGCGGATCCCCAGTCGGGTGTGCGCGCTGCTGCTGCTCGCACCCGCCGGGTTCGGGCGGATCCGGCTCGCCGAGGCGATCTCCCTACCGGGCATGCGCAACCTCACCCAGCTGGCGCTCCCGAGGGCGTTGCGCAGCCGGGTCGCGGTCGGGACCGCCTACCGCGTCATGATCGCCAACGAGCTCGGGGCGGCCGACGACATCATCGATCGCGTGGTGGCGCACGGCGACCTCGTCCCCGCGGCCCGCGAGGCGACCAAGGCGGTGGTGCGCGGCGGGCTCTCCAAGCGCGCCTTCCACCGCCGCCGGATCGACTACTCCGGGCCTGTCACCGTCGTCTGGGGGGACCACGACCGGCTGGTCCCGGTCGCGCACATGGCCGGGGTCGCGCATGCCTTCCCGCACGTCGACGCCCACGTCTGGCCGGGGATGGGACACCACCCGCAGCTGGAGCGCCCCGACGAGCTGCTGGCGTTGATCGAGAGCATCTGCGGGCGCGCACGCGCGGCCCGAGCTCGGGGCGCGTCCGTCACGAAGGCCGCGTGAAACCCCGCGCCTAGACCTTGATCTTGCGCGTGCTCTTCTTCTTGGGCGCGCAGGTGCGGTACTTCCGCGTGCCCTTGATGGTGCGGCCGAGCACCGTCCGGGCGACGATCTTCACCGTGTAGCGGCCCTTCGGCAGCCCCTTCAGGTTCACGCCGGCCTTGATGCGCTGCGGGCCCTTGACGGTCCGCACCCGCTTGCCGTTGACGTAGACGTTCGCGCTCGCCAGCGCGTCGTTCCTGGGCTCGCGGAGCCGGATCTTGAAGGAGCGCCTGCTGAGGCACTTCTTCTTGCCCTGCTTGGGCAGGGAGACGGTCGTGCTGAACGTGGGGGGCTTGGTGTCGGCGGGGGCGACGAGGTCGCTGTCCCGGCATCCGGCCGGGGCGTTGGCCGAGGTGCCGTCGGGCGCGATCGTCGCCTGGAGCTCCGGCCGTTCCGGTGGCGCGAAGCAGATGCGCAGGAACGCCTTGCCGTCGGCCTTGCGCAGGACCCGGAACGCGGTCTTCCCGCGACCGGCCGGCTCGCACGTGCCGACGCGGAAGAACTGATGCCCGCCCCAGTACTGGCCGTCGGGCTGCGGGGTCACGCCCAGCCAGATGATCTCGCCGGCCGGGTGGGGGCACTCGGCCAGGCGCGTGGAGGTCAGCACGGTCCCCTTGAACGTCGCCGCGTCGCCCGTGGGTTGCACCGCCACCTTGCCGCCGCTGAACTCCCACACCCCTTCGATGTCCGCTGCGGCCGCGGCGGTGCCCGTGGCGGACAGGGCGATCACGAACGTCATGGCCAGTCCCCTGATCGCGCGCATGAGGGGACGCTAGCGCCACGAGCGCCGTCGCGCCAGTGAGTCGCGCCAAACGTCGCGGATCACGGGCCGGGTGGGCGGGTGGCGCGGCAGCTCAGCGTGGCCGGTGGGGCAGGACGGTCACCGGGCCGTCCACCCAGGCCTTCACCTTGTCGCCCGCGTGCCAGGCCGGGTAGCCCGGGCGGCGGGACCGGACGCGCATGCCGTCGTCGAGCTCCAGGACGACCAGCTGGTCGTGCCCGTAGTACTCGCGCTCGACCACCATCGCATCGCGCGCGTCGCGCGGCGCCCCGAGGGCCTCGATGTTCACGCTCTCCGGACGCAGCAGGACATCCACCGGACCGGACACGTCCCTGGGCGCGGGGACGACCGCCAGCGGGGTCTCGACCGCACCGTCCCGCGCCTCGCCCCGCAGCACGTCGACCTCGCCGAGGAAGGCCGCGACCCAGCAGGTGGCAGGGGAGGCGTACACGGCCTCGGGCGTGCCGACCTGCTCGATGCGCCCGTCGTGCATCACCGCCACCCGGTCGGCGAGCGACAGCGCCTCGTCCTGGTCGTGGGTCACGAGCAGGGCGCTGACGCCCGCGGCACGGAGCAGTCGGCGCACCTCACCGCGGACCTCGGCGCGCAGCGCCGCGTCCAGGTTCGAGAACGGCTCGTCGAGCAGGACGACCGCGGGGGACGGTGCGAGCGCTCGCGCCAGTGCGACGCGTTGCTGCTGGCCGCCGCTGAGCTCGTGCGGCCTGCGGTGTCCCAGGCCGCCGAGCCCGACGAGCTCGAGCACCTCGTCGACCCGGGCTCGGTCCGGCCGACGACCCAGTGCGTAGCCCACGTTGGCGGCGACGTCGAGGTGCGGGAACAGCGCGTAGTCCTGGAACACCATGCCGACCCGACGCGCCTGCGGTGCGACGTGCGTCCCGGCGTCGGCGTCGGCGACGATCCGGCCCCCGATGGCGACGCGGCCGCCGTCGGCGTGCTCGAACCCCGCGATCACGCGCAGCATCGTCGTCTTCCCGCAGCCGGACGGGCCCAGCAGGGCGACGATCTCGCCGCGGTGGAGCTCGAGATCGACACCGCGCACGGCCTCGACATCGCCGTAGCGCTTCGCGACGCCCGTGCAGGCGATCGCGGCGCACGGGGGCGTGTCGAACACGATCGGGTGGGGAGCAGGCGTGGTGCTCACGGCACGCTCAATCCTCGCACGCCCACGTCAGTCACGGCCGACCAGCAGGAAGAGCGGTGGAGCGCTGACGAGCAGCAGCGCCAGCGCCGGGATGGCCCCCGCCTCGAAGAACGCCGCGTTCGTCTGGGTCCAGATCGTCGTCGCGAGAGTGTCGAAGCCGGTCGGGGCGAGCAGGATCACCGTCGGCAGCTCCTTCACCGCGGTGAGGAACACGAGTGCCGCGCCCGCCAGCGTGCCGCCCATCGCCAGCGGCGCGGTGATCGTCGCCCAGACCTCGACCGGGCCGCGGCCGGCGGCCCGCCCGGCCTCCTCCACGCTTCGCGGGACCTGCAGCAGGGCGGTCCGCATCGAGCCGAGCGCGAGCGGCAGGAAGTGGACCACCATGGCGAAGACGACGATGAACACCGTCTGGTACGCCCACGGCGCCACGCGGGTGCCGACGAACACCAGGGCCAGGGCGACGACGATCCCCGGCAGCACGTAGCCGCTGGACGACAGCGCCTCGATGCCCCTCGTGACGCGGCCCGGGTAGCGGGAGGACAGCAGCGCGCACGGCAGCGCCACCACGACGGCCGCGGCCGCGACCAGCGCCGCGGTGAGCAGCGAGTTGCCTGCGGCGGTCGTGATCTGCGCCCAGTCGGGGTCGCCCGCGACGCTGCGGCCCGACCACACGACCAGGGTGCCGACCGGGATGAGGAGGGCGACGGACACCACGGCGCCGACCGCGCCGAGCGCGGGCAGCTTCCAGCGGCCCAACGGCACCGGTGTGGCACGCCGCGCCGTGCCGGGCGAGGACCTGGTGGCCGAGTGCCGCGACCGCATCCGCGACTCGAGCGCGTAGAGGCCGAGCATCAGGACCACCAGCAGGGAGGCCAGGGCGGCGGCACCGGTGCGGTCGAAGCTCGCCTTGTACGACTGGTAGATGACCCGGGTGAAGCTGTCGAAGCGCAGGATCGAGACCGCGCCGAACTCGGCGAGCGTGTAGAGGGCGACGAGCAGGACCCCCGCGCCGATCGCCGGGACGAGCTGGGGGAGGGTGACGGTGCGGAAGACCTCCACCGCGCTGCGTCCCATGCCGCGGGCGGCCTCCTCGAGGGCCGGGTCGAGCTTGCGCAGCGCGGCACGCACGGGGAGCAGCACGAGCGGGTAGGTGAAGAGCGTCAGGACCATCCAGGTGCCCCAGAACCCGTAGATCCATTCGACCTGGATGAGCAGGCCGCCCGGCCCGAGCGCGCTGACGAAGAGGTAGGCGCCGATGTAGCTGGGGACGACGAGCGGGAGCGCGACGAGCACCGCCCAGACCCGGCGCCCGGGCAGGTCGGTGCGGGTGGTGAGCCAGGCGAGGGTGACCGCCAGGACGGTCGCGGTCGTGCTCACGGCGACCGCCAGGCCGACGGACCGCGCGGCGAGCTCGGCGGTGCGTGAGCGCCAGATCGCCTCCCATGCCTGGTCGGGAGCGTCCGCGACGACCACCACCAGGTAGAGCAGCGGAACCGCGACGGCCGCCGCGCTGAGTGCGGCGGCCAGGAGCAGCAGCGGGGGCGTCCGCCGCAGGCTCATCGGCGCTACAGCGTCCCGGTCTTCTCGAGCAGCTCGAGCGTGCCGTTGAGGTCGTCGAGATCCGCGAGATCGACTTTCGCCGCCGTCAGGTCCTCGAGCGGCGGGACGTCCGCGAGGGTCTGCGACCCGGGGACGAGCGCGTACTCCTTGGTCTGCTCCACGAAGTAGTCCTGGGCGGTCTTGCTCAGCAGGAACGACACGAGCTTGCGGGCCTCGAGCCGGTGGTCGGTGGTCTTGAGGATGCCCACGCCGGCGACGTTGACCAGGGACCCGGGGTCGGAGGCGGGCAGGAAGTGC
>NZ_JBFIGP010000027.1:0-25781 GCF_041602235.1 Paraconexibacter sp.
GGCCACGCACCGCAGCTCCAGGCGCCGGGCGAGCACCTCGAGGGCGCGGTTGCGCGCCCGGTCATGACGGGCGAAGGGCCGCTGCAGCTCGACGCGGAGCCCGGCCGGAGTGAACGCCTGCCGCAGCGTCCGCAGCGTCGGTTCGTCACGCACGCCGTGACGGGCGCAGCCGCTGAGACAGACCAGCCCCTCCGCGTGGTCCACGACGTCCTGCAGGGCGACCGAGGGTGGCCGGGCGATCCGCCGGTCCTGACCGCCCTCGCGGGTGTGGGCGTGGGCGCGCGTGAGGAGACGGCAGAGGCTCCGCCAGCCCGTCGCGTCGCGGACGAGCAGCGTCAGGTGCCGGCCGTCGTCGAGCGTGAGCTCCGTCCCGTGCAGGGCTCGCAGCCCCAGGGCCTTGGCCGACTGCGCGAACTCCATCGAGCCGGAGACCGTGTCGTGGTCGGTCAGCGCGAACGCCTCGTAGCCGCGCTCCAGCGCCGCCACCACGAGCTCCTCCGGCTGCGAGGTGCCGTCGAGGAAGGAGTAGGCCGAATGGCCGTGGAGCTCGACGTAGGACACGAACACATGTTCGCACGGACGGAGGACGCCGTCACGCCGTGATGCAGTCCGTGCGCTGCTGCCAGGTGCCGTCCGGACCGCGGGTCACCGCCGCCAGCAGACGGGCGGTCTGGACCTCGCGTCCGGCCGCGCCGCCCACCCCGCCGCCCGCGGCGACCCGTCCTCCGGCCCCGTAGCTGCGCCCGTCCACGGCATAGGTCCGCGCGTGGATGACCGCGTGACCCTCGATCCTGGCGGCGAGCCGATCGGAGACCGGCACGCGATCACGCCCCGGACGCGGGGCGCCGGACCACACGGCGTCCAGGAACGCGGTGGCGCTGGCGAGGTTCTCGGGGTCGGTGAGGTCGAGGTGGACCTCCGCCTCGTAACGACGCGCGTCCTTCGCCGGCGCCGCGAGGAACCCCGCCACCCGCTGCAGGCGCGTCGGCAGGCTGAAGCTGCCCGCGTACTCCCCGGTCGAGAGGATCATGAGGTCCAGCGGACGGCCGTTGCCGTCCGTCTCGATCGCCCACACGTGCTCCCCCTCCGCGGCGCCGGCGACCGACCCGCCTCGCAGGCTGCCGCCCGACGCGGCATCGAGCTCCCCGGACAGCCCGCTCGAGCGGGCCAGGTACAGGGTCTCGTGCCCGGTCCGGCGATCGTGGCGGGCGCCGTCGATGTCGCGAGCGGCGATCGCCAGCCGCCCGGTCCGGCGCATCCCGCGGCCCGCGTACCCGGTGAGCGTGACCCCCCAGCCGTGCTCGTAGAAGGTCTGGTCGGGCGGGGGCAGCGCGCCGCCCCGGATCGCCTGCGGCAGCAGCGCGGCCCGGACGCCGGAGATGCTCCCGACGAGCGCCTCGGCCTCCTGCCGCGATCCGACCGTCCACGTCCGCCCGCGCCCCTCGTGGGCGAGCAGGGCCGCCCGCAACTCACCCCGGACCGCCGCGCCTCCCGACCCCCATCGCACGAAGCCGCCGGCCCCGACACCCGCCTGCGGACCGGCCTGCCACGCATCGACCAGCGTCACGTCGAACCGCTCGTCGGAGCGCTCCTCCAGGAGCGCGACGTGGTCCTTGCCGACGCGCACGAGCAGCAGGTCGAGGTGCCCGCCGTCGGCGGTCCGACGGCTGCTCCGCACGCAGGGCGCGCGATCGCGGTCGCAGTCCCCGGCGGTCACGATGCACAGCGCGCGCACCATCTGCGCCCGCACGGCCGAGGCGACACCCCCACCCCGGGCCATCGCCGCGCCCACCCCCACGGTCAGCGCCACGCCCGCGACGGCGAGGACCGCGAGGTACTCCAGCGCCGCCTGCCCACGATCCCGCCGGCGTCCTCGGTCGACCATGGCACCAGGCTGGCGTGCCGCGCGTCACGGATCCAGACGCAGCGGTGCCGGGACGGTCACGGTCGCGTGACTTCTGCCGTGACGGTTCCGTCAGCGTCCCGCGGGGATCGCGCCGAGCTTCGTGCCCTTGCCCAACCGCGAGCCCGGGAGCCGCACGTAGACCACGCCCTGCTCACGCTCCCGGCGCGCGACCAGCCGGGCGAGCGGGAGCGCCTGCGCCACGCCCACGAGCAGGCAGCCGGCGGTGACCCGCAGGCCTGCGTCCCAGCCCGCCACGAGACCGATCGGCACCGTCAGCACGAGGACGACCAGCGGGAGGTGCCACAGCGGCGTGGGCTCACCCGAACCGGGATCCGTCCCGGCCAGGACCGGATGCGCCCCGTCCAGCCAGCGCCCGACGAAGCGGGGACCGAACACCGCCAGGAGCACCGCGACCGCCGCGAGCTGACCGATGGTGTTGCCGGGGAGTCGCGTGGACTCGTCCACGAACACCAGCAGCCCTGCCGACCCCAGGCCACCGAGCACGGCGAGCGCGGCGCCTTCGACCTGCAGCCGCTCTCGGTAGGTGGGGACGGACATCGCCGAGAAGGTACGGGAGTGCCGCCCGCCGGGATCCCGCGGGCTACCGCTGGCGCCACCAGCGGCCGTCCTCGAGATCACGGAACACGGTCAGGTCCCGTCCGCAGACGGTCACGACCTCCCAGTAGCGACGCCGCAACGGGACGGTCGTCCACCAGCGGTCCTCGACCAGCCAGGACTCGCGCACCGCCTCGACGTCGAGGCGGTCGACCCGCCGGGGCCGTCCGGTCGACGGATCGGCCCGGACCGTCACGGGAACGGGGGCGCCGAGACGCTTCGCCGCCCGCGGGGCACCGGCGCCCCGGGGGCGACGCGGAGCACCGGTCCGGGCGCCGTCGGCGGCGCTCATACCTCGAACGGGGTCAGGACCACGCGGCGCTCCGGCACCCGGGAGTCCGGGTCCACGGCCAGCGCGCGCAACGCCGCATCGGGTCCGGCGACCGCGCGGGCCTGGCGCACGGCCTCCCGCAGGCGTGCCCGTCGCCGGGTGCGGGCATCGTCGAAGAGCGCGTCCCCCACCGCGGCCGGGGGACCGAACCGCTCCACGGACAGTCGCAGCGTCTCGGCCGGGGCGGGCAGGGTCGCGAGGCGGGCACCCAGGACCAGCCGCATCCGCTCAGGGTCGGCGAGCGGCTCACGGAACACCACCCGCTCCCGCCAGGTACCCCCTTCCACCAGCCTGGCCCCGAGGACGACGACCCGCAGGGCCCGCCCGCGGCGCTCCCGCCGGGCCAGGAGACCATCCACCAGCAGCTCGAGCGCCCGACCGAGCTGGGCGCCCGAGGCGGCCTCCGAGAGATCCAGCACCTCCTCCAGCCGCTCTCCGGCGACGCGCGGTCGCAGGGGGTCGTCGATCCCCATGGCGAGCTCACGCGCGTGCAGACCGGCCGGGCCGAAGCGATCGGCGACTGCCGGACGCGGAAGCGCGGCAAGCTGGCCGAGCGTGGCGATGCCCAGCCGTTCCAGCGGCGCCACCAGGTCCCGGCACCGCGCGTCCCGACGCAGCAGCGTCACCGGAGCATCCGTCAGATCCGCTGCGCCGGCGACGATCTCGGCGCGCCGAGATCGGGCCCGGACCGCCCCTGCGACGGCGCAGAACCGCGAGGGCCCGGCTCCGATCCGGGCCGGACGGTCGATCGCCCGACGGGTCGCGGCGACCACCCCATCCAGCCAGGCCGGTGGTTGCGTGGAGAGGCGGCGGCCCGGCCTCCGCTCTCGCAGCCGGGCCGCGGGATCGTCGCGATCGGCCCCCCCGTACAGCCGTCGCAGCGCCGCGCCGTCGAAGCAGACGAGGCCGGGAGCCTGGACCTCGACCTCCGCACCGATGGACTCCAGCGCCCGCACCACGCCCTCCCATGCGTCCGCGACCCCCAGAGGGTCGGGCGGCACGAGCGCCAGGTTCGGACAGCGCGCCAGCGCCTCTCCCAGACGCATCCCCGGATGGATCCCGAAGACCTCCGCCGCGGCCGAGACCTCCCCGACGAGCTGCTCCCGCCCCGGCTCCGGAGCCAGCGCGGACGGCCCTTCCAGCAGGGCCCTGCCCCCACCGAGGGCCACGGACAACTCCAGGCGCGGCAGGAGGACGCAGACGATCACAGGGCGACTTCGGTCATGGGAACACATGTTCGCATGACCGACGGACGGCGGCAAGCCATCTCGCTGCCCGCGGGTGTCTCAGGCCCGACCGAACATCTCGCCGAGCCGCGTGGCGACCGCGAAGTCGCCCTCGAGGTCGAGCCGACCGGCCAGCAGGGCGGCACCCGGGTCGAGCTCACCCGCGGCGAGCCGCGCGAAGTCCGCCAGCGCGAGCTTGAGCGTGACCGCGGGGTCGGGAGCCGCCCCGGACCGCGCCGTGGCGCCGTCCAGCCGGCAGGTGACCGTCCAGGTGCGGACCTCCCCTCCGGCGGTCCGCAACTCGTAGCGGAGGTCGCCGGTGAACCCCCCGGCCGCCGCGGGATCGAACCTCGACGCCATCGCCCTGAACACCACGCGCAGCCCCCGCGCCGACCCGATCGTGCGCTCCAGACGCCGATCGCCGCTACGCGCGACGAACGCGCGGAGCACCTTGCTGCCCCGCGCCTCGCCCCCCGGACGCCAGGAGCCCGAGGTCACCGCGACCGACCGGCGGGCACCCGCGCCGGACGACGCCGCGGGAGCGGCAGTTCGTGGAGGAGACCGGATCGCATGACCGCGATGCTACGGCTCCTCATCGGGGCCCGTCCGCACGGCGAGTGCAGCGTGCGTCGGCGCTCAACAGTACGTTTCCGTTCATGGGGTGCCGATTCCTGCTCGCCGCCGCGACGTTCGCGGCGCTCACATCTGCCGCGCCCGCGGGCGCGGCCGTGCTCCGCGCCGAGGGGGTCCTCCCTCCCGGCCAGAGCGGGTTCGTCTCGCTCGGCGGCCTGGTGGACGGCACCGGATCGCCACACCTGTACGACCAGAACCAGCTGTTCATCGACTTCAAGCGCAAGCCGCTGACCTTCCAGATCGACAAGCCGGTCGGCGGCACCGAGTCGCCGCGTGCGGGCGTGACGATCACCCGCGACGCCGCGGGCGTGCCCGCGGTCCGCGGAGCGACCGAGGCCGACGCGTGGTTCGGCGCCGGCTACGCCATCGCCCAGGACCGCCTGTTCCAGCTCGAGGCGTTCCGGCACGCGACGAAGGGCCGCCTGGCCGAGCTGATCGGCCAGGACGCGCTCGAGGACGACCTCGTCTCGCGGCGCGACTACTACACCGAGGCCGAACGGCGGCGGATGTACGAGGACCTCAGCCCCGCGCTGCAGCTGCGGATCCGGGCCTACCGCGACGGGGTCAACGCCTGGATCGATCACGTGCGCCTCAACCCGGGCGATCTCCCCGGCGAGTACGCCGCCGTCGCGAAGATCCCCACCCCGTGGACGATCGACGACAGCATCGCCGTCGGCGTCTTCCTCGCCCGTACCGTTCCGTCCGGCGACGGCAACGAGCTCGCGAACCTGCGCACCGTGCAGCAGTCGGGGATCCGGGCGCTCCAGCGCGTCCTGCCGCTGCGCACCGCCGGCCGGCGTCCGACGATCCCGGCGTCCGAGGGCCGCTTCAGCCAGGGCCGCCGCCGCTCCGCCAAGGAGGAGCGGGCCGCGCTGAAGCGCTCCGTCGCGTTCGCCGAGACGCTCCCGAAGCCGACCGAGGAGCAGGCCGCGGCTCCCGCCCGCAAGGCCCTGCTCGACGCCGGGCGCATGGGGCGGACCGGCGGCTCGTCGATGTTCGCGGTCCGCGGGAAGAACGGACGCGCCTACCTCTTCAACGGCCCCCAGCTCGGGTTCTCCACGCCCGAGCTGTTCGTGGAGGTCGAGGTCCACTGGCCGGGGCAGGACATCCGCGGCGTGACCGCGCCCGGCGTGCCGGTGATCGGCATCGGGCACAACGGCTCCGTGGCCTGGGGCTTCACGTCGGGGCTCTCCGACGAGGACGACCTGTACGCCGAGCAGCTCGTCCCGGGCAAGCCCGAGCACTACATGCACAAGGGCCAGGAGCGGCAGATGGAGTGCCGCGACGAGACCTTCACCTACCTCAAGACGGTCTCGGCGCTGATCGGTGCCGATGCCCCCGAGGTGGGCCAGCGAACCGAGCGGATCTGCCGGACGGTGCACGGGCCCGTGCAGCTGCGCGAGGGCAACGTCGCCTACGCGCGCCGCTACGCGATCTGGAAGCGGGACGTGGAGACCATCGAGGGGATCGCCGCGCTCAACGCCGCCCGGTCCATCCAGGACGTGGATCGCGCCATGAACATGGTCACCTGGAACGAGAACGTCATGGCCGTCGACTCGAAGGGCAACATCGGGTACTGGCATCCCGGCCTCTTCCAGCAGCGCCCGAAGGGCTGGGACGACCGCCTGCCCTACCCGGGCACGGGCGAGGCCGAGTGGCCCGGGCTGGTCGACCGCACCAAGACCCCGCGGGTGATCAACCCCAAGCAGGGGTGGCTCGCGAACTGGAACAACGTGCCGTCCCAGGACTGGACCAACGGCGACGGGGAGTCGCCCGAGCGGATCAGCGGCGCCTTCCACCGCGGCTCGTTCCTCATGGATCTCGTGCGCCGCCTGCACCGCGACCCGAGCTTCGAGGCGTCCGAGGCGACGATCCGCCGCGCGGGCACCACCGCGCAGCAGCGGGTGCTCGCCGTCACCCGCACGCGCCTGCGCGCGGCGCAGCGTGGAGCCGACGGGGAGGCCCGTGCCGTGCTCGACACCCTGCTGGCGTGGGACGGCGACTACCACGAGACCGACGCCGCCGGGACCGTGCATCCCGGGGTCGCCATCTGGGTGGCGTTCAAGCACCGCGCCGCCGCCATCGCCCTGGGCCGGCTCGGTCCGGGCGTCGCGCGGTTCGACGGGCGGCCGGGCACGAGCCACGAGTTCGACATCACGCCCGGCGCCGCGTACGCGCTGCGCACCCTGGCGGTGGACGATCTCCGTCAGGCGGCCGTCGCGACGGCGAAGGAGCTCTCCGAGCGCTTCGGTACCCCGGACCCCGCCCGCTGGCGCGATCCGCGCAAGATGTACAAGGTCGGCTCACAGGGCGCGGGTCAGGCGCCGGAGCTGCCGTTCTTCGACCGCGGCACCTGGGAGCAGGTCGTCGAGGTCGGACCGTGAGCTGACGCTCCCGTCCCGGGCGCACGGCCCTGGCGGGGGTCGGTTCAGCCGAGCGCGGCCTGCAGGACGTCGGCCATGCGGCCGACCTGCCGGCGCAGGTCGTGCTCCTGCGCCGCCGCGCGGGCGGCAGGGTTCGGCGTTCCCAGCGCCGCCGCGGACCGCAGCGCGGCGACCAACGCGGCCTGGTCGCCCGGACGCACGAGCACCCCGACCTGCGGGGTGACGAACTCCGGTGGTCCGCCCTCGGTGGTCGCCACGACCGACCGGGCCATCGCCATCGCCTCGAGCGCGGCCTGCCCGAACGCTTCCGTGAGCGACGGCTGACACAGCACGTCGCAGCGAGCGATCCAGTCGGGGACCTCCCCGTGCGGGACGCGGCCCGCCAGGACGACGCCCGGTCGTCCTTCCAGCACCCCACGGAGCGGGCCGTCGCCGACGAACGTCAGCTCGCCCTCGCCGAGCTCCGCGAACGCGTCGGCCAGCGCGACCACGTTCTTGCGCTCGATCAGCGACCCGATGCACAGGAACCGCGGACCGGCACCGGGCGGCCGTGGTCGCGGGGCGAACAGCTCCGTGTCGACGCCGCAGTCGATGATCGCGTCGGCGCCCCCGGGAATCCGGTCGGCGAGCCAGCGCGAGTTCGCGATGACCGCTGCCGCGCCGCGGAGCACGGGCGCGGTCGCGATGCGGATCGGCCGCCGCGCGAGGTTCGCCACGTCCTGACCGTGGGCCATGACGACCAGCGGGACCCCCACGGCACGCGCCGCCGCGAGCGCGGCGGCCCCGGCCGGGAAGAGGAAGTGGGCGAACACGACATCGGGGCGCGTCGCGCGAGCGGTACGCACCGCGTCGCGCGCGAGCCGGACGTGCTTGGCGGGGCCGCCGCCGCGGTGCGTGATCGCGGCGTGATCGACCTCGTGACCGAGCGCCTCGAGGTGCGTGGCGATGTCCTTCACGAAGATCCCGAGGTCCGGGTCATCCGGTCCGGGCCACATCTGACTGACGATGAGGATGCGCACGCGCGGCGAAGCGTAGACGGCATCTCGGCCGAACAGGCGGGCGTCCGACGCGACCGGCATGGACGTGTCAGGGTCTCGCCTACCTCACGACCAAGGAGACAGGGACGATGGCGGACTCGCAGGCAGGGAGAGAGCGGTCGCAGGACCGGACGACCGGCGGCGTGCCGCCCGTGAAGCTCTACGGCCTGCGGCACTCCCACCCCGTGGTCACCGCACGGATGATGCTCGAGCACACCGGGATCCCGTTCACGCAGTGGAACATCCTCCCCGGCCTGCACCTGCCCGTGGCGTGGGCGGCGGGCTTCCGGCCCGCGACGGTCCCCGCCGTGCGTCTCGGCGACCGCAGGATCACCGGCACGCTGTCCCTGTCCCGAGCCCTCGACGAACTGGCCCCCGACCGCCCGCTCTTCCCGGCCGACCCATCGGCCCGGCAGGCGGTCGTCGACGCGGAGCAGTGGGGCCACGACGAACTGCAGGCCCTGGCACGCCGCGTCTTCCGCTGGGCCGGCGAGCGCGACAACCGCGTCCGGGCGTGGATGGCCCGCGAGGTGATCGGGTGGCCGTTCCCCACCGCGTTCGGCTACGTCTTCAAGCCCGTGATGATCTTCTTCGGCCGGGTCCGGGCCGGCGCGACGCAGGAGAGCGTGCGGGACGACCTCGCCCGCCTGCCGGCCCTGCTCGACCACGCCGACGGTCTCCTGGCCGCCGGGGTCATCGGGGGCCCGCAGCGCAACGCGGCGGACTTCCAGATCCTGGCGTCCCTGCGGCTGCTCATGGCCCACGAGGACCTCCGCCCGGTCATCGAGCCGCACGCCTGCGGACGTGCCGCGCTGGAGCTCCTCCCCGCCTTTCCCCGCGAGGACGACCCGCTGCCGCCCATTCCGGCGGTCCTTCCGCCGGAATGGCTTGCCCGACCGTCGGTGGCGGATCCGCCGGCGGCGTGACTACGGCTTGATGAGGAACGGGCTCCGCTCCCACCCACCGGTGCACTTGAACCGGTCGAACGTGCCGTCCTTCGGTGTGAGGACGAGCTGGACGAACACGCTGTAGACGTTGATCTCCGCGGGTGGGGACGGAGCGGGCGAGTACTGCGCCCAGACCTCCGAGCCGCCCGTGAGAAGGCTGGCACCGGGACCGTCGATGTCACCGTCGACGAGCATCCGCGTGCGGGTCATCCCCTGGTACGGAGCCGGCGGGCTGGCCGGGGGGCGGCTGAACGTGATGGGCGGATAGCGCAGGCCCTGGTCGGTGTCCCCGACCTGGCACATCGCCGAACCTTCGACGACGAACCTCGCGATCGTGGTGTTCGCCCAGTGGGCGGTGACGGTCGTGGTGCAGGCGCCGAGGGCCCGGGTACCCGAGAACGTCGTCTCGCCGCTCTGGGCCGCGGTGGCGAGCGGCGACCGCAGCGACGTGCTCCTGGCGTTTGCGCACGCGTCGAAGTCCTTCCCGCGCACGCGGCTGGACCGCACCTTGACGGTCCGGCGACTCGGGCTCATCGCCATGCCCTTGCCCGTGGGCACGACGCGCCAGGTCCCCTTGCGCGGCACGACGAGCGCGTAGTCGCCGTCGGCTGCCGTCGTGGCCAGAGCGGTGCGACCGCTGCGCTTCGCCGTGACGCGCGCACCGCCGATCGGGTTGTTCACGCACGACGACCCGCCGTCGCACTTCTGCTTGATCCGCCCGGAGATGACGTAGCCCTTCATGCGGAAGTTGGCTCGTCTGACCTGACCGGCCTTCACCCTGACCCGCCGCTTCGACGGGCGGAACTTCGCGCCCGAGCGACTGGGCCGGACCGTATAGGTGCGGGTCCGCTCGGGCACGTCGATCTCGTAGGCGCCCTTGGCGTCGGTCCGGTCGCTGCCCGCGCCGCCGGCCCTGACCCTGACCCCCTCGACCGGGACGCCGCCGGGACCGGTGACCTTGCCGACGATCTTCGCGCTGTCGGGGATGGTGATCCGGATGACCACCTTCCCGTAGAGGGCCTTCTGCTTGGCCTGGAGATCGCCGCAGCTCACGGGCTTGCCGCCGCCGTGCGACCGCCCTGAGTAGCTCAGACCGTGCCAGTGCTTGCCCTTGCCCGGCCTCCAGCCGTACTTCGTGAACGTCGCGTCGTGGAACGGCTTGGAGACGCGTACCCGGCGCTCCTTGCCGTTGAACTGGGCGATGATCTGCCACGCGGTCGCGCCCTTCTGCGCTTTCCACGTCGCCAGCCCCCACGACGTACAGGTGTGCGCCTTGAGCTGACCGATCCGCCAGTCCATGGTGACCGGGAACTCCTTGGTCTCCGAGGCCGAGGCCGACGCTGGAAGCGTGAGACAGGAGGTGGCGATGGCTGTGACAAGGCCGAGACGGCGCATCCGGCGTCCTTTCGGGCGGCTGCAGTGTGGTCCGGGCAACTCCTCAGCACCGGACCGGCCGAGCGTCTCAGATCTGCAACACCTATCGCCATCCCCCATTCGGCCAGATCTGCCGGAAAGCCGCCGGAGCATAGAAAGGGCCCCGCCGGAGCGGGGCCCTTTCCGTAGCACGTCGATAAGCCGGATTCTGTCGTTGGGCAACCATCCATCTCTGCGACCTACCTGGACCTCGGCGGGCAGCCTTCAAGCGGTCCTGCTCGGTCTTGCATCCGGTGGGGTTTGCCTGGCCGCCGTGTCACCACGACGCCGGTGCGCTCTTACCGCACCATTTCACCCTTGCCTGTGCGCGCTGCACGTGCGAGCGCGCCATCGGCGGTGTGTTTCTGTGGCACTTTCCCGCGGGTTTCCCCGGGTCGGCTTCCCGACCACCGCGCCCTGTGATGTCCGGACTTTCCTCGATGGTGACTCGCACCTCCGCGGTTGCCTGACGTGCACCCTGCACGGTAGCGCGCCATAGCGGGGCGCGCGAGCCCCGCGATGGCGCCGCCGTCCAGCGGGCTACCGCACCCGAAGGCGCAGCGGGCGCGCTGCCCGGGTGTTCCCCGCGGTGTCGCGCGCCACGACGCCGAAGGTGTAGGAGCCCTTGCGCCGGACCGAGCGCTCGAGCCTCGCGCTCAGGACCCGCGTCGTGGTCCCCTTGCGCACGCGCATGCGCATCGTGCCCACGCGGCGCACCTTGCGCTTCTTCCCGGACCCGGTGGTCCTCGTCACCGTGAGCTTCACGGTCGCCGATTCGCTGATCGCGAAACGCACCTTGGCCCGCCGGCGCCGCGGTCCCGTCCCGCGGCCCTTCACGAACCGCAGCCGCGTGACCTTCGGGGCCACGTCGTCCTTCTCGACGGCAGGGGCCGTGCCGGCGGGCGGAAGGTCCCCGCCGAACGGATCCCGGGACGCCGGACCGAAGCCCGTGAAGACCTCCTTGGTCGGATCGAGATGGCTCAGGCCCTGGCCGCGCTCGATCGTCTCGATGCGCCGACCGGTCACCTTGATCAGCGCGTAGGAGCTGTTGTCGGTCTCGTCGGATTCGAGCGTGACGTTGCCCTTGTCGACGGTCGTGCGGACGACGAAGTAGCCGTCGGTGTTGCCGGACCACTCGACGAACTGCCCGGGGCGCTGCCAGCGGTAGACGTCCCCCCACCCGCGGGTCAGGGCGAAGGTCCCGTCGTTCGGGGAGAAGCACGACCCGGTCGCCGTGTCGCCTTCGCTGAACATGCCCGTCGGGTCCTGGGTGAAGGTGCGCCACTCGCCGAACAGCTGATCCGCGGGGCAGAAGCCGGACTTCGTGCCGATGCCGGCCGGCGTCAGGTCCTTCCCGTCGCGGCCCTCGATCACCCGGAACAGCTCGTAGGTGAGGATCCCCTCGTCGTGGAAGTGGGCGTGGGTGTTGTGGAAGCTGTAGTGGCCGGCCGGGCGCGTGGAGGTGCTGCCGTCCGCGTGGTAGATCGTCTGGGATGCCGGCCCTCGCTGGGTGGCGGGCTCGGTGCTCCCCGCCGCGGTGTCCTGCGCGTAGTAGAACTTCTTGACGAACGGACCCTCACCGACGTTGATCGGGCCGCTGGTCAGCCGGAGGCAGTCGATCGCGCCCTGTCCGCCGGCCGCGATGGGCGCGAGCTCGTCGGGTGCGCACGAGACGGGCTCGTACCCGGCGGCGGCGAGCGGCGGGTTGACCGTGTCGGGCGGGTAGAGGCCGTTCGCCGGGTTCGCGGGGGCGGTGAAGTTGAACTCGTACGGCGGGACGGCCTTGAGGTTCGGCAGGAGCGAGCGCTTGGGGTCCGCGGGCGCCTCCGGCGCCTTCTCCAGCTTGGCGCGCAGGCGGAAGAACGCCTGGGTGGCGCCCTTGGGCACGACGCGCACGGTGTACACCCCAGGGGCGGGCTGTGCGACGAACGCCTCGCCGTTGAACTGGTTGGAGGCGCTCCCCGAGCCGACGACCGCACCGGCCGCGTCGAGCACCTGGAGCTCGAAGCTGTCCTCGCGTGAAGGAGTGTCGATCGCTACGCGCAGCCGGCTCCCGGCCTCGGTCAGCCGCAGCTGCCATTCCGGGCACGGCGCGATCACGTCGCACAGCGAGGCGTCCAGGACGTTGCCGTTGTCGATCTGCCCACCGAGCCAGAAGCGGGACTGCTCGAGGGTCAGCGTCATCTCCCCCTCGGGGGCCGCTTGCGGCTCGGCGTAGCGGGCAACGGGGAGCTCCGAGACGAGGGCGCGACCGGTGTGGGCCGACGCGATGGACGGCAGGACGGCGGCGGCCAGTGCGGCCGCCAGGACAGTGCGGTGGATCTGCATGGACACCCCAACGCAGGGCACGGACCCATCAAGCTCGACCGTCGGTCGAAGACCTCCTCGCCCGTCGGTCGACTCGTGTGGCATGGGGCACACGCCGCCCCCGACGGTGCTGGTCCGGGTACGGTCGCTCGCACATGGAGTGGAGCGAGGTCGTCTGGGTCCTGCTGGTCTGCCACTGCACAGGCGACTTCCTGCTGCAGACGGAGTTCCAGGCCACGCACAAGCACGGGGGGCTCGGGCGGGATCCCGTACGCCGCCACGCGCTGCTCAGCCACGTGGCGACCTACGCGATCCCGTTCCTCCCCGCGCTGGTGTGGATCGCCGATGGGTCCGACGCCGCCCGCGCCGCGCTCGTCGGGCTGATCGTGCTCGGGACGCACCTCGTGCAGGACGACGGCCGCCTGCTCGTCGCCTACGTGCGCAAGGTCAAGCGCACGACCGCCCCGTTCGGATCACCGCTCTGGATCGCGATCGACCAGAGCGCGCACCTCGTGGTCCTGTTCGGCGCCGCCCTGCTCGCGGCCGCCTGAGGCTGCACTCAGGACAGGGTGCTGCCGCAGGTCTCGCAGCGTCCGCCGATCGGCGTGCGCGACGTGGCGCCGTACCGCGGCCGGAGCACGCCGGCGCAGATCGGACACGCAACGCTGCGGTGGGTGACCAGGCCCTCCCAGGCGTCGACGAGGCGTTCGTCGAGCGACTGGCCGCCCACCGCGGGCGCTGCCGGCACCGTCGTCGTCATCGGCGAGGGTCCGCCGAGCGCCGTCGGCTCTTCGCGGCGAACGAGGCGCGCGTCGCGCGCGGAGATCGTCCGACCGTCGTCACCCGGGACACGCCGTGCTCGCGTGGCCGGGATCAAGGTGGAGACGGGAGCCATGTCACACGCTCCGGAACAGCCCGACGACGCGACCCATCACGCGGACGTCCTTGCTGCGGATCGGTTCCATCGCCGCGTTCTCGGGCTGGAGCCGCACGTGGTCGGACTCCCGGAAGAAGCGCTTGACCGTCGCGTCCTCCCCGACCAGCGCGACGACGATCTCGCCGTCGTTCGCGGTCTCCTGCGGCCGGACCACGACGAAGTCACCCTCGAGGATCCCGGCGTCCTTCATCGACTCACCGCGCACCTTGAGGACGTACTCGCCCTGCTCGCCGCCCGCCGCCGCGGGAACGTTGACGTACTCCTCGATGTTCTCCTCCGCGAGGATCGGCTGTCCGGCCGCGACCGAGCCGACGACGGGCAGGCCGGGACGAACGAGGCTCTTCACGTTCTCCATCGCGTCGGCGACGGTGTCCCCCACGCGGTCGAGCAGCTCGATCGCCCGCGGCTTGGAGGGGTCACGACGCAGCAGCCCGAGCTTCTCGAGGTTGGCGAGGTGGGCGTGCACGGTGGACGACGAGGCCAGGCCGACCGCCTTGCCGATGTCGCGGACCGTCGGCGGATAGCCGTACTTCGCCGAATAGCGCTTGATGAAGTCGAAGATCTCCTGCTGGCGCTTCGTCAGGTCCATGCCTGGGCTCCTTCGGCGGTGAGGGGTGCGTCGAACACGTGTTCGTACCGTAGCGCGGCCTCGCGACGGAATCAAGTTCGCACGCAGGGAGATCGTCGGCACCGCGTCGGCGACCCTCCTCTGGCTATACTCCGCGCCCCGCTGCGCCGGTGGCGGAATTGGTAGACGCGCCAGCTTGAGGGGCTGGTGGGCGCAAGCTCGTGGAGGTTCGAGTCCTCTCCGGCGCACTGCAACGAGGGCCCGTGGTCGATGCGACCGCGGGCCCTCGTCGTGGGGCCCTCAGCGTTCGACGCGCCCGAAGTCCGTCGTGTAGGTCGCGCCCGACCGGGTCCCGCCCGGGGTCCCGCGCACGACCGAGAGGCCGATGCGGTCGAACGCCGGGTCGAGCAGGTTCGCGCGGTGCCCGGAGCTGTCCATCCAGGACCGGACCACCGCTCGCGGCGTCCCCTGGGACCCGGTGCCGAGCCCGATGTTCTCACCGAGCTGCCATCTCCGGGCGCCGTTCCTGGGCCAGCCGGCCTTGCGCGCCCGAGCGGTGAGGTCGACACCGTCCGGCCCCGTGTGCGCGAAGAACCCCTTGCGCACCATGGCCCGCGAGTGGCGGGACGCCGCCCGACCGAGCAGCTTGTCCTCGCGCAGGCGACGAAGCCCGCGCTTGCCGCGCTCGCGGTTGATCAGGCAGAGGGTCGCCCGCCGCGCCTGCTTGAACCCCTTGACCCACGGCTTCTGGCTCGCGCCCGTGCACGGCTTGGTCCGGGCGGCACGGGCTCGGGCGCCTCGCGTCGCCGGCAGCGGCGGGAGCAGTCCGAGGTCCGTGATGGTCGCGGGGAGACCCTCCAGCAGCGAGATCAGCGGCTCGCCCGGCCGGGTCACGGTGAGCCGGAACGGCTGCTCGACGGCCTTCCCGGGCGCGCCGCAGCGGCCCGCCACGACGCGGACCTGCATCACGGTCGCGCCGGCGTCCGCGAACGTCGGCCGCAGGACGAACCTGACCGCATCACCGGCCCGGAACGGCCGGCCGAGGCGTCGCTTCGACGCGTGGTAGGTCCGGCAGGCGCTCGCCGCGGTGCGCGTGCCGTCCTCGAGGTCGGCGCTGAACCCGCTGACCGGAGCGGCACGATCCACGGCGCGCACCACCAGCGCCGCCGGCCTGTCGGTGACCGCGGGGGTCGACAGCCTCGCTTTCGTGATCGCCGGGGCCGCGACCGCGGCGCCGGGGGTGATCGAGATCAGCACGAACGCCAGTCCCACGATCCGGTTGCCCCTACCCATGCCGTTCACCGTACCCCCAGCCGCAAGGCACCGGCAATCGGATGATCGTCCGGCGTGCCGGAGGACCCCCCGGGACGATCGGGGGACCGTTCTGCGCAGGATGGGACGACCCGCGCGGAGCACGACCCACCCCGGATAGCCTGCTGCGCCCATGCGCCTCGTGACCTTCCGTGACCCTGCCGGGGTCGAACGCGTCGGCCGCCTGCACGGCGACCGCGTCGTCGAGCTCCGGGCCGCGTCGATGCTCGCGTGGCTGGCCGGCGAGGGCCACGAGGAGGTCGGGCGTGACCACGGCGTCGATGCCGTGACACTCCTTGCTCCCGTCCCCGAGCCGCCGAGCGTCCGGGACTTCTACGCCTACGAGGAGCACGTCGCCACCGGGAACCGACTGCGGGATCGCGAGATCCCGGAGGCCTGGTACGAGGCGCCGGCGTTCTACTTCTCCAACCCCGCCTCGATCCACGGCCCCGGAGAGCCGGTGCGGCGCCCCGCAGCGACGCAGCGCCTGGACTTCGAGCTGGAGATCGCCGCGATCCTCGGCGCCGAGGGCCGGATCGCCGGCTTCGCCCTCCTGAACGACTGGAGTGCCCGCGACGTCCAGCGCGCGGAGATGACGGTGGGCCTGGGTCCCGCCAAGGGCAAGGACTTCGCGCTGTCCCTGGGCCCCTGGCTGGTCACGCCCGACGAGCTTCCGTACGAGGACGGGCGGCTGCACCTCGACGCGACGGTGACCGTCAACGGCACCGAGCTCTCGCGCTCCCCCGCCCAGGCCGCCCATTGGTCGTGGCCGCAGATGGTCGCGCACGCCGGACGGGACACGCGCCTACGCCCGGGCGACGTGCTGGGATCCGGAACGCTCGGGCGCGGGTGCCTGCTCGAACTGGGTCCGCTGCCCGGCACCGAGCGCTTCCTCGAGCCGGGTGACGCCGTCACCCTCGAGGCGCCGGGACTGGGGCGCCTCGACACGCCGATCGTATGAGTCCGGTCAGCCGCCGTGACCTGCTCGTGCGCGGGTCCATCGCCGCCGCGGCCACCATGCTCCCCGCCTGCGGCTCCTCGTCCTCCGGGCGCGCGGCGGGCGGCGGAGGACCGGTGGTCGTGGTCGGGGCGGGCGTCGCCGGGCTCGCGGCCGCGCGGGAGCTCGCGCGCGCGGGCCGAGCGGTGGTGGTCCTGGAGGCCCGCGACCGGATCGGCGGCCGGATCGTGACCGACCGCACGCTCGGCGCCGCGGTGGACCTGGGCGCCGCGTGGCTGCATGGCCCCGGCGGCGGCAATCCGGTGACGCCGCTGCTGCGCCGGGCGGGCGCGCGCACCCACCCGACGGACTACGACACCGCCCTGATCCTCGCGGACGGCACCCAGGCGCGACGCGCCGAGCGCATCAGCGAGACCCAGACGGAGTACGGCGCGGAGCCGCAGGAGATCTCCCAGGAGCTCACCGAGGAGGAGGACGAGTTCCCCGGCGGAGACGCCCTCGTCGTGTCCGGCTACGACCGTCTCACCCGCATGCTGGCTCGTGGGCTCGACATCCGACGGCGGGCGGTGGTCAGCGAGATCGTCGACGACGGCGAGGACGGCGTGCGCGTCATCCGCGCGGACGGCACGGACCACCGTGCGGGCGCGGTGATCGTCACCGTTCCGCTCGGCGTGCTGCGGTCCGGGGCGATCACGACCGACCCGGCCCCGGACGACGCCCTGGTCGCGGCCGTGGAGCGGCTGGGCGTCGGCCGCATCGAGAAGACCGCCCTGCGCTTCTCCGAGGTGTTCTGGCCCAGGACGGCGGAGCTGCTCGTCCACGCCCCGGAGCCGGGCGAGACGATCACCGAGCACCTCTCGCTGCTGCCGTCGCACGGGCTCCCGGTCCTGGTCGGGCTCGCCGGCGGCGCACGGGCCGCGCACCACGCCCGGCTGGACGATCGCGAGGCGACCGATCGGGCACTCGCGCCGCTGCGCCGCGCGTTCGGGACCGCGGCGGTGCCGGCTCCGACCGGTGCGGTGCACACCGCCTGGACCCGGGACCCGTACGCCCGTGGCGCCTACTCCTTCGCCGCGAGCACGACCCGCCAGGACGACCGGGCGACGCTCGCGCGTCCGCGGTGGGACGGACGGCTGCTCCTCGCCGGCGAGCACACCGACGCGCGGTACCCGGCGACCGTCCACGGCGCGCTGCGCAGCGGACTGCGGGCCGCCCGGGCGCTGCTGGACTGACCGTCGCTCAGGAGGCGAGCGCCAGCTCCCGGCGCCCCTGACCGAAGTCCGCGCAGACCTCGGTGAGGATCTCCAGCATCGCCTCCGTCGCGGGAGAGCAGTAGCCCTCCTTGAGGGTCGCGGCGAAGATCCGGCGCACGGGGGTGGAGCCCGTCAGCGCCCGGACCACCACGTCGTCGCGGACGGCGACGAGCGCCAGGTCGGGGATCAGCGCGACACCGAGACCGGAGGCGACGAGTCCCTGGATCGCCAGGTAGTCGTCGGAGTGGAACGCGATCTGCGCGTCGAAGCCCGCGGACAGGCACGCCCGCAACAGGATCTGGGTGTCCGGGCACTTCCCCGTGGACCCGAGCATCCACTTCTCGGCCGCGAGATCCTCGAGCCGCAGCCGGGACTTCGAGGCGTGCGGGTGCCCGATCGGGAGCATCGCGTACATGGGGTCGTCCAGCAGGTGGGTGAGCGTCATCCCCTCGACCTCTGGCTGGTCGGTGTCGGAGAGGATCACCGCTCCGATGTCGACCTCGCCGGCCTTCAGGGCGGCCAGCGCGTCGTCGGGCTCCCGCGGCTCCATGCTGAGCTCGACGGCGGGGTGCTTCTCGCGGAAGCGCGCGATCGCCCGCGGCATCACGGTCGCCGCGGCCGTGGGGAAGGCCGCGAGCCGCAGCCGGCCGCCACGCAGTCCGGCGATGGCCTCGAGCTCGTCCTCCGCGTCGGCGAGCCGGGCCAGGATCGCCTCGGTGTGGCGCACCAGGGCCTCACCCGCCTCGGTGAGCCGGACCCCCCGCGCCGACCGCTCGACCAGGGTCGTGCCCGCCTCCCGTTCGAGCGCCGCGATCTGCTGGCTGATCGCCGACTGGGTGTAGCTCAACGCGTCGGCCGCGGCGGAGAACGACCCGCACAGGGCGACCTCGCGGAGCACGCGGAGACGCTTGACGTCGAGCATCAGCTGATCTTATACGACATACCGTGGAATGTCATTGGAACTTATCGGTGTCGAGGAGCACCATGAAGTCATGTCCACCGTCATGAGCGCCTCCACCACCCCGATCATCGCGATCCGCAAGGCGACCGCCGACGACGCCGTCGCCCTGCGCCGACTCGCGGCCCTCGACGCGGCGCCCGCCGAACCCGCCGGCGACATCCTCGTGGCGGTCGTCGACGGCGAGATCCGCGCCGCCCTGCCCGTCGCCGGCGGCCGGGCGATCGCAGACCCGTTCCACCCCACCGCCGAACTCGTCGCGCACCTCCGGTTGCGGGCCGAGCGACTGCGCGCCACCGACGCGCCGGCGAGCACGCCGCTCCTCGGGCGCCTGCTCGCCGGACTCGTCAGGCGACCGGTCTCTCGAACAGCGCGCTGAGGACGACCTGCGTCTGCGTGCGCCGGATGCCGGGCGTGTCGCGAATGCGCTCCAGCGCCTCCTCGAGGTGCCCGGTGTCCCGCGCGAAGACGTGCAGGATCGCGCTCGCCTCACCGGCCACGGTGTAGGCAGCGGCCACCTCGGCGTGTCCGGCGACCGCGGCGCGGACCTCGGCCGCCGACATGCGGCCCTCGCAGTACAGCGCGACGAAGGCATGTGTCGGCCAGCCCATCGCCGCGTGATCGACGATCGCCGCGTACCCCCGCAGGACACCGTCGGCCTCCAGGCGGTCGACCCGCCGTTTCACCGCGGGGGCGCTGAGCGCGACGCGTCCGCCGATGTCCTGGAACGACCTCCGTGCGTTCTCCCGCATCAGCGCAACGATCTGCCGGTCGATCTCGTCCATGACGGCCATGTTATCGCCGGGGACGCAACGTTTCGGTATTGCTCGCGGTCTTGAACAAGCGGATCATTGCTCCATGGCCACCACGATCGCTCCGCACCCCTCGACGGCACCCGACGAGGCCGTCGACCACATGCCGCTCCACGGCGTCGACCACGTCGAGCTCTGGGTCGGCAACGCGCTGCAGTCCGCCTACTACTACGCCCATGCGTTCGGGTTCCGCCGCATCGCCTACCGCGGCCTGGAGACCGGCAGCCGCGACCGCGTCTCCTACGTGCTCCAGTCGGGCCGGATCCGGCTCGTCCTCACCGGCGCCCTCTCCTCGAACTCACCCATCGCCGCCCACCAGCACCGCCACGGCGACGGCGTCAAGGTCATCGCCCTCGGCGTCCCGGACGCCCGTCACGCCTACGCGGAGGCCCTGCGTCGCGGCGCACGCGGCATCGACGCCCCGCACGTCGAGCACGACGACGAGGGCGAGGTCGTCCTGTCGTCGATCGCGGCGTACGGCGACACCGTGCACCTCTTCGTCGAGCGCGGCGACTACCGCGGCGCGTTCCTCCCGGGGTACGTCGCGGTGCAGGACGAGCGTCCCGAGCAGGACCCGATGCTGCTCGCGCTCGACCACATCGTCGGCAACGTCGAGCTCGGGCACATGGACGAGTGGGTCCACTTCTACGAGCGCGTCTTCGGCATGACCGAGATGCTGCACTTCTCCGACGAGGCGATCTCGACCGAGTACAGCGCGCTGATGTCGAAGGTGGTGTCCAACGGCAACGGCCGCATCAAGTTCCCGATCAACGAGCCGGCCGAGGGCAAGCGCAAGTCCCAGATCGACGAGTACCTCGAGTACTACGAGGGCGCCGGCGCCCAGCACCTCGCGGTCGCCACCCGCGACATCGTCGGGACCGTCAAGGCGCTGCGGGCCCGTGGCGTCGAGTTCCTGACGATCCCCGACAGCTACTACGACGAGGTCCCCGCCCGCGTGCCCGCCGTGTCCGACCAACTCGCGGACCTCCGCGCACAGGGGATCCTGGTCGACCAGGACGACGAGGGCTACCTGCTGCAGATCTTCACGAAGCCCGTCGGCGACCGGCCCACCGTCTTCTTCGAGATCATCGAGCGTCACGGGGCCCGCGGATTCGGCGAGGGCAACTTCAAGGCGCTGTTCGAGGCGATCGAGCGCGAGCAGGACCGGCGCGGCAACCTCTAGACCGCCCGACGCGCAGAGAGGAGACTCGCACCATGCGCTACGTCCGACTCGGAGAGGTCCCCGCCAAGCGACACGTGCAGGTCTGGCACGACGGGAACGGCGACGGTGGCCCCGGCAGGCGCCTGCTGGTCGAGGAGGTGCTCGGCTACGAGGGCTTCAGCGGCAACGAGTCGATCCTCTACCACCTGCACTCCCCGTGCCGGATCGCCGACGCGGCGGAGTTCGTCCCGATCCGCCGCGAGGAGTGGACGCCGGACGCCCACGTCCATCGGCTCGCCGACGCCAACGCGGTGGTTCCGGGCGGCGACCCGGTGACCGGCCGACGGCTGCTCATGTGGAACGCCGACATCGAGGCGCACGTCTGCAAGCCCACCGACCCGATGCCGGGCTTCTACCGCAACGGCGAGGGCGACGAGGTGGTCTACATCCACCGCGGGGAGGGCAAGCTGCGCACCCAGTTCGGGCCGCTGCGCTACCGGGAGCGCGACTACGTCGTGATCCCGCGTGGCACGACGCACCGCTGGGAGCCCGACGGCGACAGCGAGCAGTTCTGGCTGATGTTCCACACGCCCGGTGAGATCGAGACGCCGAACCGCTACCGCAACCGCTACGGCCAGTTGCTCGAGCACGCGCCGTTCAGCCAGCGCGACTTCCACGGCCCGATCCAGCTCGAGACCCACGACGAGGAGGGCGAGTTCGAGGTCGTGGTCCGCGTCCGCGACGGCCACCAGACCTACGTGCTGGACCGCCACCCCTTCGACGTCGTGGGATGGGACGGCTACGTCTACCCCTACACGTTCAACGCCGACGACTTCGAGCCGCGCGCCGGCCGCCTCCACCTTCCGCCCCCCGCGCACCAGACCTTCCAGGGCCCCAACTTCGTCATCTGCACGTTCGCGCCGCGGATGCTCGACTGGGATCCAGAGGCCGTGGTCCTCCCCTACCACCACTCGAACATCCAGTCCGAGGAGGTCATGTTCTACGCCGACGGCGACTACGCCGCGCGCAAGGGCGTGGACGTCGGGATGATCACGCTGCACCCGTCGGGTCTCCCGCACGGACCGCAGCCCGGAGCCGTCGAGCGGGCGATCGGCGCCACGCGCACGGACGAGCTGGCGGTCATGTGGGACACGTTCCGTCCCCTGAGGCTCGCGTCGCTGTGGTCGGACCTGGACCGGCCGGACTACGCGTACTCGTGGAACCCGGACCGCACGGGCAGCGGTGTCGCGTGACCGCCTGCCGCGTCACCTTCAGCGGATCCGCACGCGCAGCTTCCTGGCTCGGGCGTTGCCCGCCGCGTCACGCACGGTGACGCGGATGGCGTAGTGGCCCCGCCGACGCGGCCCCGGAAGCCTCAGCCGGAACGACCGGCCGCCCCGCAGGCGGATCGTCGGTCGGCGCGCGCAGCGCCGCAACCGCTTCTCGCGCCCGCGGGCGTCGAGCACCGCGCACCGGCGTCGGGCGAGGGTCCGGCTGACGGCGACGTCGACGCGCGTCACGGTTCCAGCCACGTCGCACGCGTGGTCCGACACGGTGCCGCTGATCGTCAGCCGCCGGGTGCGGCCGATGCTGGCCGCGACCCGGGAGATGATCGGCCGCGTGATGTCGACGCAGTCGCGGGTGCCCGGAGCGCGCGGCGCACTCAGCACCCCCGCCGACGGGCACCGGACGCTCGCCGCCGCCGGATCGGGGCTGATGGTCCGAGGCAGACCGTCGTACACGAAGTCGCGCCCGCACGGACGGGGCTCGGTCGTCGACAGCAGCGCGTGCAGCCGAGCGAAGGCCTGGTCGATGACCGCGTGCTTCTCGCTGATCTCGCCGCCGTGCCCGGCCAGACCCGTCGTCAGGCCCGCGTACCCGCTGAGCGTGGTGTCGGGGTCGTCGTCGGCGCCGCGCCGCGTGACCGTCACGAGGTCGGTCGGCACCCCGCCCTGTCGCAGCAGCCGCGTGAGCTGCAGGCCGTTGTCGTACGGCGCGAGTCCGTCCTCGATCCCGTGGATCAGCCAGACGCCCTTGAGCCCAGCGGCGGCGATGTCGCTGCTGCGCAGCACGATCGTGCGCTCGCGGTAGGCGTCGGGATGCGTCTCGGGCGTGCCTCCCGTCTCCTTCTCGATGTCCGCCTTGGCGTTCGCCGCGAACTCGCTGACCTGGGCGACAGCGCGCGAGCCCTCGTAGAGCTCGATCAGGTTGAACGCCCCTTCCACGCCGACCCAGTAGTCGTACAGCGGGCTCCCGTCCGCTCGCCCGGGCCTGGCGGCGAGGGCCATCCCGGAGACGTTGCCGCCCATCGAGGTGCCGAGCAGCACGACGTTCCGGATCGACGGGCACGACGCCAGCAGCTGGCGCGCCGCGGCGTTCAGATCCTCCGCCCCAGCCTTGACCGGGTACCCACGGGACCGCGGCACGCCGCCCGCGTCCGGGGGCAGGTCGATGAGTCCCCGGTAGTTCATGGCGACGGTGAGCACCCGGTTGACGGCGGCGACGCGCGACAGCCGGGGGATCCAGCCCTCGACACGGTGGGAGTACCCGTGGGCGAAGACGACGAGCGTGTTCGGCGTGGCGTCCGGGAGGGCGTACCGGCCCCGGGCGGGCTGTCCGGCGACGTCGACGGTGAACTCGTGCGAGACCGCGGGATCTCCGCTGCACGTGCCCGCCGGCAGCCCCCCGGCAGCCGCCGAGGACGGCACGGCGAGGAGGCACAGCACCAGGGTGACCAGGAAGACGTTCGACACCGGCATCCGGTGCAGTGTGTCACCGCCGAGGAGCACCGCGTCGCAGGAGGCGACGCCCCCGGCGGACGTGACCGCGGTCGGTAGGTTCTCGCCCATGGCCGACGACCGGAACTTCACCTGGCAGGACGGCGAGCGGACCATCCGGTTCGGTCGCGGAGCGCTCGCCGACGCGACCGACCTGCTCGCCTCGGGCTACGTCCTGCTCACCACGAAGCGCGGGCGCGAGATCGCACCCCACGTCGTCGACGCCGCCGACGAGGTCCACGACGTTCCCGCCGGGTTCGTGGAGGACCTGGCCGGGGACATCGTCGAGCGGCTCGGCGTGACCGACGCCAGCCTCGTCGTGGCGGTCGGTGGGGGCCGCGTGATCGACACCGCGAAGGCGGTCGCCGCCGCGACCGGCCGTCGCGCCGCGGCGATCCCGACGACGTTGTCCGCCGCCGAGATGACCGCCGTGCACCGCCGCGCGGCCGGCACCAAGCAGGACGTCGCGGGCGTACGACCACGCGTGGTCATCAACGATCCCGACGTCTGCGCGTCCCAGCCGCCGGCGGACCTCGCCGCGTCGAGCGCCAACGCCCTCGCCCACGCCGTCGAGGGCCCGCTGACGACCCTCGCGTCGCCCGTCCCGTCGATCGCCGGTCGCGAGGCCGGACGGCTCATCGCCCGGGCCTGGGACGACGACGAGCACCCCGACCGCGAGGCGCTGGCGCTGGCGGCACTGCTGTCGGGCTACTCGATCGACGGCAACTGGTACGGCCTCAGCCACGTCTGCTCGCAGACGCTCGTACGCGTCGGCGGGGTCTCGCACGGTCAGGCCAACGCCGTCGTCCTCCCCCACACCACGGCGGCGCTCCGCAGGCGCAGCCCGGAGCCGCTGGACGAGCTCGACCGGGCGATCGGCGGCCCGACAGAGGCCCTGGCGGCGAAGCTCGCCCGGCTCGCCGGCGCGGCCTGCATCCGCGACCTCGGCGTGGCCGAGTCCGCGCTCGACGCGTGCGCGGACGCCGCAGCATCGCGCGCCGAGCTCGATCTGACCCCGCCGCGCGCCTCGCGCGACGAGCTGCGCGCCATCTACGGCGAGGCCTGGTGATGCTGGACGTCCTCACGGACGTGTGCGATGCCGCCGCGGCCCAGGGCATCCATGCCGAAGCCCGTCACGTCGAGACGCGCGAGGAGTCGCTGGCCGTGCGGAACGGGGAGGTCTCGGTCGTCAGCTCCACGCTCTCCGGCGGGGTCGGTGTCCGGGTCCGGGTTGGTGGCGGCTGGGGCTTCGCGGCCACGCGGGACGCGACCCGGGCCGGAGCGCATGCGGCCCTCGCGAGGGCCAGCGCCGTCGCGCGCGCCCTGCCCGTCGGCCGGTCCGGGCCGTTCGCGCCGCTGGCGCACGCCCCCGCACGCGGGCACTGGGCCGGGCCGTGCGAGGTGGATCCGCTGGCGCTGTCGGTCGAGGAGCGCCTGGCGCACCTGCACGACGCCGAGGCGGCCCTCCGCGCGCTCGGCGACCGGCGACTCGCCGTCACCACCGCGCACACGGTGGCGCGGCGGATCCACACGGCGCTCGCGACGACCGACGGCGCGGCGTGCACGCAGGAGCGCACCCTGACGGGCGCCGGGATCCAGGCGGTCGCGACGGACGGACAGGAGACGCAGGTCCGCTCCTACCCCATGGCCCACGACGGCGAGGTCCTCCTGGCCGGCTGGGAGCTCGTCCTGGGGCTCGATCTCGCCGGAAACGCGGCCCGGATCGCGCAGGAGGCGATCGAGCTGCTGAGCGCCCCGGTCTGCCCCGACGGGACCCGCGACGTGATCCTCCACGGTGAGCAGCTGGCCCTGCAGATCCACGAGTCGATCGGCCACGCGCTGGAGCTCGACCGGATCCTGCTCGGCGAGGCCTCCTACGCGGGGACCAGCTGGGTCGGGAGCGACGCGGTGCGCACGCCGGGATCGCTGCGGTACGGGTCGGAGCTCGTCAACGTGACGGCGGACGCCACGCTCCCGGGCGGGCTGGGCACCTTCGGCTGGGACGACGAGGGTGTCGCCGGTCGCCGGGTCGCGCTCATCGAGGACGGCATGCTCGTGGCGGCGTTGTCCTCACGCCAATCGGCGGCCGAGGTCGGCCTCGCCTCCTCGGGCGGCTGCGCCCGTGCCGACGGGTTCGCCCGCCAGCCCATCGTGCGCATGACCAACGTCTCGCTGGAGCCCGGCGACGCCGGATCGCTCGACGATCTCATCTCCAGCACCGCGGACGGGCTCTACCTCGAGACCAA
>NZ_JBFIGP010000028.1:0-25497 GCF_041602235.1 Paraconexibacter sp.
CGTCGTCCAGGAGGGCCCGCGTGCCGATGCCTCCGGGGAGGACGACGATGTCGGGACGCGGCAGGTCCTCGAAGGTGGCCGTGGCCTCGAGGGCGAGCATGCCGTTGTCCGTGCGGACCAGGCCCGGCTCGTGCGCGAGCCACGTCACGTTCGCGCCGGGCAGCCGGGACAGGACCTCGTAGGGACCGATCGCGTCCAGCGCGGTGAACCGGTCGTACATCGGGATGGCGATCTCCATGGTGCTCCTCGTGTCGGTTGATGGCTGACGGAGAGACTCAGGCGGCGAAGCGCGAGCGGTAGTCGGCCGGGCTGACCCCCAGCGTGCGCGCGAACGCCCGCCGCAGGGTCTCCACGCTGCCGAAGCCCGCGGAGCGCGCGATGCTCTCGACGCCGGCGTCGGTCGTCTCGAGCAGGAGCCGCGCCCGCTCGACCCGCACGCGCTCGACGTAGGCCGCGGGCGTCGTCCCGCACTCGGCGACGAACGCGCGGGCGAAGTGCCGCTCGCTCATGTGGGCTCGGCGGGCCAGCGCCGGGACCGACAGGTCGGCGTCGAGATGGTCCTGGAGCCATGCGACCAGCTCGCGCAGTCCGTCTCGCCGCACCTGCTGCCCCGCCAGGCCGGCGCTGAACTGGGCCTGGCCGCCGGGCCGGCGCACGAACAGCACCAGGCGGCGGGCGACCTCCAGCGCGGCCGCGGGCCCGTGGTCGTCGGCCACCAGCGCGAGCGCCAGGTCCATGCCCGCGGTCACGCCGGCGGAGGTCCAGACGTCGCCGTCACGGACGAAGATGGGCTCGGAATCCACGTCGAGGGCGGGGAACGCCCTCGCGAGCGCCTCGCACCAGGCCCAGTGGGTCGTGCAGCGCCGGCCGTCGAGCAGGCCGGCCCGGGCGAGGAGGAACGCGCCGGTGCAGACGCTCGCGACGCGGTCCGCCCGCGCGGCGAGCACCCGGATCTGGTCGAGCAGCCCGTCGTCGGCCGTCGCCGCTCGCGATCCCGCGCCCCCCGACACGACCAGCGTGTCGATCGCGAGGCCGTCCCCGATGACCTCCTCCAGCGTCGCCGCCGGCACGATGGCGAACCCGCTGCCCGTCAGGAGCGGCTCGCGCGTGGGGGCCACCACGAGCACTTCGTAGCCCGGTGCGGCGGCGAAGACCTCGGCGGGTCCGGCGACGTCCAGCGACTGGAGCTCGGGGTAGGCGACGATGACGACGCGGGCGGCCATGCACCGATGGTGCCGCCTGGCGCGCGTGGCGGCAAGGACACGTACCGGTCACTTCCTGCCACGTGCGCAGCGGCGGTGTCAGACGCGGGCGCGCGCGGCGATGACGTCGCCGTAGACCGCCGCGGTCTGGCGGGCGATGGCCGACCAGTCGAACTCGAGCACGTGCTCCATGGCCTCGCCGACGAGTCGCTCGCGCAGCGGCTCGTCGGTCAGGAGCCGCTCGATCATGACCCCGAGGTGCTCCGCGTCGCCGCCGTTGAACCGCAGGCCCACGCGCTCGTCGGGCGGGACGACCTCGCGCAGGCCTCCCGTGTCGGCCACGATGCACGGGCACCCCGACGCCATCGCCTCCAGCGCGACGAGACCGAACGGCTCGTACAGGGAGGGGACCACGCACAGGTCCGCGATGCGGTAGAGGGAGTGCAGCACGTCGTCGCCGATCCAGCCCAGGAACGTGCCGTCGTCGTCGATGCCCAGTTCGGCGGCCTGGCGCTTGAGCTCGGCCTCGTGAGGCCCTGAGCCCGCGACGAGGTAGCGGGTGCTGACCGACTCCCCCAGGCGGTCGATCACCCCCGCGATCGCGTCGAGCGCCAGCTGGAAGCCCTTGTAGTAGTCCAGGCGACCGACGAGCAGGACGAGCTTCTCGTGCGGCTCGGCGAACCGGCCGCGCAGCGTGTCCAGGTCCTCGATCGGCTGCAGGTCCCTCGGATCGATGCCGTTCGGGATGACCGAGACATCCGCCTCCTCCAGCCCGTAGACGTCCAGGACGTGCTCCCGCATGTAGTGCGAGCAGGTGATCACGCGGTCGGCCCGGTTGGTCATCCAGCGCTCCACGCCGTGGATGTAGGACTGCGGATGCTTGTCCACCCAGCCCTGGTGGCGCCCGTGCTCCGTCGCGTGGACCGTCATGACGAGCGGGCAGCCGAAGCGCTTGGCGAGGTGGTCGCAGGCGTTCGCGACCAGCCAGTCGTGCCCGTGCACGACATGGAAGCGATAGCGGTCGCCGAGCTCGACGCCCGCGGCGAGCATGTCCCCGTTCATGTGCTCGATCCACGTGACGAACTCCGCCAGGTCCCGCGGCCGGCTCGGCTCGCGCACGCGGTGGACGTGGATCCCGTCGACGATCTCCTCGGCGGGCATCGTCTCATCACCACGGGTCAGGACGTGCACCTCGATGCCGACCTGGACGAGCTGCTCGGTCAGCTTGCGCACGTGCCGGGCGAGCCCGCCCTCGACGATCGGCGGGAACTCCCAGGAGAGGATGAGCGTCCGTGTCTGACCCATGGCGTCAGGGCTGCAGCAGGGGAGCGGCGGTCGCCTGAGGCGCCAGATTCCGTACCGCGGCCTCGCACGAGCCTACCGCGCCGAGGGCCTCGTCGAGCGCCCGGGCGTGGTCGGCGGCCCGCTGCAGCGGGTAGTCGCCCGCGAGGTCGCGCGTGACCATGAAGGCCCAGTCGCTGGACTGCAGCGCGAGCAGTTCCCGGACCGCCCGCGGGTCGGCCTGCGACCCGGCGGCGACGACGCGCAGCTCGGCGTCGCGGGCCCGCCAGGCCAGGTCGGCCACGCCGGGCCCGTCCCACGTCGAGAGGTCCCTCGGCGTCCCCCAGGTCGTCACCCGTCGCTCGTGGTCGGGCAGGGCCGCGGCCGGCTGCGGACGGCCTTCGTGCAGCGCGTCGTCGAGGTGCACGAGCTCCAGATCCTGCGCGACGCACTCCTCCAGGACGGCCCGCAGCCACCACACGCCCTCGTACCACCAGTGGCCGAGCAGCTCGGTGTCCAGCGCGCAGACCGCGAGACCGTCGTCACCGACGCGATCCCGCGTGCGCGCGACGAAGTCCGCGGCGTCGGCACGGCACCGCGCGCGTGCGCGCTCCACGTCGTAGACGCTCCCGTCGTTGCTCCACGGGTGGTGGTCGTGGGTGGAGCGGTGGTGATAGTCGCGGTAGTCCCCGTGCGCCGGATAGCCGTCGTTGCGCCAGACGAGCTCCATGGTCTGGCGGTCCACCGGCACGAGCAGCGGTCCCGCCTCGGTGCGCAGGGGCCGCAGGTGTCTGGCGTCCCCGTACCCGAAGACGTCCGTGAGATCCACGCACACCGCATGGACACCCGCTTCCTCCAGGAGCGGATCCAGCCACGGCGCGTGCGCGCACTCCGGGAGCCAGAAGCCGCCGCTCCACCCCTGCGCGCCGCGGGCCGCGTCGAAGCGGCGACGGTGCGACTCGATCCCGGTCGCGAGCTGCAGGCGCACGCCCGCGTCCGTGGCCACGAGCGGGAGCACGGCGTGCGAGGCGCTCGACGTCCACGCGGCGAACGGCGCGAGCGCTCCGAGCAGACCGCCCTCCCCCAGGGCCGCGTAGCGCTCGGCGGCGCGCTCGTAGTCCTCCGCGGCCCGTGCGAGCTCCGCGGCGAGGTCCGGGCGACCACCGGCCGTGCAGCCCTCGACGTCGAGACGATGCGACTCACGGCGCACATCTCGCAGGAAGGCGAGGAACCGCTCACCCAGTCCCGGGGCCTCGAGCTGGTCGCAGAGGACCGGCGTCAGCGACAGGGTCACGCACGCGCCTCCGGGAGCCTCCTCGAGCACGTCGAGCAGCGGCAGGTACGACATCGCCATGGCCTCCCACAGCCACTCCTCCCCGAAGGGCCACGTGCCGAAGCCCTCGACATAGGGCATGTGGGAATGCAGGACGATGGCGAGGCGGCCCGGCATCGGATCAGGAGGTCCGGCAGACGGCGAGGAAGTCCAGCGCCTCGTCGAGGTCGCGGTCCGCGCTCAGGACGAAGTCGGACTCCGTGATCGCCGGCGTGAACCAGTCGTAGAACGGCTTGGTGATGCGCAGGCCCTTGTGGACGTCGTCCCAGCGCAGCCTGTCGATCGCGAACGCGTGGACCGCCAGCTTCCGGGCGTGGAACAGCCCGAGGATCTCGACGTGCTCGAAGTGCGCCTCGCAGAGCTCGCGGAACTCCTGGGCGCGGTACTCCTTGACGTGCCAGGGGTTCTCGGACTTCTCCGCGCCGGGAGGTGCGAGCGTCAGCAGGTTCGGCGTCGAGACGTAGGCCACCCCCGGCCGCCCCGGTTCCGCATCGGCGGTCACGAGCGACCTGAACCGCTCGAGGATCGCATCGGGATCCTGGACGTGCTCGATCGTCTGGAGGAAGACCACGGCGTCGCACGGCTCGTCGAAGGTCTCGACGAGATCCCGGGCGAACCGCACGCCGGGGCGCGTGTACTTCAGCCGCGCGTGCTCGTGGGCCTCGGGGTTGGCGTCGACCCCGACCACGGACGCCGCCGTCCGCCCCAGGACATCGGTGCCGTACCCCTCGCCGCACGCCATGTCCACGACGCGCAGACCGCCGACGCGCGCCCGGATGTGCTCGTAGACGATCAGGTGCCGGCGGAACCAGTAGTTCTCCTCCGGCACGTCGGGGAGCGTCCGCTCGCCGGTCAGGGCGAGCGGCGGCACGCCATCCGGCTGGTCGCGCTGGAGGTACACGGTCTCGGTCGACATCGCGGCGAAGGGTAGACGGGACCCGGCAGGCCCGTCCTGCGGGGTCCCCGCCGCGACCCGTCGGGCGAACGCCTGCGTTCACGGCTCGGTACCCTCCGCCCCCTCATGCCGTCTCCCGCGACCGCGACGCCCGAGGAGATCCGGGACGTCAACACCCGGTACCACGATGGTGCCGCCTCCCAGTACGACGCCAAGTGGGGGATCGACTTCGGGCCCATCGGGCAGCACCAGGTGCTGGGCAAGCTCGGCAAGGCGCTCGGGCGGGACCTGCCCGTGTTCGGCCGGTCCCTGGAGATCGGCGCGGGAACCGGGTACTTCACCCTGAACCTCATGCAGGCCGGCGTCATCCGCGAGGCCGTGTGCAGCGACATCTCCGTCGGCATGATGCAGACCTGCGCGTCGAACGCCGCGCGCCTGGGGCTCGAGGTCGAGACGGTGGTGACCGACGCCGAGCGGCTGCCGTTCCCGGACGAGAGCTTCGACCTGGTGCTCGGACACGCGGTCCTCCACCACCTCCCCGACCTCGATCAGGCGTTCCGGGAGTTCTTCCGCGTGCTGAAGCCGGGTGGGACCCTCTACTTCGCCGGCGAGCCGTCGGCGATCGGCGACCGGATCGCCGCCTACCCGAAGCGCGGCGCGACGCGGATGGCGCCGCTGTGGAGGCGGATCATGCGCGCGCGCAAGGCCCCCGACGGTCACACCGACGGCGGGGCCGAGAACCACCGGCTCGAGAGCGTCGTGGACGTCCACGCGTTCGTCCCGGAGGACCTCCGCGGTCACGCCGGCCGGGCCGGGTTCGCCGGGGTCAAGGTCCGCGGCGAGGAGCTCCTGGCCAACTGGTTCGGCTGGGCCAACCGCGCACTCGAGTCCTCGGCGGAGCAGGAGGACGTCCCGTGGCTGTGGCGGCAGTACGCCTATCGGGGCTATCTCGCGTTCCAGGCGGTCGACCGCAGCCTGCTGGAGTCGCGGCTGCCGCCGCAGATCTTCTACAACCTGATCGTCAGCGCGACGAAGCCCACGTAGGGACCGTCAGGACCGCAGCCGCAGGTACGCGGCCCGGTCGGCGAACGTCGCACGCATCTCCGCCGTGATCTCCTCGAGGAACTCCTCGCGGTAGGTCGAGTCGGTCAGCACCGCGATCGAGTAGTACAGACCGCTGAACGCGGCGATGGCGACCGCGACGCGCAGGAGCTCCTGCGTGAGGTGGACGCGAACCCCGAGGACCGAGAAGTCGCCGATCCCGAGCACGCGCGTCCCCTGCGCCGTCCCGATCCATGCGTCGAGGACCTCGTCGCTGATCGCCAGCAGCCCGAACACCGTGAAGAAGCCGGCGATGGCCAGCGACACCACGAGCACCTGCAGGGCCTGGCTGACGAAGAGGACCAGGCCGACGTTGATGACCTGATGGCGGTCGAGCGGCGGGCCGTCGCCACCGGCCTCGTGCTCGATGACCGCCACCTCGCGCGGGATCCGGCCGACGAGGAAGGCGGTGCCGACGAGCACGAGCAGCACCACGATCGCGCCGAGCGTCGCGTCGTCCATCAGCGCGAAGACCTGCCACATCTCGGTGTTGATGAACAGCACCACGCTGAACAGCAGCAGCAGCGGGATCGCGCGCGCCAGCAGCAGGACGGACCGTCCGAGCTGACCGGCGAGCCGGCGCGCCGCCCAGCGCACGATCGACAGCAGTCCGTAGGCGAGCACGCCGTAGACCAGCGCCAGCAGGAGCAGGTTGCCCCCGATCGTCACGAGGGCACTCGTGACCTGGCCGCCGAAGATGAGCGGCAGCGCCGCCGGCAGCAGCACGAAGGCCGCAAGCTCCAGCCGTCCGATCGACTCCGGGACCGCGAGCGCCGCCCGACCGCGGAGCCGGTTCAGCAGCGCGACCCCGCCGA
Organism: Paraconexibacter sp.; assembly: GCF_041602235.1. Taxonomy (GTDB): domain Bacteria; phylum Actinomycetota; class Thermoleophilia; order Solirubrobacterales; family Solirubrobacteraceae; genus Paraconexibacter. The sequence continues at coordinate 6,628 of NZ_JBFIGP010000028.1, forward strand.
GCACGATCGCGAGGCTGGCGACGACCGCCGCGATGTTGGCCGCGACGCTCCACGCGAAGTTCAGGCCGTTGGAGGTCTCGGCGAGGAAGACCAGCGCGAGCAGCGGGAAGGCGTGGTTCCACACGTCGGTGTCGGCGTCACGGCCGGCGATGAACAGCGGGAGCCCGGCGCGACGGAACCGGCGCTCGTAGTCGGCGGGATCGGGGGCGACCATGCGGGCGACACCCTACGACTCCCGACGGTCAGTCCCCCGACACCGCCCGGTAACGCTCCACGGCGGCCCGCCGCTCGTGCTGGTGGTCGACGACCGGTGCCGGGTAGTCCACCCCGATCACGCAGCCCGCCGCCTCCTGCTCCTCGCTGCTCATCCTCCAGGGCTCGTGCAGGTGATCGTCCGGGACGCCGGCCAGCTCGGGGACCCAGCGCCGCACGTAGTCACCGCCGGGATCGAACTTCTGCCCCTGCAGCGTCGGGTTGAAGATCCGCCGGAAGTACGGCGCCGGGTCGACCCCGGTGGACGCGATCCACTGCCAGTTGCCGTTGTTCTGGCTCGGCTCGGCGTCGAGCAGGAGACGCTCGAAGTGCGCCTCCCCGGCGCGCCAGTCGAGGTGGAGGTCCTTCGTGAGGAACGACCCCACGATCATCCGGGCGCGGTTGTGCATCCACCCGGTACGCGCGAGCTGGCGCATGCCCGCGTCGACCACGGGGAACCCCGTCCGTCCCTCCCGCCACGCGTCCAGCAGCTCGGGGTCGTCGTCCCACCGCAGGCCGCGGAACCGCTCCTGGTACTCCTGGCGCAGGTTGTCGGGGTGCGCCAGCAGGACGTGGGCGTAGAAGTCGCGCCAGGCGAGCTGCCGGACGAACGCCATCGCACCGGGCGTACCGCGTTCCCGCGCCTTCGCCTCGAGCTCCCGGGCGCTGATGCACCCCCACCGCAGGGCCGGCGACAGCAGGCTCGTCCCGCCCGACAGGTCGTCGTGCCGGTCGGCGTAGTCGTCGACGGGGCCACGCAGCCAGGCGTGCATCGCCTCACGGGCAGCGGGTTCTCCGGCCCGCGCCGCGGGCTCGGGGACCTCGTCGCGCAGACCGAGTCCCTCGAGGGTGGGCAGGCGGCCCTTGCGGACCTTCGACGGGAGCGGCCCGAGGTCGCGGGGGGCGCCGTGGACCTCGCGGCGGGGCAGCTCCTCCCACGCCCGCCAGAACGGGGTGAAGACCGCGTAGGACCCGCCGCTCCCGGTCCGTGGCGCCGAGACGTCCGCGCAGTAGCTGCCGGGACGGGGGCGGGCCTCCACGCCGTCGGAGCGCAGCGCCTCGGTGAGCGCGCGGTCGCGGGCCCGGGCGAACGGGGCAGCGTCGCTGGTCCAGTACACCGACCGCGCACCGGCCTCCCCGACCAGCGCCAGGATCTCGCGGACGGGGTCACCGACCCGGACCACGAGCCCGGAGCCCCGCCGCTTCAGCGCCTCGTCGAGATCGCCGAGGCAGTCGAGCATGAACCGCGTTCGTGCGCCGCTGGCGAACCGACCGCCGGTCAGGCGCTCGTCGACGACGAAGACGGGGATCACGCGGTCGTGGTCGGCGGCGGCGTCGTGCAGCGCCGGGAGGTCGTGCACGCGCAGGTCCTTGCGGAACCACACGACGGCGGTGGAGGGTGCGGGCGGCATCACGGGGGGTACGGTGCCCGTAGACCGATGGTTTGACCCATGCGTACCGTGCGACCGTAGACTCGACCGACGACCTCGACATGTCCGCCGACGACGTTCACGACCACTTCCCGCTCTTCCCGCTCGGCATGGTGGCCCTCCCCCATGAGTACGTCCCGCTGCACATCTTCGAGGACCGCTACCGGGCGATGATCGCCGAGTGCGTCGACGCCCAGCGCGAGTTCGGGATCGTCTGGATCTCCGACGACGGACTTCGGACGAGCGGCTGCGCGATGCGCGTCGAACGGGTGCTCGAGGAGTTCGACGACGGCCGGATGAACATCCTGTGCCGCGGCACGCGCGTCTTCGAACTGCTCGAGAGGACCGACGACGTCCCCTACCCCACCGGCGCCGTGCGGTTCGTCGACGACGTCCCGGAGGTCCGCGACCCGGTGACCGCCGAGGAGGCGCACGTGGCCTACCAGGCGCTCGTGCAGGAGGCCACCGACAACGTCCTCGATCCGGACGACCTCCGCAACCTCGACGCCTACGGCATGGCGGCCACGGTGGACTTCGGTCTCGATGCCAAGCAGGGACTGCTCGAGTTGCGGTCCGAGAACGCGCGGTTGCGGCTGGTCACCCGGCTGTTCCGCGCCGCGACCAAGCGCCTGGACTTCATCGAGCGCGCGCAGGTCCGCGCCCGGTCCAACGGCAAGGTCAGGTTCGGCTGAGCTCCCCCGCCGCGGCATCCGCGGCGACGTCCGGCACGGGCACCACGATCCTCGTCCGGCGCCAGGGCGGGCGACCGAACGCCCCGAGGTAGCTCCCGGCGAGGATCAGGAGCAGGCCACCGAGCGTGGCCCACGAGATCACCTCGCCCAGCAGCGTCACCCCGTACACGACGGCGAACACGGGCGCGAGGTACGCCACGATCGACGCCTTGGACGCGCCGATCTCGGCGATCAGCGAGTAGAACAGCAGGAACGCGACCCCGGTCCCGAGCGCCCCCAGGGCCAGCAGCGCGCCGACCGAGTCCGCGCCGGCCGAGGTCGGCAGCGAGAGCGCCGCGAACGGGGCGAGCATCAGGGCGCTCACCGCCATCGTCCCGGTCGCGACGGCGACCGGCGGCACCCCTGCCGTGGTGCGCTTCAGGTAGAGCGCGCCGACGGAGTAGCCGAGGCTCGCGAGCAGCACCATGAGCCCGCCGATGAGCGTGTCCCGGTCACCGGACAGGTCGACCCCGAACAGCAGGGTGACCCCCACGATGCCCACGACGATCCCGACGGCCGCCCAGCCCCCGACCCGCTCGCTGGCGTCGAAGCGCAGGGCCAGCAGCGCGGTGTAGATGGGCGCGGAGGCCACGAGGATGCCCGCCAGCGCGGTGGGGATGTGGTGCTCCCCCTCGGTGATCAGCAGGAACGGGACCGCGACCTGCACGAGCGCCAGCACCGTGATCGGCTTCGCGTGCCCCCGCAGCGCTCGCAACGCGCCCGCGCGGTAGGCGAGCGGCGCGAGCACCGCGGCCGCGAGCGCCGTGCGCCCGAACACGACGAAGGAGCTCGAGAAGTCCCGCAGCCCGACCTTGATGAAGAGGTAGGAGGCACCCCAGGTCGCGGCGAGCACCGCCATGAAGATCACGTGTCGCCTGGACATCCACCGTCAGCGTGCCACCCGGACCCCATCAGCGCCAGTCATGTTGCTGGGGAAGTGCAGTAGGCCTGCTGATGGGCTTTCACCGTGCGAGACCGCAGGCCTCCTTGGCGAGCGTCCGGACGAGCCGCTGGAGCTTCAGATAGGCCTCCGGGGCGTCGGCGGAGTTGTCCGCGAACCGGGCCGTGCCGTCCTCACCCCGCACGACGTACCGCACCTGCGAGCCCGGACGTGGCGGCAGCGACGGCACGGTCTTGAAGAGCCCCTCGGTCTCCTGGCGGTCGTCGTCGTTGAGGTCGTGCGCGATGTCGCGCGCCTCGATCAGCTGCTCCGAGGTGATCATGTGCTCGGCGCCCCCGTTGCAGCGCACGAAGCCACCGTCCGTCACGAGCATCGTCAGGTTCGCGCCCGGGTTCTGCCCGCTGCGCTCGACCACGAACAGGTCCGCGGACGGCGTGCCCTCCGCGCAGGCCCCCAACGCGACGCAGAGCAGGCCCGCGCCCAGAGCCGCCCGCCTCACGCCTGCACCGCCGCCCCGCCCCGGCGGGGGTCTCCCGCGCCCGTCAGGGCCCCGGTCAGCGGATCGCGCTGGACGGCCTGGACACCACCGAAGAACAGGTTGCGGTCACGGAAGGGCGCGACCTGCCGGCCCGCGGCTCGCAGCGCGTCGAGCTCGATCCCCGGCTCCGCGTAGACGATGCCCTCCTCGAAGTGCAGACGTGGCGCGACGACCGCGGCGGTCGCGTCCAGGCCCCGGTCCACCACCGCCACGATGGTCTGCAGGATCGCGGAGCGGATGCGGTTGGAGCCGGCGCTGCCGACGACGAGCTCGACCCCGTCCACGCCGCGCACGATGGTCGGGGCCATCATCGAGGGCATCCGCCGCCCCGGCGGGAACGTGTGGAACCCCAGCGGGTTGAGGTCCTCCTCGCCCATGATGTTGTTCAGGTGCATGCCCGTCCCCGGGACGACGATGCCCGACCCCTCGCCGTTGGTGCACGTCACGGCGCACGCAAGCCCGTCGGCGTCGAGGACCGAGACGTGCGTCGTGGAGCCCAGCTGCGCCGCGAGCGCCTCCTCGGCGAAGCCCGGCCGGTCGAGACCTCCGACGAACTCCGGGGTGCGACCGGCCTGCACCTGCTCCATGACGTCGACGAGGCGGACCTCGGGCGGCGGCGAGACATCGTCGCGGTCCAGCAGCGCCAGCGCGATCGCCAGCAGGATGCCGCCCGCGTTGGGCGGCGGGTTGGTCGCGATCTCGCGGTCGCGGTAGGAGACCCGGACCGGCTCACGCGCGACCGCCCGGTACGTACGCAGGTCCTCGGCGGTGACCACGCCGCCGCGATCCCCCAGCCACGCCAGGACGTCCGCCGCGACGTCCCCCTCGTAGAACGGGGCGGCGCCCTCCTGCCCGAGCCGCTCGATCGCGTCCGCGAGGTCGTCCGAGCGGAAGCGGTCGCCGGCGCCAAGCCGGGTCCCCCCGGGCGCGAACAGCGCCGCGCACTCCGGCGTGGACACGAGGATCCCCGCGAGGATCTCGAGGACGTAGGCCTGCTGCTCGTTCAGCGGCACGCCCTCGCGGGCGAGCGCCGCGGCCGGGGCCGCGAGCTCGCCGAGCGGGACCGTGCCCCAGCGGTCGACGGCCGCGCAGATGCCTGCGGGTGTCCCCCACGTGCCGACGGACGCGGGACCGACGTTGAACGTCTGCTCGGCGTCCCCGAACGAGACGACGATCGGCACGAGCGCCGCGAACTCCGACCTCGCGTTGCCGCGGCCGGGGGCCGCGACGAAGAAGTCCAGGAGCACGGGCTCCTCATCGGTCCCCGCGACCAGCATGTAGCCGCCCGCCCCGGGCCCGGTCAGCAGCGGCTCGGCCGTGAACGACGTGAGCATGGCCGCCACCGCGGCATCGACCGCGTTGCCGCCCTCGCGCAGGATGCGTGCGCCGACCTCCGCCGAGAGCGGGTGTCCGGCGGCGACGACTCCGCGAGTGGGCATCGCCGCCATCCTCGCACGGGCGGCGGAACGACATCGGCCCCGGAGACCGAAGTCGCCGGGGCCGATGGCACGCTCTCCCCCTCAGGAGACGGACTACGAGTTTAGCCGGATTCGCGGCTGCGTGTCGAGGCGCACACATCTCGCGCCACAACACCCGTCGCAGAACCGGTGATCATCCGCGCGGAATGAACTCCGGGACGTCGAGCTCGTTCACACCGAGACCGGTCTGACGGGTCGACGACGGACGGGTCGCGGCCTTGCGGACGTCGGCGGCACGGAACTCGCCCGTCCGCCCGGTCCGCCGCTCGACGCGCGGCTCGCCCTTGGGCTCCTCGAGCGGACGCCGCGCGCTCGCGCGCTGGCCCTGCCCGGTGAACCCGGTCGCGACGACCGTCACCCACACCTGGTCCTCGAGCTTCTCGTCGACCATGGCGCCGAAGATGATGTTCGCCTCCGGGTGCGCGGCCTCCGCGACGGCCTTCGCCGCCTCGTTGACCTCCCACAGCGACAGATCACGGCCGGCGGTGATCGACAGCAGGATCTTGCGGGCGCCCTCCATGCTCGTCTCCAGCAACGGCGAGCTCACCGCCTGCTGGGCCGCCTCGATCGCCCGGTCCTCACCGTCACCCATGCCGATCCCCAGCAGGGCGTTCCCGGCCTCGGACATGATCGTCCGCACGTCGGCGAAGTCGAGGTTGATGAGCCCCGGCAGCGTCACCAGGTCGCTGATGCCCTGCACACCCTGGCGCAGCACGTCGTCGGCGACCCGGAACGCATCGACCATCGAGGTGCGCTTGTCGAGGACGCTCAGCAGCCGGTTGTTCGGCACCACGATCAGGGTGTCGACCTCCTCGGCGAGCGCCTGGACGCCGGTCTCCGCCGCCGTCATGCGCCTGTTGCCCTCGAAGCCGAACGGCTTCGTGACGATGCCGACCGTGAGCGCACCGATCTCGCGGGCGATGCGGGCCACGATCGGGGCCGCGCCCGTGCCGGTACCGCCACCAGCGCCGGCCGCGATGAAGACCATGTCGGAGCCCTTGAGGAGCGCCTTGATCTTGTCGTACTCCTCCATCGCCGAAGCGCGACCGAGGTCCGGGTCCGACCCTGCGCCCAGGCCGCGCGTGATCTGCGGGCCGATGTGCAGGGTGATGTCGGCGGTCGACTGCTGCAACGACTGCACGTCGGTGTTGATGGCGACGAACTCGACGCCCTCCACCTCGGCCTCGACCATGCGGTTGACGGCGTTGACGCCGGCGCCGCCGACGCCGATCACCCGGATGACGGGCTGGGCGACGGGCTGCGCGGTCCCCCACGCCGACTGGCCGCCACCACGGGCGTACGGGTCGTGCTCGATCGGCGGAGGAGGCGGCACGACGTCGGGCGCGATCTCCGCGGGCGTGTGCCGGGGTGCCGCGGGCGGCGCCGCCATCAGATCGTCCGGAAGGTCGGAGGAGAACGCGTGGCGCAGCCGCTCCTGCGGGCTGGGCACGTGCACCTCGTCGGCCGAGGCGGACGCCGGCTCGGGCGTGGCGCCCAGCGACGGGTGCGGGTAGGCCGAGTCGCGGCGCTCGGGCTCGGCCGGAGCCGGCGGCCGATCGCCGGCGGGCTCCGCGGCAGCCCGCGCGGCCTGCGTCGCAGGCTCGATCCGCGACGGGGTCGCGGGCGCGGGGGCCTTCTCGACCCCGGGCTCCCCGGTACCGCCCTCGCTGCGCGCGATGTTCTCCTGGACCTCTTCGGTCTTGCGGAAGAGGGCCGCCAGTGGGCCCTCCCGCATCGACGCGCGCTTACCGCTTCCCATGGGTGAGGACCTCCTTCGCGAGATCGCGATAGGACTGGGCGGCCATGCCGTCCGGTTCGTACTTGAGCACCGACATACCCTTCACGGGCGCCTCGGCGAAACGCACCGTCTTGCGGATGCGCGACGCGAAGACCCGGTCCCCGAAGTTCTCCTCGAGGATCTCGATGGCCTCCTTGGCGTGCACCGTGCGGGAGTCCATCAGCGTGGGCAGGATGCCCTCGATCTCGACGTGCGGATTGAGGTTCTCCCGGATCATGGCCAGGGTGTTCTGGAGCTGGATCAGCCCACGCATGGAGAGATACTCGCACTGAACGGGGACGATCACCTTGTCCGCGGCCGTCAGAGCGTTGATCGTCAGCAGCCCGAGGCTCGGCGGCGTGTCGATGCAGATGAAGTCGTAGTCGTCCTTGATGGCCCGGAACGCCTTCTCCAGAGCCCGCTCGCGGCCGATCATCGTCGACATCGCGATCTCCGCCCCGGCGAGGTCGATCGAGGCGCACGCCACGTCGATCTCACGCTTGCGGATGACCTCGCGGATCGGCAGTCCGTGCACCAGGACGTCGAAGATCGACTGCTCCAGGCTGTCGGGGTCGATGCCCTGCGACATCGTCAGGTTCCCCTGGGGATCCATGTCCACGCACAGGACGCGATGGCCGCGTTCGGCGAACGCAACGGCCAGGTTGAGGGTCGTCGTCGTCTTGGCGACGCCGCCCTTCTGATTCGCGAACACGATGACCTTGGGCTTGTGCTCCACGCTCTCCACGGTGGCTCCGATGGGTCGGACGATGCACGGCCCCCCGGATGGAGGCCGCTACGACGGGGGTTTTCGCGCTGTAACGGCGGTTTCCTTCCGTGCGATACCGTCGCGCCCGGATGGAGTCCCGCCTGCACCCACGGACTATCGCCCTCTGCGGTCCGTCGCCGCGCGTCGAGCCCGTCGACGACTGGGACGGCGAATGACCGGGGCCGAGGACCTGGCGCTGCTCGATCGCCGCCTGCTGGTCGTCACCGGCAAGGGCGGGGTCGGGAAGTCCACCGTCGCCGCGGCGCTGGCGCTCCTCGCCGCCTCCCGCGGCAAGCGCACCGCGGTCGTCGAGGTCTCGGGCCGCGACGACATCTCGCGGATGTTCGGGGCCGCCAGCGCCGACCCGTTCCACGAGCTCACGCTGGGCGAGCACCTCCTGCACGTCACGGTCGACCCCGAGCACGCCCTGCACGAGTACCTCGCCGACCAGTTGCCCGTCCGCGCGATGGCGGAGGTGCTCGAGCGCAGCCGCGCGTTCGCCTACCTCACCGCCGCGACCCCCGGCCTGCGGGAGCTCCTCACGTTCGGCAAGGTCTGGGAGCTCGCGCAGGACCCGCGCCGCACGCCGGGCGCCTCGCCCTACGACCTCGTCGTGCTCGACGCTCCGGCCACGGGACACGCGGTGGCGATGCTCGAGTCGTCCCGCACGTTCGCCGACGCGGCCCGCGTCGGTCCGATCGCCCGGCAGGGCCGTACGATCACCGAGATGGTCGTGGACGCCCACCGCACCGCCGTGGTGGCCGTCACGACCGCCGAGGAGCTGCCCGTGACCGAGACCCTGACCCTGCGCGACGCCGCACGACGCGCCACCGGCCACGACCCCGCCCTGGTCGTGGTGAACGCCGTGCGCCCGGACCGCCTCACCGCGGCCGACGTCCGCGTGCTCGAGGCGGCACGAGCCCGTACCCGCGAACGAAGCGTCGCCGCCCCGATCACCGCCGCGCTCCGGGCGAACGAGACCGCGCGCGAGCACCGCGCGCAGATCGCCCGGCTGCGCCGCGGGCTGGGCGGCGACCTGCCGCTCGTGACCCTGCCGTTCAGCCGCGGCGGCGACCTCTCCCCGGACGACCTCCGGGCGTTCGCCCGCATCCTCGCCCGCCGGTCCGGCGTGGTCCGCACGAGCGCGGTGGCCGCATGACCATCGCCGAGCGCCTCGACGGCAAGCGCATCTGCATCGTCGCCGGGTCGGGGGGCGTGGGCAAGACCACGACCTCGGCCGCGCTGGCGATGGGCCTCGCCGCGCAGGGCCGCAAGGTCGCCGTCGTCACGATCGACCCGGCGAAGCGCCTGGCGACGGCCCTCGGCCTGGAGCAGCTCGGCAACGAACCGCATCTCGTGGATCCCGCGGTCTTCGCCGAGGCGGGACTCGAGATGCGCGGCGAGCTGTGGGCCATGATGCTCGACGCGAAGCGCACCTTCGACGAGCTGATCGAGCGGTTGGCGCCGGACGAGGAGACACGGCGCGAGATCCTCGACAACCGCATCTACCAGGAGCTGTCCGGCGCGGTGGCCGGCACCCAGGAGTTCACCGCCATCGCGAAGCTCTACGAGCTCGACCGCGACGGGCGCTACGACGTCGTGATCCTCGACACCCCGCCGTCGCGCAACGCGCTGGACTTCCTCGACGCCCCGGACCGCCTCACCGGGTTCTTCGAGGGCCGGGCGCTGAAGATGTTCCTCGCGCCGACGGGCCTGGCCGCGAAGGTCGTCGGCCGCTCGACAGGGGTCGTGTTCGGCGTGCTCAAGCGGGTCACCGGTGTGGATCTCCTGCAGGACCTGTCCGTCTTCTTCCGGGCCCTCGGCGGGATCATCGACGGCTTCCGGGAGCGCGCTTCCGGCGTGAAGGCCCTGCTCGGCGACCCGGGAACCACGTTCCTCATCGTGACCTCCCCGCAGCGTGAGCCGGTCGAGGAGGCCATCTTCTTCCACGGCAAGCTGCGGGACGCCCGCATGCCGTTCGGCGCGCTCATCGTCAACCGCGTGACCCCCTGCGCGCAGGACGACGAGGTCGACGTCGACGCGCTGACCGACGAGCTCAGCGACGACCTCGGGGGCGCGCTGGCCGGCAAGGTCGCGCGGACGTACGCGGAGGCGCAGGCGCTCGCGCACCGCGATCAACGGGCGATCATCCGTCTCGAGCAGGCCCTCGGCGTCTCGGACCCGATCCTGATCCCGCAGCTCGAAGGCGACGTGCACGACATCGGCGGCCTGCTCGGAGTGCACCGGCACCTGTTCGCGTCGGACGAGGAGCGCGCGCGCCTGCTCGACGAGGCGGCAGGCGTGGCGTAACACCGCTGCGCGCGGGCATACTGCGCAGGGAGATGCACGACGCACCGACCTCGCGCCGGCGCGCGCCGTCGGTGCCGCCCGAGCAACAGCCATCGATCCCGCCCCGTCTGGACGACGCGGCCGCATGGGCGTGGCGGCTCCTGGTGGTCGCCACCGCCGCTGTTGGCGTCGGCTGGCTCGCCCTGCAGCTCTCGGTCGTGACCCTGCCCGTCCTGGTGGCGCTCCTCGCGACGGCGGCGCTGTGGCCCGTGCGGGCCGCCCTGAGCGAGCGCGGCCTGGGCCCGGCGTCGGCGGCGGCCATCACGTTCCTCGTCCTCGTCGCGATCCTGCTCGTCCTCGCGGTGCTCGTCGGCCCCCCCGCGATCAAGCAGGCCGGTGACCTCGGCGAGAGCGTCCGCAGCGGTGCGGCCGATCTCCCGGCTCAGCTCGGCGGCCTGGGCATCTCCCGCGAGGACGCCGAGCGAGCGGTCGACGGCGCCGCCGACGCCCTCCACGACAACGCACGCGCCATCGGGTTCGGCGTGTTCGAGGCCGTGCTCGTCGCCGCGAACGTGGCCGCCGCCACGCTCCTGGCGCTGGTGCTCGTGTTCTTCTTCCTCAAGGACGGCCCTCAGCTCTGGAACGGCGTGCTCGGGCTCCTCCCCGCCGACCGCCGCGACGACCTCGACAAGGACGGTCGCGCCGCGTTCGCGTCTTTGTCGGGATACGTGCGAGCGCAAGCGCTGGTCGCGACGATCGATGCGGTCGGCATCGGGCTCGCCGTCGCCCTCGTCGGGGTCCCCCTCGCGCTGCCAATCGCGGTGCTGACCTTCGTGCTGGCGTTCATCCCGGTCGTCGGCGCGATCATCTCGGGCGCCGTGGCCGCGCTGGTGGCCCTGGCGTTCGGCGGGCTCGGCGACGCGATCGTCGTCCTCGGCGCGGTCGTCCTCGTCCAGCAGCTCGAGGGGAACGTCTTCTTCCCGCTGCTCGTCAGCCGCAGCGTCGAGCTGCACCCGGTCGTCGTCCTGCTCGCGCTCGCCAGCGGAGCGACCCTCGCGGGGATCGGCGGCGCGGTGGTCGCGGTGCCCGTCGCGGCGGCGCTCTCCGGCGTCCGCAACGAGCGGCGCTCGCGCGCGATGGCCCCCGACGCACCGGATGTCGTCGGGGAGGTCCCCGCCGCGCCGGCACCCGAGCACGACCCGGTCTAGAACCGGGTCGCGGCGTCGGTCCGTCCCCGTGGGTGGATCAGGCCGCGGTGGGCTGCTCGAACCCGTCCTCGGCCAGGAGCCGGTCGGCGAGACCGCGGAGGTCGGGGTCGAGGTGCCCGCACAGCACGTCGCGCAGGATCGCTCGGAGATGGTCCGCGAGCTCGGCGACGAGCGGCCCGAGCACCGAGGCGTCGACGCCGGCTCCGGCCACCGCGCCGCGCTCGATCGCGACGATCTCCGCCACGCGATCGCGCAGGGCGATCCGGCCCGCCGGCTCGGCGCACAGCACGGCCAGCCGCGGCGCGAGCCGGGCCGCGTGCGGACCCTCGGGCTCCAGCAACGCACGCAGCGCGAGCAGATGGTCGGTGAGCGCCTGCGCGGGATCGGACTGCAGCGCCGCGATCTCGAACCGGTGCAGCGCCCAGGCCAGCTCACCGCTGTGCGGCGTCCTGCGGCCCACCAGGCTGCAGAACGCCCGCAACTCGTCCTCCTCGTCCGGGGTGACCGTGCACGGAGGCGTACCCGCCGCGGAGGCGGGGCGGCCGGGCAGCCCGAGCGGCACCCCGTGCCAGGAACCGCCGCCGGTCCGCGCCCACGCGGCCGGACCGGCGGAGAAGGCCGCATCGTCGTAGAGACGCAGCGCAGCGAGCAGCCGGCGCAGGCGCGCGCGAGCGTGCTCCATCGGCGCGTAGTCGCCGGCGGCGGCCTCCCAGCTGAGGACCGCCACGGTGTGGGGCTCGTCCCCCGTCCGTGGCCACGCCGCCTCGGACGGGACGTCCTCCAGGACATCCCCACGTGCGAGCACGAGACCGTCCCCGCACGCCATCTCCTCCCCGAGCAGCCGGAGCCCGAGGATCGGTACGACGACCTCGGTGGTGGTGCGCCCCTCCTCACTGCGCTGCACGAGCTCCGCGACCGCGCGGTGCAGCCGGTCCTCCGACAGCACGAAGTCGGTGGAGTCCGCGAACACGGTGGTGAGGAACACCCGTAGCGCGGTCTCGGCGCGCGCACGTCCGCCCGCCTCCGTACGGGACTCGCCGTGCGCCGCGAGGTACTGGTCCAGGCCTCCGGCCGCGCTGAGCGCGTGCACCGCGGGCAGATAGCTCGGCAGCCGTCCGAGCAGGCCGAGGCGCTCGCGGATGAAGTCCGCGGTCAGCGGTCGGTAGCAGTAGAGCGGCGTGTCGCGACGGTGACCACCGGACTCGACGATCTCGAACGGCACCTCGGCGCCGTCCTGGGCCGCGGAGGCGAGCTGCCACGCGGCTTCCTCGGCGAACGCGGCGAGGGCCGCGTGCAGCTGGCGGTTGCGCATGGCAGCGCGTTCTGCGCCGGTACCGGCGGTTCCTTCCGGGTGCACGATCCCTTGCAGTCCGTCCGGGCTGCAGGTTTGGGCGCTCAGGCTGCAGGTTCCTGTCCCGGAACCGATGCAGCGGGAGTGCTCGCGCGGAGGGTCCGTGCGGCCGACGAAGCGGCCTGCATGCTCCGCCTACGCACGCGCACGCGCCGCCTCCTCGTCGCGACCCTCGTCCTGACCACGCCCGTCGGCGGAGCCGCGGTCGCGGCGCTGCCGGGACCGGTGCGGGACGTCGTGGACGCCGCGACCGCGCACGCCGCGACGAAGCAGCCGACGAAGCTGGGAGGCCGCGGCCTTCGGAAGGGCATGCGCGGACGCGACGTCAAGGATCTCCAGCGCCTGCTCAACCGGGCCGGGTTCCGCACGCCGATCACGGGGACGTTCGCCTCGCACACGGTGCGCTCGGTGGTCGCGTTCCAGCGTGCGGCGGGCCTCGAGGCCAGCGGCGCGGTGGGCCGGACCACCGTCCGCCTCCTCCGCGGCGCGGCCGCGAGCGGCGGCGCCGCGCCGATGGCTCCGCCCGCGGAGGTCACGTCGTCCTCGACGCCCGAGCCGGACGCGACCGCCCCAGCGCCCGGGCAGGTCGCCACCATCACCGCCGAGGGCCTGGCGGTCGCCCCGAAGGGCGCGCCGAAGGCCGTCGTCGACCTCATCGCGGCGGGGAACGAGATCGCCCGCACGCCCTACCGCTACGGCGGCGGCCACCGCAGCTTCAAGGACGACGCGTACGACTGCTCCGGCTCGGTCGGATACGCCCTGCACGGCGCGGGTCTCCTGGACCGGACCGTGACGTCGGGAGAGCTCGAGACGTGGGGCGAGAGCGGTCCCGGATCGTGGATCACCGTGTACGCGAACGCCGACCACACCTTCCTCGTCGTCGCGGGGATCCGCTTCGACACGTCGGGACAGAAGCAGGCGGGGACCCGCTGGCAGCCCGCCGAGCGCTCCCTGACCGAGTTCGTCGTGCGTCATCCCGCGCGCCTGTGATCGCGGCGACCGGGACTCGCGGTCGGGACCCGCGGGTACCATCGGAGCATGTCCCAGCCCGCCACCGATGCGCCGTGGGCGCAGCACGCCGCCGAGCGGCTGGCGGAGGCGGGCTACCGGCGAGGGGGCGCGCGGCAGGCCGTCATCGACCTGCTCGACGCGCAGCCGTGCGCGTTGTCGGCGTTCGAGATCGAGGATCAGCTCCGCGCGGGCGACCGGCGCGTCGGGAGAGCCAGCGTGTACCGCGTCCTCGACGAGCTGGAGAAGCTCAAGCTCGTGCAGCGCCTGGAGGTCGGCCAGGGGATCACGCGGTACGAAGCCCACCACCCGGGCGGGCACCATCACCACCACCACCTGGTGTGCGACACCTGCGGCGAGGTCATCCCGTTCGAGGACGACGGTCTCGAACGCGCGATCGAGCGCGTCGCGCGCCGGGTGACGTTCGAGGTGTCCGAGCACGAGATCGTGCTGCACGGCACGTGCGCCGACTGCGCACGCCGCGCGGCGTAGCTCGCCGTAGGGGGTGTGACGAACGAGCGACCCTCAGGGTCGCTGGATCGACACGCGGCGGGCGGGCGGCCGGGGCGATGGGGCGGGACGGGGCGGTCGCGCGGGGCTACGCCGGCGGGCGCGGCTCGATCTGCACCAGCTCGTCGGTGTGCTCGTGGTCGATCTGCAGCGTGACGTGGTCGAGCCCGTAGGTGTCGCGCAGGAACGCCTGGAGGACGCGGCGACGCGCGTGGCAGTCGTCCCCCGACGGGACGCGCACGTGGGCGGCCAGCGCCGGGAACCCGGACGTGACCTCCCAGACGTGCAGGTCGTGCACCTCGCAGACCCCGGGCTGGGCCGCGAGCGCGCGCCCGATCTCGTCGGGGTCGACGCCCTCCGGCGCCGCCTCCAGCAGCACGCGGCTGGAATCCCGGAGCAGGCCCCAGCCTCCCCAGACCATCAGCGCGCACACCGTCATCGCGGCGAGGCCGTCCGCCGCGTACCAGCCGAGCGTCACGATGAGGACACCGGCGATCGCCGCGCCGACCGAGGACCACAGGTCGGCGAGGTTGTGCAGCGCGGCGCCGCGGACGTTGAGGCTCGCGCGGCTCGCCCGCGCGAGGATCCAGGCGACCGCGCCGTTGACGAACGCGCCGAGCACACCGACGACGATGACCAGCGTCCCGTCGACGTCCGGGGGATCGACGATCCGCCCGACCGCCTCGAAGCCGATCAACCCGGCGAAGACGAGCATCGTGACCCCGTTGAGCTGGGCGCTGAGGATCTCGCTGCGCCCCAGCCCGAACGTGTAGCGGCCGCCCGGCGGCCGGGCCGCGAGACGCGCCGCGACGAGCGCGATCGCGATCGCTCCCGCATCGGTGACCATGTGGGCCGCGTCGGAGAGGAGCGCGACCGAGCCGGCGATCAGTCCGGCGACCACCTCCGCGAGCGCGAAGCCGGCGTTGATGAGGAGCGCCGCCCAGAGCAGCCGCCGGTCGGCGTCGCGATCGATCGCGTGATGGTGGTGGCCGTGGCCGTGGGCGTCGTGGCTGTGGCCGTGGTCACCGTGGTGCTGTGCGTGGTCCGCCACCCGTCGCACGGTACCGGGCGACCCGCTCACCGGCCGTGGCCGCCAGGGCCAGGAGCACCAGCGTCGCGGCGATGGAGGCGCCGGCCGCCGTGTCGAGGTGGAAGCTCACGTAGAGGCCCACCGCTCCGCCCAGGACGGCCGTCGCCCCCGAGATGAGCAGCATCGTTCCCATGCGTCGCGTCAGCGCCCGGGCCGCCGTGGCGGGTGCGATCAGCACGCTCACCACCAGCAGGTTCCCGAGGCCCTGCACGGCGACCAGCAGCACCAGCGCCAGCAGGACGAGCAGTGCCGCGTCGACGACCACCGGTCGCACGCCGAGCGCCGGCGCGGTGAGCCGGTCGAAGCCAACCGCCAGCAGACGGCTGTGCAGCAGCACGAGGGCCGCGAGCAGGACGAGGACGAGCGCCGCGGCCGCGAGCAGGTCACCGTCGCTCACCCCCAGCACGTCGCCGAACAGCAGGTCGTTCAGTCGCGGCGGGGCGTCCGGCGACAGCGCCAGCAGCACCCCGAGTCCGAGCAGCGCGGTCACGACGACGGCCACACCGGTATCCCGCCCGATCTCCGGGGCGCGCCCGGCCAGCGCGACCGCCGCTGCGGCCACGAGAAGGCCCGCGGCGCCGCCGACCAGCAGCGGGATGCCCGTGAGTGCCGACAGGACCAGGCCCGGGAGCAGCGCGTGGGCGAGCGACTCGGCGCTGTAGGACAGCTGGTACTGCAGCACCCAGCCGCCGAGGGCGCCGCCGGCGACCCCGAGCAGCACGATCTCGAGGAACGCCCGTCGCATCAGCGGCTCGGCCCATGGGTCCGTCAGCCAGTGGAGCACGGCCGGCGCCATCGGGTCAGTGCTCGTGATCGTGATGGTGGGGCGGCAGGACGAGCTCGTGGTGGCCGTGCACCGCGCACTCGATGTCCACGAGCTCCGTCCCGTAGGTGGCCTCCAGGACGGACCGGGTGAGCACCTCCGGCCCCCCATCCGCGATCTGCCGCCGGTTGAGGCACAGGACGCGGTCCCAGCGCCGGGCCTGCTCGACGTCGTGCGTGGCGACGAGCAGCGCGCGGCCCTCGGAGGCGAGTTGCGCGAGGAGGTCCTCGAGCTGCTGCATGCTGACGGCGTCGAGTCCCGTGAACGGCTCGTCGAGCAGGATCACCGGGGCGTCCTGGACGAGCGCGCGGGCGATCAGGACGCGCTGACGCTGCCCGCCGGAGAGCTCGCCGAACGTCACGTCGGCGTGGTCACCGAGCCCGACCGCCTCGAGCGCCCGTAGCGCCCTCACCCGCTCGGTGCGCCCGGGCCGCCGCCACCACGGCAGGCGCGAGATGGCCCCCATGACGGCGACGTCCAGGGCGCTGACCGGGAACTCCAGCCGCGACCGCTCGGTCTGCGGCACGACGGCGCAGCGGGCGACCTCGACGGTGCCGGCCCCGGGCTCGAGCTGGCCGAGGAGCACCCGGAACAGCGTGGTCTTGCCGCCGCCGTTGGGTCCGAGCACGGCGACCCGCTGTCCGCGGTCCACGGTGAACTCCACGCCGTCCAGCGCGGGGGCGGCCGGCGGCGGGGCGTACGCCACGCGCAGTCCCTCGACCCGGATCAGCGGCGTCACGACCCCTCCTCGGAGCAGCCGACCCGGCCCGACGTGAAGCCGCGCACCAGGGCGTCGGCGTTGGCGCGCTCGCTTCCGATGTAGGTCTCGCCGGCAGAGCCCGCGGGACCGAGGGTGTCGGCGTACAGCGTGCCGCCGACCTCGGCTCCGGTGCGGCGGGCGATCGCGGTGGCGAGCCGCGGGTTGAGCGCGCTCTCGGGGAAGACGACGCGGACGTCGCGTTCCTTGATGGTCCGGGCCAGCGCGGCGAGCTCACCGGCGGACGCCTGCGCCTGCGTGGTGGTCGCCGGGATGACGGCGCCGACGAACGTGATGTCGTACCGCTCGACGAGGTACCCGAAGGCGTCGTGGTCGCTGACCAGCAGACGCTCGTCGGCGGGGACGCGGGCCATGCACGCCTTGATCGCGGCGTCCAGGGCCCTCACGCGCTGCCGGTAGCGCGCGGCCTGGGCGTCGAACGCGGCCGCCCGATCGGGCGCGACCCGATCGAGCGCCTTGCGCAGCACGTCGATCGCGTGTTCGACGTTCCGTGGGTCGTGCCACCAGTGCGGGTCGGTGCCGTCGCCCTCGGCGGCGGGGAGCACGACGGGCCGCCCTGCTCCGAGGTCGACGAGCTGATCGCCGAGACCGACCTGCTCGGCGATGTCGCCCGCCCAGGAGTCCAGGCCGTCCCCCGACGTGAGCAGCAGCTCCGCGTCCGACGCGCGCCGCAGGTCGCTGGGCCGGGGCTCGTAGTCGTGCGGGTCGGAGTTCGGCTGCAGGAGCTGGACGACCTCGAGGTCCTCGCCGCCGACGGACCGGGCGATGTCGGCGATCTGCGTGGTGGTCGCCACGACCTTCACGCGATCGCCTCCGCCCCCGCCGCTCCCGTCCCCGCATCCGCCCGCGACCAGGGCCACCGCGGCCGCCGCGCCGGCGGCCGCGAGGCCCCCGCGGGTCCGTCGGCGACCGCGCGCCGCGCGGATCAGGGCGGCGAGGACGAACGCCGCTCCGCTCAGGACGGCGATCGTCGCCCCGGGGGGCGCATCGGTCTCCACCGACAGCCACAGACCGGCGACCCCGAGGACGGCCACCAGCAGGACCGTCGTGACCTGCCAGGTCCGCAGGCGGCTGCACACGAGCCGCGTCGCCGCGGCGGGCACCACGATGAGGGCGGTCGCGAGCAGGGCACCGACGGCGCTGAGCACGGCGACGGCGACGAGCGCGACGAGTCCCAGCAGGACGATGTCCGGGATCGGCGAGCGCGCGCCGAGTGCCGGAGCGGTCGACGGATCGAACCCGGTGACGAGCCAGCGTGGCTCGAGCAGCACGCTCGCACCGAGCACGACGGCGCTCGCGACGCCGGCCAGGACGAGATCGCCGCCGTCGATGACGAGGAGGCTGCCGAACAGCAGGGTCTCGACCGACGACGCGGATCGGAACACGTCGCTGGCGAGCAGGACGCCGAGGGCGAGAGCGCCGACGAGGACGAGCGCGGTCGAGCTGTCCGTCCGCTCACCGGCGCCGTCACGACGGCTGAGCAGCCCCACCCCGAGCGCGACGAGCACGCCGGTCCCGGCTGCGCCGATCGTCGCGGCGAACCCGAGCCCGTCGGCCAGGACGAGCCCCGGGAAGGTCGCGGTCCCGACGGCGTGGGCGTAGAACGCCAGGCCGCGAAGCACGATCCAGGTCCCGATGAGCCCGGCGCCCACCGCGAGGAGCAGGATCTCCCAGACGCCGCGCTGGAAGAACGGGAGGGTGAAGGTCTCGAACACGACGTCGCACTCTACCAAGAATGAGACTGGTTCTCAGAAACACGGGGCGGATCCCCGGACCATGGGTCAGCCTGCCGGCATGCCGCCCGTCGACGCCGCGACGCCGCCGGACGAGGGTGCCCCGCCGGACGCGGGCGTCGTCCCCCCGGACGATCCGGGAGCCGGGGTCTTGCGGATGTCCCGCACGGCACGGACGAACAGCGGCTCGGCCTCCACGGACCCGGC